>JACCYQ010000062.1 GCA_013696395.1 Chitinophagaceae bacterium
TGTGCAAAAATGGGCTTGAAATCGATAGAGCCACTACCTATTTCTGTATTTAAGTCTTTATTTACTTTATCCATATCTTTTACATGCCATAACTTAAACCTGCCGGGATGCTGTTTAAATAAATCCAACGGGTTCCGCCCACCTGTTACTACCCAAAAAACATCCATTTCAAAATTTACTAATGCTGCATCGGTTTCTTTCAGCATAATATCATAGCCTGTTTGTGCCTGGCCTGCAAATTGTTCGAACTCAAAAGCATGGTTATGATACGCCAGCTTCAACTTATTTTTTTTACACGTTGTACCAATCTTGTTTAATTTTTCGGATGTTCTCTTGTAGCTATCAAGGTCTTTACACATTTCTTCGGGCAGTGAGGGTATTACCATGTACTTGTGCCCGAGGGTTAAGGCAGCATCTATCTGTTCCTGCCCTCCATTTACCAAAGATTCAATACCATAATGACCACTCGGTGCAGTTAAATTATTGGCTTTTAGTAATGCCGCAGTTGCCTTACTACTTTTGTTGAAGAACCCATTCTTGCCACCATAGCCATACATCTCTACAGTGTTGTAGCCGGCAGCAGCAATTTTTTTAAGCACTGCATCTAAACCAACAACTGGTATTTCATCTCTCAACGAATATAATTGCAGACCGATTTTTGTTCTATTAAAACGGGTACTCTCTGCAAATAAATCTTTGCTAAATACTGTTGCCGTTGTTAGCAATCCGGCCTGTGTTAAAAATTTTCTCCTGCTAATCATGGTAAATGTTATTTTAGATAAATAAAGATGTTGTAATAAAAATAGTGAGTTTTTTTTCCAACATTTAAAAAAGCTGTTTGGGTTGATTATTTTGCCTGTCAAGATTTTTTTGGGACAGCAGTTGCGCCTTGTAGCATCATCCCCGTCCGAACGGCGTTCAGCCGGGCGGGGTTGTGTCACTCGCTTTTACAGCATACCTTTTCTGAACTTTAATTATGCAACAGGAAAACATAATAACTAAATCAACCATCTGCAAAAAGAAAATTAAATTTAAGTAGCCCATGCCTTGTCCCCTTTTTTATAAGGGTAGCTTCCATCAAATTTACCAGGTACTGCTAGATATCTTAATGCTTGTGTTGCACCTTCTTTGGAATTAAAATATCCCAGCAGTGTCAACTCTTTCATCATCCTGAAATAGTGGCTGGGTGCATCTTTTTCTTTTTTGTCCTGGAAAGATTTTTGTTCTTTATCCAACGCAGTCAACAATTCTGTACGCTGCCCGGAGGTTATTGTTACAAATGAATGGCTGTATTTCTGTTGGCTTAAATCATCCAGTTTTTCTAACCCGGCCATAAATATCTTTTGGTCTTTTTCTTCATAGCAATCCATAACCATCAAGGCCATAAAATTTCCCACCTTAGCAGCCTTTGCGCCAGGGCTTGATGTTTCAGGCAAAATGGTATCGGCTATTTCATTGAGGTATGCTACCTGGCTTTCAGTAAACATTGCGTTTACTTGTTTGTCAGACGACTTGCAACCTGTACTGGTAAAAAGGCTGCCACCCACAATGGAGCCACCCAGCAGCAGGCTGATGTTTTGAATGAGTTCTCTTCTGTTCATAATAAATACCCCCATCTCCCAAAGGAGATTTTGTAGACACTGCCTGGGGAGGCTTTTACTTGTTACTAAATATCAATGATCGGATACCTTTATTCGCCAATTACTTTTCAATCTTATTCAATAAACTACTTAGGCAAAGCAGATTTTATTTGCCCAATCATTGGTTTATAAATTCCCTTTCTTCAATTCACCCACCGCAAAATTTGCAGCCCTTGCTGTTAATGCCATATAAGTAAGCGATGGGTTTACACAAGAGGCAGACGTCATACAAGCACCATCTGTTACAAAAACATTCTTTGCATCCCACACCTGGTTGTTGCCATTCAACACCGAGGTTTTTGGGTCTTTGCCCATCCTTGCTGTACCCATTTCATGAATACCGTGCCCCATGTTGTGTCCGCCATCTCCACCCGATACGTTTTTTACCCCGGCATTTTCCAGCATCGCAATAGACTCTTTCAATATATCAATACGCATTTTTTTCTCATTTTCTTGCAGCTCCGCATCCATAGCTAAAATTGGCAAGCCCCATTTATCTTTTCGGGTTTTGTCTAAAGAAATTTTGTTGTCATGATTGGGTAACACTTCACCAAATCCGCCCCAACCGATGGTCCATTCGCCTGGTTCGCTTAATGCATCTTTAAAATTGGCACCAATATTCATTTCTGCTATCTCCCTGCTCCAGCCTCTTCTACTGGCACCACCCTGGAAACCATAGCCACGAAGAAAATCTCTTTTATCGCCAAACAAATTGGCAAACCGTGGAATGTATAGACCGTTAGGCCTGCGGCCATAAACATATTTATCTTCAAACCCTTCCACCGTGCCAGAAGCGCCAATATTGTAATGATGATCCATTACGTTATGACCAAGTTCTCCGCTACTGCTGCCCAATCCATCAGGCCACAAATCCGTGGCAGAATTCATCAGCACCCATGCCGAGTTTAAAGCAGAAGCATTTACAAAAACAATCTTGCTAAAATATTCAACCGTCTTGTTTGTTTCTGCGTCCAGCACTTCAACGCCCTTTGCCTTTTTGGTATTCTTATCGTACAAAATTTTTGTTACAATAGAAAGGGGCCGTACGGTTAAATTACCTGTGGCTTTTGCAGCAGGTAAGGTAGAGGATTGAGTGCTAAAATACCCACCAAAAGGGCAGCCTTCCCAGCAGCGATTTCTAAACTGGCAGGCAGTTCTTCCGGGAATGGCTGCGGTTAAATTAGCAACCCTGCCAATGATTAAATGCCGCATGCCCTTGTAATATTTTTTCATCCTGGCTGCTACGTCTTTTTCAACGCAATTTAATTCCATAGGTGGTAAAAATTTTCCATCGGGCAATTGGGGCAAACCTTCCAGTGAGCCGCTAATACCAGCAAATGTTTCTACATAGTCGTACCATGGGGCAATATCTTTGTATCGGATGGGCCAATCAACTCCATGACCATCTTTTGCATTGGCTTCAAAATCTATCTCGCTCCAACGGTAGCTTTGCCTGCCCCAAAGTAATGATCTGCCTCCAAGGCGATAACTGCGCCACCAGGTAAAAGGTTTTATTTCTGTATAGGGAGAATCTTTCTCATTGGTCCATGCATCCATCACGCCTTCACTTGCAGCCCATCCCCGGTGAATTACAGGATAATCTTTTTTTTGTTGTGCAGTAGTTTTGCCCCCATGTTCCATTTGCCACGGGTCTTTGTTGGCGTTTGTATAATCTTTAATGTGTTCATGATTTTCTCCCCGTTCCAGCATCAATACTTTCAATCCTTTTTCGGTTAATTCTTTTGCAGCCCATCCCCCGCTAATGCCCGAGCCAATTACAATAGCATCGTATGTATTTTGAGCTACTGCATTATTGTTGATGTAGATAGTGTCACCTGGCATAATTTTTACGAATTTATTTTCGTACACATATAATAGTTAGTACAAATCAAATAACCATTTTTGAAATAGTCGTTTTAGATAAAATTATATTGAAGCGATAATAATCAACCCCAATAATTATTTTAAATCCAAACGCAAAAAAATCACCAACAAATTCTCGCTAAAAAAAATCTATCAAAGGTTCCCTTTCTTCAATTCTTCTACTGCAAAGTTTGCTGCCCTTGCCGTTAATGCCATGTAAGTTAAGGAAGGATTGACACATGCTGCAGATGTCATACAGGCACCATCAGTTACAAAAACATTCTTTGCATCCCACACCTGGTTGTTGCCATTCAACACAGAAGTTTTTGGGTCTTTGCCCATCCTTGCTGTACCCATTTCATGAATACCACGGCCTGGCGTTCCATCGCCATCCCCGGCACCAACATTTTTCACCCCTGCAGCCTCCAGCATTTCTACTGCATCGGCCAGCATGTCTTTCCGCATTTTCAATTCGTTTTCTTTCAGCTCACAATCTATTGCCAATACATTTAATCCCCATTTATCTTTTTTAGTTTTATCAAGCGTTACCTGGTTTTCATGATAAGGCAATATTTCACCAAAGCCGCCCATACCAAAAGTCCACTGGCCTGGCTCCGTTAAAGCCTCTTTAAATGCTGCGCCAATTTGCAATTCAGGTATTTCCCTGCTCCATCCATTTCTTCCAGAGCCGCCCTGGTAACCAAATCCACGCAGGTAGTCCCTTTTATCGCCAAACAAATTTCTGTACCGTGGCACATACATTCCATTGGGCCTTCGGCCATAAGTATATTTATCTTCAAAGCCCTCTACAACTCCACCTGCACCTACGCCAAGGTGATGGTCCATTAAATTATGGCCAAGCTCACCGCTGGAACTGCCAAGTCCACCTTCCCAGATATCTGTAGCAGAATTCAGTAAAATCCAGGTGCTGTTAAGCGTACTTGCATTTACGAAAACGATCTTGCTAAAATATTCATAGGTTTTATTTGTTTCAGCATCCAGCACTTCCACCCCTTTTGCTTTTTTTGTATCCTTGTCATAAATTATTTTTGTAACGATTGACATCGGCCGCAGCGTTAGGTTACCCGTTTTTACAGCAGCAGGCAAGGTAGCAGATTGTGTACTAAAGTAAGCGCCAAAGGGGCAGCCCAGCCAGCACTTATTTCTGTACTGGCAATTGGTTCTGTTGTTATGTGGCACCGTTAAGTTTGCACTCCTGCCCATAATCATTGTCCTGGCATTGTTGTAATGCTTTTTTATTCTTGCAGCCACTTCTTTTTCAACGCAGGTCAAATCCATTGGCGGCAAAAATTTACCATCGGGCAACTGGGGTAAGCCCTCCAGTGAGCCGCTGATGCCTGCAAATGTTTCGGCATGATCGTACCAGGGTGCAATGTCTTTATAGCGGATAGGCCAGTCCACGCCATAGCCATCTTCGGCATTGGCTTCAAAGTCAAAGTCGCTCCAGCGATAACTTTGGCGCCCCCACATGAGCGAACGGCCACCTACATGATAACCTCTGAACCAATCAAATCTTTTTACTTCGGTGTATGGACTGTCCTTATCGCTTGCCCACCATTTGAGGTTAGTCTCGTTTAACGGATAATCTCTTTTTAAAACACCATAATCTTTTACCATCTGCTGTGTACGGCCCCCAGCATGGGGGAAATCCCAGGGGTCTTTATTAGTGTTGACATAATCTTTTATATGCTCAATGTTTTCACCTCTTTCCAGCATGATTACTTTTAATCCCTTTTCGGTTAGTTCCTTTGCAGCCCAGCCGCCGCTGATGCCTGAACCGACTACAATTGCATCGTAGTTATTATCTGCCATAATTTATCTGTATTATAAATAGTTTTTATCATGTATATGTGCTTAAAATGCATAATTTTTTTATATTATTTTTTTAAATGAGTTCCGTAAAAAATTTCAGAAATACCTGCTTCTGTCAATAAGATATAATCGTCACTGCTGTTAACTAAAGCTGGAAATGCCCAATTACTGCTGTCTGGAGCATTATGAATGATGGGAGATGCAGGCCCATAATAATTTTCATAAGCCTGTGCATGATCAGTAGGCTTTCCGTATTGCATCAGCCAGGCACTGATGAAAGATAAATTTTCATTGGCTACAGTAGTATCTTTCTTTATTGCTGGAAAATAATACCTGAATGCTGCTCCATCATTATAAGCCCTTGTAATAAACTGAATGGACTCATAATTTTTATACGTAAACGTTATTCTGGTTTGATTACACAAATTCTGATTAAGCCTTCTTTTACCAATTAGAATTGTATATTGCTCATCAGTTTTCTGTGTAGTTACACTTGGGTATATTAGTCCGTTAGAAAAATCTGCGTCTTTAGTTTCTGTTCCCAATAAAGATTTGTTTATAACGGTATCGTTTTGTTGTTTAATAAAATAAAATATTTGCCCAGATTGATGGAGAATAGTAATATCATTATTTCCATAAGGAAAAGTTGTTATCCAGTGATTACGAAAATTATTATTCTGTGCTATTTCGGTTACGCACAAAAGAATACCAGCAACTATTGATACATAATAAACAAGTGATTTTTTCATGCAACAAGCAATCATGTTGGCAACAAAATATTGCCGTTTTTAAGACCTTCAAATATACAATAGCAAAAAGCTTAACTGTATTGTACTGTACTGTTAAGGACGAAATTTATCTGGTATTATTTATAGTATTTGTTTTTAATCAATTTTGCATATAACATAGAGTACCAACCATTTTTTTAATATTATTTCGATAGCAGCTTAACACTATTAGCATACATTCTTTTTATGATCAATACTCCGCCTTTAGGCAATGGCTGCCAAATAAATCCTTCCATAGCATTTGCTTTTAATTATGAAGTATGCAGAATCAACTTCAAATTAATAGAGTATACCGCCTCCGCCTTGTGAACAAACATTGCTATTCGTACTCATAGGGTATACTTCCGCCAACAACTCCATCAACCTGTAATTGATGTAATGAGTTATTCAGTCGATTTTTTTTATAATATCAGCATCCGTAAATTTCTTTAACCAGGCGGATGCTGTTTGCCGGTGGGCTATTTTTTTCTTTACTAATAATTCAATTTTTAAATAAGGCAACACAAACATTAACTGTAGTAAATCGTAACTGAATGAAGCGCCCAGCACTTCTTTCATTTTCTTTTCAAATTCTTCTTTCAGCAACAACATACTACTTAATTTTTTTTGTGGTAAGCTGTGCTGTTTCTATTAATGCAGTAAGGATGTACATTACCCAATCGTGCCAGTTATTTTTTCCGTAATGCCACTCAATAATTGATAGTATTTTGTTTTATATTTTACAATATAAGTACTTAAGTAAAGCACAGGTTGTAATAACAATTCCTGCTGGTGAAAAAGAAGCTTCTCTTCACCATGAGGATTTAAAGTTTTTTTGGTTGACTACTACTTTTAAAATGGCTCTGTAGCTCAATTGGACCACTTGACTACGGGTTAAAGTTGAATTTCTGGACTGATTAATTCCATATCAGGAATTGTTAGGTAATATCATCCATTTAAAGAGTAAGTAAGAATTAAGTCAACGATTTTGTTTTTTGAAGATCAGACTGGTATTTCAGCGGATGATGCTTACCGTTTTTTGCAAAATAGGTGGTTGGAGAAACAGATGCAGACAAAAGGGAAGCAAAGTGATGATGATCTGGCTAGCAATTGAATTTCAGCAATTTGTCTGATTGTTGTTGACTATTCTTCCAGTAACAAAAAAGCCCCACATTTTTGTGAGGCCTGGTGGGAGTTGACGGGTTCGAACCGCCGACCCTCTGCTTGTAAGGCAGATGCTCTGAACCAGCTGAGCTAAACTCCCTTTTTTTCGTTGGGGTGCAAAGATAAGGTTTGGACTTATTCGCCAAAATTTTTTATTAAAATATTCAGAATCAGGAAAAAAGATTATAAAATATTAAACCCTATTATATATACCCTTAGATTTTGGCTCCCGCAGATATTGTTTAAATTTGTTGCTGAAACTTTTTTGAATGGGGATTACAGAAAATGATACGAAAACCATACAGGAAACGGATACGGATGTATTAACCGAAGATCCCTGCACGCTTATTGTATGGAATGATGAGGTGAATACATTTGAATGGGTAATTAATACATTAATGGAAATCTGCGGACACAGCCATGAACAGGCTGAACAATGCGCCTATATTATACATTTTAGTGGAAAATATGGCGTAAAGCAAGGCAGTTACGATGAACTAAAACCCATGTGCAATGCCATAACAGATCGAGGCATAGGTGCCACAGTGGAAGTTATAGCCTGAGCATTCCTGCAATTGATTTAAATTTCTTCATGCCATTATTTGCGCTAACCGATGAATTAATTTTTCCACAGGCTCACCTGGCCGGTGCCGATGGTTTGCTGGCAATCGGTGGCGATCTAAAACTGGAAAGATTATTAGAAGCATACAGCCACGGTATATTTCCCTGGTACAGTGAACCACCTGTATTGTGGTGGAGCCCCGATCCCCGACTCGTTTTATTTCCTCCTGAGTTGATCATCAGCAATAGCATGAAAAAATGCATGCGCAAAAATACTTTCCATTTTACGATGAACAGGGCTTTTGAAAAAGTTATTCATGCCTGCAAAACAGTATACAGACCATCGCAACAAGGTACCTGGATCACTGATGAACTGGAAGCAGCCTTTGTAAATCTTCACTATAATGGTTATGCGCAAAGTGGTGAAGCCTGGCTTGAAAATGAATTGGTGGGTGGGCTTTATGGTTTACGATTGGGAAATATTTTCTTTGCGGAAAGCATGTTCAGCCTGGAAACGAATGCTTCTAAATTCGTTTTAATCCATTTTGTAAAACAGTTACAAAATGAGGGCGTAATACTGATAGACTGCCAGGTATATTCGTCACACCTGCTTAGTCTGGGTGCAAGAGAGATCAGCAGGTCTGATTTTATAAAATTCCTGGAACTTCATTGTTGAATTTTTTAGAAATCTTTGTTTACAAGGGAAGAACAATATTGAAATCAGCGCCTTTACCAGGTTCAGATTCGGCCCAAATCAATCCATTATGATTTTGAACGATTTTTTTGCATAATCCTAAACCGATGCCAGTGCCTTCATATTCTGCTTTGCCATGAAGCCTGGAAAACAACCTGAAAATTTGTTGTGCATACTGTTGTTCAAATCCAATTCCATTATCCGAAAAAACGATCTTGATATATTTATCCTGGGCTTCAGGAATATTTAATTCAGCTACTTCCTGTACGGAAAGAATTTTATAATCAATTTTCATTTGCAAAGGTTCACCCGGTTTAGAAAATTTGAGTGAATTACTGAAAAGATTTGAGAACAGCTGGTTCATCTGGGATGGAACTGCTTTGACTAAGGGTAATTCCTTTTTTTGAATAGTTGCATTTTTTTGTTGAATGCTTAATTCCAGATCAGCTTTAATTTCTTCAATAATATTATTTAAATCAGTTGATTCAAACATTTGATCATCTCTTGTTTGATGCGAATAATAAAGCAGGTCATCAATGATGTTTTTCATTCGATCAACGGATGAAGCAATTTTATTCAGGTAATTTTTTCCGCGGTCATCCAATTGTACTGCATTATTATGCAACAGGAAGGAACTAAACGTGTGCACTTTTCGCAAAGGTTCCTGCATATCGTGTGATGCCGCATAAGTAAATTGCTCAAGCTCTTTGTTCATATTAGCCAGGTCCACATTGGCTTTTTTTAACTCTTCTGTTCTTTCTTCTACTCTTGTTTGTAATAATGCTTCGCTTTCTTCAATTTTTCGGCGGGCTATTACCTGGTCCGTAACATCAATAGCAACAGCCATTATTCCTGATACTTCATTATTGCCTTCCCTGAATGCTTCGTAAACAAAATCTAAATAAACGGTTTCAATGCCATTTTTTCGCGGTAATAACACAGGCACCTCATCGGCTGTAAAGGTTTTACCTGTATTATATACTGTATTTAATAAATCTTCCAGTCCTTGTCCCTTTGCTTCGGGCAAGCCAGTAAAAATTGGTTTTCCGGAAATTTCTTCTTCACTTTTTCCCCATATTTCATACATGCGTTCATTAGCTATTTCCACAACATAATCTATCCCCATTAAAATACACATGGCAACAGGTGCCTGCAGAATTACATTACGAAGGTTTTGTTCGCTTTCTTTCATCTTCATATGGGCTATATGAAGATCAGTAACATCAGCAGCCGTATTCATTACCCCATATACATTTCCTTCTCCATCAAATACAGGGGTGAAACTATAATTAAAATAGTAAGATTGAAGTTTATCATCAATTACCAGATCTATCCGCTTATTTTTTGCATGAAAAGGCTTACCCGCATTATACACTTGTTGAACCTGTTTAAAAATCTCCTGGTTCTCCAGTTCAGGTAATATATCCGTATATAATTTACCAATTACATCATTCCCTTTCCCCCATGCATCTATGATAGCCTGGTTTGCAAATTGGATCAACATTTCCTTTCCGGTATATACACTAATTGGGAATGGTGCACTTTCAATAAAAGATCTAAGTCGCTCCTCACTGTCTTCAATTTTTTTTCTTGATTTAACCTGTTCTGTTACATCGTGACACAGCCCCATAACACCAGTTATTGCCCCATCAATTTCTTTATAAGGCTGGAACACCATATCCAGGCAACCTTCTATTTTCTTCCCATTACTTTCTACTGAATAAGGATCCCCATTAAAACTAGCAGCCTTACCATTTATTAACACATCTTCTAATAACGGCCGAAATTCTTCCTCCGCTTCAGGGATTATATCAAACAAAAATTTACCAATCATTTCTTCCGGGGTACGATCAATCAATTTTCCATAAGCTGTATTTACCAATTCGACCAACATTTCCTTACCACTTAAAACGATTATTCCTACCGGCGCTTCACGAATAAGGTTTTGGAAACGTGCTTCTGAAATTTTTAATTCTTGAACCGTTTGTACATTCTTTGTCGTTTCATAACATACAACCAGAACGCCCCCAACATTTCCAGCTTCATCATTAACCGGGTTATAGCTGAACGTCCAATAAACATCTTCCAATTTTCCATTGCGAAATATGGGTATCAGTTGATCTTCGCTCCAGGTTGCCTCTCCTCCTGAAAGCACCTGGTCAATTAATGGTTTGATCGTTGGCCAGATTTCCGGCCAGCATTCTTCACCTCTTTGCCCTAATGCTGTAGGATGTTTACCATTTTCCCCTAAACTGGGACGATAAGCATCGTTGTAAAATTGTATGAGTTCTTTGCCCCACCATAAAAACATTGGGAAACGGGCATTCAATAGAATATTTAATGCTGTGTGCAGACTTTGTGGCCATGTTTCCGGACTACCTATTGGGGTGCTCTCCCACGGATAATTCCGGGTAAGATCCCCCATTTCACCGCCACCCTTTAAAAATGAAAATGACTTTTTCAATGATAAATTTTCTGTAGACAATTGTATTTAGTATTTATTTATGGTGCATTGTGTTCCCGGACTGTCCATGCGATTATAACCGAAACAATTTAACTATTGTATTCCATAAAATCCTTACGCCTAAAACTTTGAACTTAAATATTGTGGTAACATGTGGCGCCATGTTGGCCACTCATGTTTCCATTCTGATCCCCAAATATCTAATTCATACCAAATTCCTTTATCATACAAAGTTTTAGCAAATTTTCTGCCTGCATCGGGGTCTTCATAATCTCCACTACCGGATACAATATGAATATGATCACTTTTGCGGATTTGCTGTAAAATACCATGATCATCCAGGTTAGGCATATAATGTTGCGGGCTGTTAAAATAAACATCTTCATCATAATATCCTTTGGTGTATTCTGTTAGGTCGTATACACCACTCATTGCAATAACACCATTAATGAGGTCCGGTCGTTTTAAAAAAAGGTTCATACTATGCAAAGCGCCAAATGATGCGCCGCAAATGTAAATGGGTGTTTCGTTACTGGTATGAGTTTTAATAAAAGGTATAACCTCATTAAATACATATTCATTAAAATGTTGATGCCTGATAATTTTATGTTTAGGATCCATATGATTATTCAACCAGCTTTCATTATTAATACTATTTATAGAAAAAACTTTCACCTTACCGGCATTGACCAGGGGAGCTAATGAATCGATTAGCTGAAAACGTTCATATTCAAGGTAATCTGCCGAAGCAGTGGGCACCAGCAAAAGTGCGAATCCGTAATTACCATACATGACCAGGGGCATTTCCTTGTTTAGGGATGGACTGTACCAACTGGTTAATTGTCTGTGCATATTTGGGATTTTTGCCTAAAATATTACAAAATTCTTTTTCAATGGTAATTTGTTTCTAATCGTCCCCTGCAATACCTGCAAAACTTACCTTTACAACAGATATCCAATTTGATGTATGAATACAATAATTCAGGCAGACAATTCGAATTTAAACCACGCATTAGTACAAGTGAATTCTCTTTTCGAAAAAAAATATAAGTGAGCACAAAAAAAAACAGTCCCCATTCTGATAATAAAATCGTTCTTCCATCTCAACACCTGACCCAGGTAGATGCAGAAGTTACCAGGCAGTATTTGCAATATCTTGTCAAAAACATGAATGATTCTATCATCATTATAAACAAGAACCTGGAAATTATTTTACTGAATGATATCACTGTTGAAAGATCAAAAAAATATCTGGATCCACCATTACAGATTGGAATTTCCGCGCTAAACTTTGTTAAGCCTGAGCGCCATGAAATGTTGAAAGATTTATTCAAATCTATTTTCACTGGAATTACAATTAAAAGGGAATCGGCCTTTATTTTCGGGGACCATGAAAAATTTTACCAAAGTAATTTCAGACCTATATACAATCTAAAAGATGAAATTGTAGCTGCACTGATCATTTCTGTAGATATTACTGAGAAGAAACTGAATGAAGAACGTATCAAAAAATCAGAGGAGCAGTACCGGCTTCTTTTTGCCAGTAATCCACTGCCAGCCTGGATATTTGACATGGAAACACTTCAGTTCCTGGAGATAAACAAAGCTGCCATACAATTTTATGGATATTCAAAAGAAGAATTTCTTAGTATGAAGATTACAGATATCAGACCTGAAGAAGACATTGATGCACTTTATGCTGATCTGGAAAGGATGGGAAATGAAAAGCATTTTCAAAAAGATGTATGGCGTCATTATAAAAAAAATGGGGAATTGGTTCATGTAGAAATATTTTCAGACAGCATTGTGTATGAACAACGACCGGCACGCCTGGTAATGGTTAACGATGTATCTGAAAAAATAGAATCAGAAGCCGAACTTATTAAAAGTAATGAACGGTTTTTACTTGCCAGTAAAGCAACCTCAGATGCTATTTGGGATTGGGATATGGAAAAAGATGAGATTAAGTGGGGAGAAGGTCTATTTACTTTGTTTGGTTATTATGGAAAAGGCCTTAGTTCCGATTTTATGTTTCAACATATTCATGATGAAGACAGAGAATTTATCAAAGAAAGCCTGGAAGAGTCCATCAATAATCCGGAAGTAACCATCTGGAGAAATGAATATCGATTATTACATGCACGAGGTCATTATCGTTATGTATTAGACAACCGCTTCATTGTTCGAAATAACGATAAAAAGGCCATCCGGTCGATTGGTGCCATGAAAGATATTACTGAATTAAAAGAAAAAGAACGTGATCTTCTATTTCTCAATGAACGGTTTAACCTGGTAACAAAAGCCACCACCGACCTTATCTGGGACTGGAATCTGCAGACAGGGGAAATTTACCGGGATTTAGCAAACCTTCAAAAAGTATATGGGGTTGAAGATAACGACGAGATAAATAATATAAATAAATGGATCAAACGAATACACCCCAATGATCTTGAAAGAGTACAACAAACGATTGACAAAATTTTACACAGCAAAACAAAAGAAATTTTTGAAATTGAATATCGTTTTTTAATGGATGATCAGACTTATACGCATGTCTATGACCGAGGTTATATAATGCGGAATGAAAAACAGGAACCTTACCGCATGATTGGAGCTGTACAAAATATCAGTGTAAGAAAACGACTGGAAGAAAAGTTACTTCACGAAGAATTAAACAGTCAAAAAATCATTAGCCAGGCAGTTATTGATACGCAGGAGAAAGAAAGATCGGAAATCAGCAAAGAACTGCACGATAATGTGAACCAGGTATTAACAACCACTAAATTGTATCTTGATCTGGCCTCTGCAAATAATGAATTAACCCCTGAATTAATTGCCAAAAGTTCCAAAAACGTTATCTATGTAATTAATGAAATCAGGCAACTTTCGCATTCTTTGATTCTACCAAGTTTGGGCGATCTTGGATTATTGGATTCTATCAAAGATCTTATTGAAAACATTAATGCTACTAACCAGCTTGAAGTAACCTTTATTCAATCCGATTTTAATGAAGATTTACTGGAAGACAATCAGAAACTAATGCTTTTCCGGATTACACAGGAAGGATTGAATAATATTTTACGCCATTCAGCTGCAACGCTTGCCACAGTTCATATGATGCAGGATAGTAAAAAAATCCGTTTAATGATTCGTGATGATGGCAAAGGATTTGATTCCAACCAAATTAAACCAGGTGCAGGTCTTAACAACATTCGAAATAGAGTATATTTGTTCAATGGTAATTTATATATTCATTCCTCACACGGTAAAGGTTGTGAACTGATTATTGATATTCCTTTACAAAAAAAATAAACCTTTAATCCATGGAAAAAATCACTATACTTATTGCCGATGATCATACCCTGGTTCGGGAAACATGGAGTTTTATTCTGAATAATGATCCGCGTTTCGTAGTTGTTGCCGAATGTGGCAGTGGTGAAGAAGCAGTAGAACTGGCCCGCCACTTGCGTCCGCATATTGTAATCATGGATATAAATCTGCCAGGCATCAACGGGATAGAAGCCACGCACCAAATCAGAAAGTTTTCTCCTGCCTCCAAAATCCTCGGCGTTTCATTGCATACCCAACCTACCTATGCACGCAAAATGATGCAGAAAGGGGCATCCGGCTATGTTACAAAAAATTCCTCGCGTGAAGAAATGTACAAGGCCATTGTAGAAATACACAATGGTAAAAAATATATCTGCGAAGAAATTAAAAATATTCTTTCGGAACAAGTGATCAGTGGTGATGAACCGCAATCAGGTCTTAATTCATTATCACAACGTGAAATAGAAATTATTACTTTGATAAAAAATGGACATTCATCAAAAGAAATTGCTGAATCGCTAAAAATTTCGGTCAAAACAGTGGAAGTGCACCGGTACAATATTTTAAAGAAACTGAATCTGAAAAACGCGGCATCTTTGGTTAATTTTATCAACAACAGCCAGTTAGACCTTGGCTGATATAAAAAAATCCTTCACGTAGGTAAACACTCCTATGTTTTTCCCCTTATTCATTTATAGTTTAAATACTTAAACCTGATTAAAAATCCTTTATGCAGCACAAGCATATTGTTTAATTATCTATTTTTCAAAAAAGGTGTTTTCAGCTTTATCTTACCAGCATTAATGGGTAATCAAAGGCACTCCTCTTTTTAATGTTCTTCCTGGCAATGGAGGTTAATTGTAGCTTGAATAATATGTTCAACCTGCCTTCATATGGATGAAAGAAAGATAAGTATTCTTATTGTTGATGACCATGAAATGGTTCGGAAAACCTGGAAAATGATCCTGGAACTAAATGAGCAATTTAATATTGTTGGCGAATGTTCCGGTGGAGCGGAAGCGATTGATGCAGCTCAAAAACTTCAACCTGATATAATCCTAATGGACATCAATATGTCTCCTGTAAATGGATTTGAAGCTACCCGGAAAATAACCCAGCTGGTTCCGTCAATCAGGATCATTGGAGTTTCTATAAACAACCAGCCTACATATGCCCGAAATATTATGCAACTGGGCGCCAAAGGATATGTTACTAAAAATTCTACCAGTGAAGAAATGGTGGAAGCCATTCAAACGGTTTATAAAGGCGGTCATTTCATTTGTAAAGAAGTGAAAAAAGGCATGCAAACCGGAAACCATAATAATGATTAATTAATGCCAGTTTACATCTAAATTTCCTGCATTGACTTTCATCACAAGTCCCATATAAATCCTTTCAGCTGAAAGTCCAAGAACATCTTGAAATCTTTCTTGACGCAAAAAATTTATCTTTGCCGCCCCGGATAAATGGATAAAAAATTTTTGCAAGAAAATGGAACTCACTAAATCTTTTGAACCAGCAGGTATAGAAGAAAAATGGCGGAATCACTGGAGGAATAAAAAATACTACCACTCTTACCCCGATCATCGGCCTCCATTTACCATAGTTATACCCCCACCTAATGTTACAGGTGTCTTACATATGGGTCATACACTCAACGAAACAGTGCAGGATATTCTCGTAAGAAAGGCCAGGATGAGTGGTTATAATGCATGCTGGGTTCCAGGAAGCGATCATGCATCTATCGCAACTGAAGCCAAAGTGGTACAAATGCTGGAAAATGAAAAAGGCATAAAAAAATCAGATTTAAGTCGCGATGACTTTATGAAGTATGCCTATGAATGGAAGGATAAATATGGTGGAATAATTTATAACCAGATTGATAAGCTGGGATGCAGTGTTGATTGGAATCGGGTAACTTTTACAATGGATCCGGATTATTACCAGGCCGTAATAAAAGTGTTTGTAGACCTGTATAATAAAGGACTTATTTACCGTGGTGCAAGGATGATCAACTGGGACCCGGCAGCAAAAACAGCTTTGAGTGATGAAGAGGTGGAATATAAAGACCTGGAAGGAAAATTATATTATGTGGATTATGAAATTGTAGATGCCAGGGGAAAAAGTACCGGAGATGGCTGCATAACTATTGCGACACAACGTCCTGAAACAATTATGGGTGATACAGCGGTTTGTGTAAATCCTAATGATGAACGTTACCGTAAACTCTCCGGAAAATATGTTTTAGTGCCCCTGGTAAACCGCGTAGCGCCCATTATTTTTGATGAATATGTAGATAAAGAATTTGGAACGGGTGCTTTAAAAGTTACTCCCGCTCATGATATAAACGATTATAATCTTGGTTTAAAACATAATCTTCAAATTATAAATACACTGGCAGAAGATGGCACTCTCAGTATAGAAGCCCGGGTTTTTGTTGGTTTGGATCGTTTTGCAGCCCGCAAAAAAGCCATTGAACAATTGAAGGAAGAGGGTCTGCTTACCAAAGAAGAAAATTACCCAACCCGGATTGGATATTCTCAACGGACCAATGTGGTGGTAGAACCCCGCATTTCGACCCAATGGTTTGTAAAAATGAAACCATTGGCGGAACCGGCATTGAATGAGGTGGTGAATGGAAATATTAGTATTCATCCGGGCGATAAATTTTTAGCTACTTATAAATACTGGTTAGAAAATGTAAAAGACTGGTGTATTAGTCGTCAGTTATGGTGGGGTCAGCGTATTCCTGCCTGGTATGATGAGGAAGGAAATTTTTATGTTGCCGAATCCCTGGAACAGGTATATAACGATAATCCACATACGAAAAATAAAAAATTGACCCAGGATGATGATGTGCTGGATACCTGGTTTTCTTCCTGGCTTTGGCCGATGGAAGTTTTTAAAGGCATATCAAACCCTGGCAATGATGAAATAAAATATTATTACCCTGGATCCGTGTTGGTAACGGGACAGGATATCATTTTCTTTTGGGTGGCCCGTATGATCATGGCAGGAATGGAATACCAGCATGAAAAGCCTTTTCATGATGTTTATTTTACAGGAATGGTAAGAGATAAACAAGGAAGAAAAATGAGTAAAAGCCTCGGTAACTCACCTGATCTTTTACAACTCATCGACAAATTTGGTGCAGATGCTGTACGATTTGGTATTATGATCTCCTCACCTGCCGGTAACGATTTATTATTTGATGAAAGTAGTTGTGAACAGGGTCGATTTTTTAATAATAAAATTTGGAATGCCCTGAAGCTGGTAAAAATGTGGGAAGCCAATGGCATCGTACATATGAACAGGGAGGCAGAAGATTTTCTGAAAGCGGATTTCCCCATTCAATGGTTCAACAGCAGGCTTAATGAAGTACTGGCAGAAGTAGAACAATTGTATAAGGATTTTCGTTTGAGTGAAATACTGAAGAAAATCTATTCGCTGATCTGGGATGATTTCTGCAGCTGGTACCTGGAATGGGTGAAGCCAGGTTTTCAACAACCTATAGATGCACATATTTATCAAAACACCGTTTCATTTTTTGAAAGGTTAATGCAGATGTTGCATCCCTTCATACCATTTATTACTGAAGAAATCTATCATCTTCTAAATCCCAGAGTGGAAGGCGATGACCTGACCATTAAACAATTTGATATAGTTGGCAACATAGATGCATCAATTTTACAAAAAGCAGATACCTTGAAAAAACTAATCACCGCTACAAGGGATGCACGAAATAAGATCCAGTTAAAACCTAAAGAAACTATCAGGTTATTTATCCAATATGCAGATGGGAACAATTATGCATTGTTACAGGATATTTTACAACGGCAGGTAAATGCAGAAAAAATTGAGTTTGTGAATGAAGCAGTGCCTGATTCTATTTCATTAGTAGTAGAAAAGGAAAAATTATTTATTCAAACGGAATCCCGTGCAAACGAAGGCGGGCAGCATGAACAGTTAATCAAAGATCTGGAATACCTGAAAGGCTTTTTGGTTTCGGTAGAAAAAAAACTTGGTAACGAACGATTTGTTCAAAATGCCAAACCTGAAATAGTGGAGGCTGAAAGAAAAAAGAAATCAGATGCGGAGGACAAAATCCGGGCTATCGAAGAAAGTTTAAAAAATAATTAATTCAGTTTAAATGCTTAAATCGATATTCCTTATTTTGGAATAATGCTTAATGGCAGAATAATTTCCCATTGGTTAGGATTTCTTCCAGGCATAGCCAGATCTTCATCAAGCAGCCGGCTATAACGCAACCCGAAAGTCAAAGGATATTCGTTCCACCATTTGGTGTCAAAAAATAATTCCACACCCGCACTTCGGTTATTAACATTAAGTGTTTTATCTCTCGAATAAACTTTGGTAATATCAAAGAATACATTCCCCCTCACTCTTTGAAAATATAAAATACTGGCAATTCCTTTATCCGGATATACTATGGGGAAATGGTAATTAGCTGAAGTTCGCCACATACGGCTGAAGTAAGTTTCAATATACCCACGGCTGTAAGCCAACCGGTTACTGAATAGTTGACGCAATGTATCGCGTTGTTGAAAGCCACCGGATAATACGAGGTGATGTACCCGTAAAAAACCCGGCAGATATACAAAACCGTTAGTGAAGGCCTGGTAACCGCTGATATTGGTAATAGCATGCCGGTATTGCGCAGTCAATGCATACCCAAGCCTGGGAAAAATGTGCTGGCGCACTTGTGGCACCTGTTGATTCCAATTTATAAAATGAGAAAAGTAACTAAAATCATTAGCTTCCATTCCTTTTGAGAAACCTGTATTGAACTCGTTACGTAAAACAAAGTTGCTACCTGCATTAAAAAATTTATAACTTCTGCCACTAGTCACATTCAGCGGAATATTAAAACCTATCCGTGAATCCAATTGGTGAAACTGTCGCATATTGTTTCCTTCCTGAATCAAGCGGTTAAAAGTAAATTGCATTCCTGCACTCAGGTAAGGGAACAATCCACCATAAACCGTATTAAATCCAACCGAATGGTCTTTATCATTCTGGTTATACTGGTAATATAATTCCGTTTGCAAAGTGTTTAACACATTCTCTCCAAAAATGGAAAAACTAAAAAGGGGATCTTCATAGTATGGCCGCCAGCTATGAAAGTTCAATAACCTTGCAGATCTTGAATAAGGTTGAACTTCAAAGTGCTGATCATTTACCTCATTTAAAAAATGATTTAGCGGATCATGAACATTAATGGATAACATCGTTTTACCTGGAATTGAAGCTGTGAAATCGAATTCTTTCCATCCCCCTGGCCTGACAGGTAATTTTTGCAGCTGATATCCTTCTGTTGTAAACCCGGAAAAATACAATAACGAATCAGTAGCATTTACATGATATTTTCCCAGTGCTTCTGAAGTAATTTTAAACACTTTCCTGCTATCGAGATCTACAGAATAGAGATCATCATTACCGGAATATGAGGCTGTAAAATATACGTTTTGATTTTTAATGGAAGGATTACCAACTACACTAAATGTAATTGGTGTCAGGTTTTCCAATGTATTTTTTACAAAATTGATCCTTACCAGGTTCATAGACCCATCTTTATACCTTGCTCCTGCAACAATTTCATCATCACTTAAAAATTTTGGATCTGTAAATAAAATAACACCCGGATGTTTAAAAGAATACAACAACCCGGAACTTTTTGTATCTAAGATATGCAGTGCGTTTTCTCCATCAGCTGGTAAATGGATTGCAACTATCCTGCTGCCGTCTTCAGAAATATCAGGCCAGAAATATTTCGTTTGCCTTGTGATGTTCTTTTGTTCACCAGATATTACATCCAACAACCTGATTTCACTGTAATCCTTCCATCCCCACCTTATATCCGGATTATAAGCAGTATAAACAATCTTACCGTTTCTATATCCAAAATTTTCGTCCTGCCCAATATCCCTGTACCTTAATAATTTTTCATGGTTACCGGTCCTTATAAAAAATGCTGGTCTTTGTCTGTAACCGGTTTTCAAATAAACCAGGGAATCTTTTCCAATTATATATGGAAACTGGTAGTGTGTTACAACTTTATTGTTCAGGGGTGACACGGCTCCAATATTAGTTTCCATTTTATTACCGATAGTTGTTAAAACCCTGCTGCCTGTAATATCCTTTTTATAAGTATCCAGTGCATTTCTGATAAATTTTTTATAACGGACACCAGTATGTCTTTTTACAGCCTGTTGAAATGGATAAAACAATCCTTTGTATGCACTGGCATCACGTGTTACATTTTCCCAAAAATCATTTCCATATTTTTCTCTTCCATATGCCACCAACAGGTAACCAAGGTGGTAGTGAGAGGGTATATAATCTTTCAGAGATCCATTGCGCAACTTCATCCAACTATAATTTTTATCCGCCAGCCAAAGTGATTTGTATGCATTAATAAAGAGAGGTAATCTTCCCCTGCCCTGTTCAGAAAGTAATGTTTCACTGTATACCGCATCCCCCTCATAAAACCATCCGGGAACAGCGGCATGCATTCCTACAGCCAATCCTTCTTCTCCAAATAAATAAAACATCAGCTGGGTTAATCCATTTCGAAAATGGTTAAACTGCTGCACATGGCGGTATTCATGCACAGCGAGTTGATCAGCCCAGGGAATACTTCCAAGCTCAAAACTGCTGGCTGAAGGTGTAAGATAAAATTCACTGCGAAATGGACCCAGGCCGGCATAACCATTTGCTACAGTGGTTTGATGTTGTAATACTATATCTATCTTATGTTGACGATACCCGGGATTAAGTGGTTTTTGGCGGGCCAGTGAATGTATAATCGAAGCTACCCGCCTGGCCTGGCTGTCAAGCAAAATTGGAAAAATAATCCTGGCAGTATCGGTGTTGATCTGTTTCCATTTTTGAGAAGGTGGGTGACCACCAAATTGTTGCCCATAGATGGAATTAAAAGAAACCAGGAATAAGATACAGAATAAAAAATATTTCATTGGCTAATAATTATCATACAATTATTTACTGTTTGGAAAGTTACGGAGTAATTGGATTCGGATAGGGCTGACCGTAACCATGATGAATAAAAAAATTTAAGTTGTAATAGAATGAGACTTCAGTTATTGAAAATAAATCAGTTCCTGTTATTTTGGATCTTACTTACAATAGTATTATATTATGGTAAGGTCATTCTGATTCCTGTAACTTTTGCTATTATGCTTGCCATGCTGATGTCGCCCGTATGTCTATGGTTAGATGGTAAAGGTATCAAAAGGGTATTCTCCACTATTTTCTGCCTGCTTATCCTGATTATCGCTTTTGCTTTAGTAATATGGATCCTCGCTGTCTATGTAACGAGTTTTACCCATCAAATCCCTTTATTTGAGTTATAATCAATAACCCTTGCAGCTAATTAAAACTCATAAAGTTTGTATGGCATAATTTTTTAAAATGATGATTAAAAAAATATAATATGCAAAATTGGCTTAAAACATTAATTGCCGGCTATGCCGGATGGAAATTGGGAGGAGGTTGCCTGGGTTTCATTGTGGTATTCGCATTGGTATATTGGCTTCTTGGTAGTTGTTAATGAAAGCCAGCAGCGATTCCAATATTAAGTTATCATTATTTGTGCATTTTCATCTACAACAAACGGCACCGTTAATTAGGCAAATAGCCCCCTCATGAAGTTGTCGGAACCTGCACGGATCAATCAAACTTTCATTATATAAAGTATAACATATGATTGAAGATCTGTGGTATAAAAATGCTGTTATGTACAGCCTTGACCTGGAAACTTTCCTTGATGGGAATGATGATGGAACAGGAGACTTTCAAGGGTTGAATGAAAAACTCGATTATTTACATGCCCTGGGTGTTGATACCATTTGGCTGGCACCTTTTCAACCTACTCCAAACAAGGATAATGGTTACGATGTTAAAGATTATTATGGTGTAGACCCCAGGCATGGATCAAGTGGAGATTTTGTGCAGTTTATGCATCATGCAAAAAAAAGAGGACTTAAAGTGATTATAGATCTGGTGGTTAACCACACTTCTGATCAGCATCCATGGTTCCAGGACGCCAGGAAAGGAAAAGATGCAAAGCACCATGATTGGTATATATGGTCAGATACCAGGCCTCCAAACTACGATGAAGGAATGGTTTTCCCCGGTGTGCAAAAAGCAATCTGGACTAAGGATGAAAAAGCTAAAGCATATTATTTTCACCGGTTTTACGAATTTCAGCCAGACCTGAATATGGACAACCTGGAAGTACGCGAGGAAGTGATGCGTATTATGGGGTACTGGTTACAGTTAGGTGTGGATGGTTTCCGTGTAGATGCCGTTCCGTTTATTTTAGAAACACCTCCCAAGGGAAATAATAAACCTCATTTAACTTTTGAATACCTCAGTGAAATGAGAAGATTTTTGCAATGGCGCAAAGGTGATGCTATTTTATTGGGTGAAGCCAACGTATTACCAACTGAAAATAAAAAATATTTTGGAGAAGAAGGTGATGGAATCCATTTGATGTTTAATTTCTTTGTTAATCAGCATTTATTTTACAGCCTTGCCTCTGGAGATGTCAGACCATTGATCAAAGCATTGAAAGCTACGAAGGATATACATCCAATGTCTCAGTGGGCACAGTTTTTACGAAATCATGATGAATTGGATTTAGGCAGACTTACAGAAAAGCAACGCCAGGTAGTATTTGAAAAGTTTGGCCCGGAAAAAAGGATGCAATTATATGATCGAGGCATCAGGCGGAGGCTTTCGCCAATGTTGGGCAACAGACCTCAATCTGAATTGGCCTATAGCCTCGTATTTTCTTTACCAGGAACACCTGTTATCAGGTATGGCGATGAAATTGGAATGGGTGATGATCTAAGCCTGAAAGAAAGGGATGCCGTACGAACACCTATGCATTGGTCTAATGATTTCCAGGGGGGATTTTCAAAGGCTAAAAAGCTTGTTCACCCTGTCATAGATAAAGGTCCCTATTCTTTTCAACATATTAATGTAGATGACCAGAGAAGACAACCTGATTCCCTGTTAAACTGGCTTACTGCATTGATCCGGTTACGTAAAGAATGTCCTGAAATTGGCTGGGGAGAATGGGAGATCATTGATACGGAAAACTGGCAAATATTGTGTATGCTTTATAATTGGGAAGGTCGGTCACTTTATGTTATTCACAATTTTGATTCAGAACCACATGAGATCCATTTAAAAAGAAAGCCTAATGGACAAACATTAAAAGACCTGATGGTAAAAACGGAATGCCCGGCCGATAAAAAAGGAGTTCATAAAATTACACTTGAAGCATACGGATATAAATGGTTAAGAGTAGATGGGAAAGCAAAGGAGTGAAATGGAATATTTATTTAAACCTGGTTCCTACCCTTTACTTCCAGGTATTTATTCAGCGTATTTATTGTTAAACGCGAAGGAGTAGAAATGATGGAAAGAATGCCATTTCGCCTGAGTTCCCTTACAATTAATTTTTTTTCATGGGCATACTTTCCGGCAATGGTTTTTATATAAATATCTTCAATGGTAATTGCATTAGCTTGAATAAGTGTATCCACTTCTGTATTCTCGAATATAACGACCAGCAATAAGTGATATTTTGCCATTATCCTCAATGATGGCAATTCTCTTTCCAAACCTTCCAGGGTTTCGAAATTAGTAAACAATACCAGTAAACTCCGGTGTGTGACCCTGCTCCGCAAAACAGCATATAAACCTTCATAATCGGCCTCCAGGAAGTTGGTTTGCTGCTGGTAAAGCGATTCCATCAATACACTCATTTGGGTAACTTTTTTATCTGCCGGAATAAAAGTATCCGCTTTTTCAGCAAAAGTTATCAGTCCCGCTTTATCCTGCTTTCCTATTACAACACTCGCAAGTACCAGTGAAGCATTGATGGCATAATCCAGCAGGCTCATTCCATCAAAAGGCATTTTCATCAATCTTCCTTTATTGATCACACAATAGACCTGCTGACTTCTTTCATCTGTAAAACTATTAACCATCAGGTTTCTTTTCCTGGCAGTGGCTTTCCAGTTAATGGTGCGATAATCATCACCCCTTACATATTCTTTTATTTGTTCAAATTCCATACTATGACCCAGTTTTCTTATACGCTTCATACCTGTTTCCTGCAGGTGATTACTGGTAGCAAGCAACTGGTAACGTCTCATTTGTATGTATGATGGGTAAACAATAACAGATTGAGATGTTGTAAAGATGAAACGTCTTTTGGTCAATCGTAAAGGACCGTTAACCATGATATTAATATTTCCAAATTCATATAGTCCTCTCTTTTTTGGCTTCAGGTAATATACCAGTGCTTTGGATTCATTTTTGTCGATATGCATTTTCTTTACCCAGTTCCTTTCCTGGAATTGAACCGGTATTTCATCGATCAAATCTAATTTCACTTTGAATCCAAATCCATTAACAACATGCAGTGTAACGCTGTTATCATCTCCCAGGCTGAATCTTTCAGCAAGTTGCCGGTGGGCCAGTATGGCGTTTCGCTGTCCATATAAAAGTATTGTATCTAATATCATAGTTAATCCAAGCAGCACTAACAAAAGAATAGCGAGGGTATAAAAGAAATCGAAAAAATAACTTAACACAAATAATACCGCTGCCAGGCCGGCAATATAATAAGCTTGTTTTTGAAGATATAATGATTTGTACATAAGGATATCCGTTAGTTTACCTGGGTATGTCCATGGCATGTATAATCTGCCTGATTATTTCATCTTCACTCACTCCTTCCATTTCTTTGTCAGGAGTTAAAAGGATGCGATGCCGTAAGACCGGAGTCACTACATCAAGGATATCCTCGGGTGTAACAAAATCACGTCCCTGTAATGCGGCCATAGCTTTTGAAGCATTCATGATGGCAAGGCTTGCCCGTGGCGATGCACCCAGGTAAATGGCTTTATGATGCCTTGTCTGGTGCACCAGCCGGGCTATAAACTGCATTAATTTTTCTTCTATTACCAGCGTTTTTACCTGCCGTTTAATCCCATTTAACTGTTCCGCATTTAATACAGGTTCCACCTGGTCCATAATTACTGCATTACCCAGTTCATTAAACCGGCTTAGTATTTGAACTTCTTCTTCTTCTGTGGGATAAGGGACAATAATTTTAAAAAGAAAGCGGTCCAATTGTGCTTCGGGCAATCGGTATGTTCCTTCATGCTCAATCGGATTTTGCGTTGCTAATACCATAAACGGCTGATCCATGGCGTATGTTTTACCATCAATGGTTGCCTGCCGTTCTTCCATGATTTCAAATAATGCAGATTGTGTTTTAGCTGGTGCACGGTTTATTTCATCTATCAAAATAATATTACTGAATACCGGGCCTTTTTTAAAAGTAAAGTTATTAACCGCAGGATCAAATACAGGAGTTCCTAAAACATCACTGGGCATCAGGTCTGGCGTAAACTGTACCCGTGAAAAACCTGCATGCAATGAACGAGCTACTAATTTAGCTGTCAGCGTTTTGGCAATGCCTGGCACACCTTCAATAAGTACATGCCCATCTGCAAGCATAGCAGTTAAAATCAGTTTCACCATTTCATCCTGGCCAATGATCACTTTTTTAATCTGGTTCCGGATATCCATTACAGCCTTATTAAGAGCCGTGAGATCGGTACGTTGTTCAAATATTTGATCTTCCATGTATCAGGTTTTTTTATAAAATTTTTCAAGCTGCTTATGAAAACGGGCCAATTGATTTTCACTTATCGCCGGCGAAGTTTCAATAAATAAAATGAACTCTGTCAACTCCTTTAATTCATTTTCCGGAATCCCTGATTTCTGGTGAAGGGAACTTATAAAATTATTATCCAGGGTATGGGTGCGTATATAATAATGATTTCGTACATACTCCAAAAAATATTGAGCCATTTTATGCGCCAGATTTTTATGATCCGATTTCTCATGATAAAGCCTGCCTATTGTCTTTATAAATTCCAGGGAATCATTTTGCACCATAGGAATAATGGGAATTAATCGTTGTTTCCGCCTGCTTTCCATAATTACAAATACCAGCAAGGTTATCAATGCGGTAAGTAAACCAGCTTTTAATCCCGGGTACTGGAACAATACACTTAACCATCCTGGTTCATTATCGCTACTTTTGTTCCATTGTTTATTCAAATAATATTCATCCCAAATAATATTTTCAACATCAGCTGGTATTACAGATAATACCTGTTCGTAATAACGAATATTATTCTTATGCAGAATGAAATAATTGCTGAATGCAATAGGTGCCAGGTGCAAAAATATATTTCCCTCTCCGGTTTGGAAGCGAACAAAATTTGGGTCACCTTGTTCGTCAACGGATAAAACCTGTGTAATGGAACTGTCAATTTTATACAGGTAAGTATCGTACCTGCGGCCAGGGTAAGCAGCTTTTAATTTTTCTGGGAATGCAGGTTTATTTAAGAAGAGGATCAATGAGTCCTTTAAATCGATGGCATCAAATGAAAAACTGCTTTTGGCTTTCAGCGTTTCCAATGCTGTTAAAGTTAACCGACGCGAACTGATAAATATATCATTTCCATTGTGGGCAAAATCTAAAAGATCAAGCATTTCATCTTCATCTGGTAAAAACTGTGGGGAAATTATGATGAGTGCCTGCCGGTGTTTTTCATTCCTTATCCAAGTTCCCTCACCTGGAAATGTTTGATTCGATAAAATATGAGCCTGGGGAAATATCCAACGAAGATTTTCAAAGGCCACATAAGCACCATAAGGAATCTTATCCGTTTTTCGCAAGCTTATTCTTTCATCAAAGCGGCGGGGTTTATTCTTTGCATTCCCAATAAGGAGAATGATAATAGCACCAGCTAACAATACCGAAATAATATATGGGAAATATTTTCTCACACTTGTTTTAGTTGCCTGTAAAAATTTTCAAACTGTTCCCTGATGTCAATGAAAGATTGTACTTGTGGTTGCCATTTGCCATACCACGAATATTCATAATATTTAACCAGCTTGTTGAAAGCAGGTGAATAATGCGAACCATATAACTGCATTCTATAATCAAGATTTGTGAGATCCTGTTTATACTGAATGATATTATTATCATCCATTTGTTTCAGCAATTGAAGGAATAGGAGTCGTATAGCCAGCCTGAAATTATTACTGGCTATAGCATTTTCTATTTCTTCCTTATAATTGATCTCAAAAATATTGGTAGAAAAATCTTCATTATCGGTTATTATAGTTTTTGATGCCCGTTTGAAAATGGAAATATTGCTAAAAGCCAGGTACCAGATCAGCACACTAAGAAATCCAACAACTATAAATATCCAAACCAATGTTCTAAACCATGTCTTACTGATCAACTTGCTTAACAAAGAAATATTTTCTTGTTTGGGTTTATCCTTATGGGTGTTCTTCGCCAAATCGGCGTACCAAAAAGCATCATTCTTTTTCAAAGAATCAATATAATTGTTGGGTACTACACGCTTGTCCATTAAATCTGCAGGATAAGCCAACTCCGAAACTTTATTAAAAATAGTATCCGCAGTTACCCATTCATTTTCATTGTCGAAATAGGCGGTGTCATAAATTTCAGGTTGAAGATTGGAATCGATGTCTTGCTGGGCAAATAAGATGTTACCTGAAAATATTACCAAACAGCAAGTGAATTTTTTTAGGATATACGTTGACGTTGCAAGCCTGATCATCCGATAACCTCCTGGTTTTTTCCAGATGCCAGCCTCCGGGAAAGTCGAATAGGATAAATTATAAAATAACCTATAAGAAATAACATAGAAATCAGTAATATGGATATGCTTATTACCATGGGCATTTTATAGTGTCGTGTTACATATCCTTCAAAAAAAGCTGCCAATATAAAAATAGGCACAAGTCCTATGACCATTTTAACGCCATCTTTGGTCCCTGTTTTTAAAGCATTGAGTCGTGTATGCGTACCAGGAAATAAAAAACTGGTTCCCATAACGATCCCTGCAGCCCCTGCAAAAATAATAGCGGCAATTTCAAGTGTGCCATGTATAAAAACGGTAAGTACCGATTGAAGGCCCATTCCTCTTGCAAAAAAAAATTGTTCAAATGCTCCTATCCGGATAGCTTCTTTTACAATAGAACTAATGGTTAAAATGCCAAAAAATATCCCTTTCACAAAATACATGAATGAGACTATGATATTATTAATCATGATGCCCATCCAGGTAAGAAAAGGGCTGCCAGACTGATAAACACCAAATGGGTTGCCTTCCGCAATATTTTTTTCTGTCATATCCACATATCCATTTCCCAATACCTGGCGCACAAACATTTCATCGTTTTGTGCTGAAAAAAAACCAACAGCAAAGAAAACGGCAAAAAGAATAAAAGTGAAAACGATGATTTTATAATGACTATAAATGGTAAGTGGGAGATCGTATTTCCAAAAGGCTATCAACCTGCTTGATTCTTCTTTCCTGTTCTGGTAAATATTTAAATAAAATCTGGCGGCAAGTGAATTGATAAACTGCGTTATTTTACTGGAAGCATAAAAAGTTTTGGCATAGGCCAGGTCATCCACCAGCCGAATAAAATCTTTCGCCATATCATCGGCATCAGTGGGTGGAGCATTTTGTAATCTTTCCCAACGTTCCTTATTTTTTTTTATAAATAATGCTTCTCTCAAATTTTTACTTTAAAGTTGTAAAATAATCATTTTTACCTATGTTCATATTAGCCCATTTATTTTTGCACTTATTATTCATTAATTTGTCAGCAGGTGTAGTAATATGACAGCCATTAAAATACCAACCAGTTTTAATATTCATCTCGATTTCGAGATTCCCCCATTTCACAAGCGGTTACTGGCCTGGATCATTGACCTGTTTATCCAGATATTTTACCTGATTATTGCTCATAAAATCTATAATAAATTATACGATAATTCAGGTTCTTCATTCAGTAATCCATATGACACCTGGGCTATTGGCCTGATGATCATACTCCCATTTTTCATTTATCATGTTGTAATGGAAATTACTATGAATGGCCAAAGTATTGGCAAAAAAATATTACACTTAAGAGTGGTTAACGAAAACGGAGGAAAAGCAAGCATCAGCCAATTTATTATCCGCTGGTTAATCAGGACATCTGATTATATGATCCTGATGGTGATCATATATGCTCCGCTCCAGGGACCTTATATCTTGTATGCCCTTTTAGGAAGTATATTATTATTGATAACAGACGTCACAATGGTTACAACATCCGATAAAGGACAACGAATAGGCGACTTGTTAGCTCATACCATTGTCATCAGTACTTATTCCAGAAAAAGTATGGATGATACTATTTTTTTGGAAGTACCGGAAAACTATATACCCTTATTTCCCCAGATAATGCAGTTAAGTGACCGGGATATAAATTCGATAAAACATATCCTGGATTCAGCCAATAAAAGTGGCGATTTTGAATTGGCGGAAATGGCCAGTGAAAAAATTAAAAATCATCTGAAGATTTCTACTTCCCTCTCTCCATTTGAATTTTTGGCAGTTTTGTTGAAAGATTACAATTACCTCTCGGTAAATTAATAGGAGCATATACATTGGTAAGTGTCTTCAATAAATAATGGTTGAAGTCATTAATTATTATTTCCATAAATAAATGTGGAATGCTTTTAAAAAATTAATAGCAGAGACATGATGCATCCCTGCTATTAAAAAAATTAACTCATGGCTGCTGCTCCAACTACTGCAATTAACAGAATGATGGCATATAATGCAAGCATGATAATGGTAACGATTCCGAAAAACCGGAACATTGATTTAAGGTTTTGAAAAGAGCTATTCAACGCTGACTGCTCATTGGAAGCCAGAGCAGTTTTCATTTGATTAGCAAACCTAAACAGGAACAAACAGGGGAAGAAATAAATAAGCGCCAGGATAATATAAACGACAGCCATAGCACCCCCAAATCCTGGCGGCATGCCACCACCAAATCCTTCCATACCTTCTATCTCATTAGTGTTCATAAACATTGAGAAAAGGCTTCCGGCAAAAATGCCAACCAATACAATTAAACCACACATGATAAAGCCAATAATAGCCAGGAAACGAGCCCAGCGTGCAGCATCTGCAAGGTCAACCCTGTTTGTTTCATTAATTGATAATCCGAATAATGAGGATGATGCTGTTAATTCGTTTTCCATAAGTTAGTTAGTTTTTGTGTAGCCTAAAAATAACCGGCTTAAACTATATAAGCAAATAATGTAGTTTATTAATATGCACACCTTATCCTTGGCATAAGGAAAAAATTTTCATCAATAAGCCCGTGCAAAGAGCACCCGCTGATTTGATGGCTTACCTGTAAGAATACACTTTCCATCTTCCATTGTATTATTTAATGGAATACAGCGGATAGTTGCTTTGGTTTTATCTTTAATCATAGCTTCCGTTTCAATAGTTCCATCCCAATGTGCAGCAATAAATCCGCCTTTTTCATCTAACAGTTTTATAAATTCGTCTAAATTGTCTGCATCGGTTATTTGTTCCTGCTGGTATGCTTTTGCTTTGTTGTACATGTTTTGCTGAATGTCATCCAGCAATGTTATTATATGATGCTGCAAATTTTCAAGACTGATACTTTGCTTATCTTTTGTGTCACGCCTGGCTATTTCAACCATATTATTTTCAAGGTCTCTTGCGCCTAAAGTAACCCGCACGGGCACACCCTTCATTTCATATTCGGCAAACTTCCACCCGGGGCGGTTATTATCATTATCATCATACTTAACACGGATACCTGCTGACTTTAAATGTTTGATTAAAATATCTGCAACCTCATCGATCTTTGATTTTTGTTCATCCCCTTTAAAGATCGGTACGATTACTACTTGTACGGGAGCAATTTTTGGAGGAAGAATAAGCCCCTGGTCGTCACTATGAGCCATGACTAAAGCACCCACCAAACGAGTACTAACGCCCCAACTGGTAGCCCACACAAATTCCAGTTGATTTTCCTTACTCAAAAATTTTACGTCAAACGCTTTAGCAAAATTCTGTCCGAGAAAATGCGAAGTGCCAGCCTGCAAAGCTTTTCCATCCTGCATCAATGCTTCAATACAATAAGTATCCACTGCACCAGCAAATCTTTCACTTTCAGTTTTTACGCCACGAATCACTGGTAATGCCATATACTCTTCAACAAACCGGGCATATACATCAAGCATCTGCCGTGTTTCTGCAATGGCTTCATCAGCAGTGGCATGGGCTGTATGACCTTCCTGCCATAAAAATTCTGTTGTACGTAAAAATAATCGTGTTCGCATCTCCCATCTCACAACATTTGCCCATTGATTAATAAGCAATGGAAGATCCCGGTAAGATTTTATCCAGTCTTTATAGGTATTCCAGATAATAGCTTCACTGGTTGGCCTGACAATTAATTCTTCATCCAGTTTAGATTCCGGATCAACCATGAGTGTTCCTTTTTTGTCCGGGTTTGATTTTAACCGGTAATGCGTTACAACGGCGCATTCCTTTGCGAATCCTTCTGCGTGTCCTTCTTCCATTTCCAAAAAACTCCTGGGAACAAATAATGGGAAGTACGCATTTACATGACCGGTTTCTTTGAACATCCGATCCAATTGGTCCCGCATATTTTCCCATAACGCATAGCCATAGGGTTTTATCACCATACATCCTCTCACGGCTGAATAATCAGCCAGGCTCCCTTTTAAAACAAGATCATTATACCATTGAGAATAGTCTTGAGACCGGGAAGTAATTTCTTTACTCATCGTAGTTAAACCATTTATACCCCGCCTTTTAACGAGGAAAAAAAATTGTAATAAATAGAGCTTTTCTTTACCATTTAGTTAACAGCAAAATTTGCATTTTTACAGTGTGATAGCAAAGATGCAACCCATTCAGATTGCATTCAAGTGGCACAAATGTAGTAACTTCAATAATAAACCGATTAAACTCATTGCCATGAAATCTTCAATTATACTTTTAGCATTTATTGCATTGATTATTAGTAGTTGCACAACTGCTTATAAAACCGGTCAAACCCCGGATGATGTATATTTTTCACCGGAAAGGCCAGCTAATGAATATGTTAGGGTTGAAAAAGATGATGACCGTTATTACGAAGGCAGTGATGAATACTATGAAGACCGTTACCTACGGATGAAAGTAATGAATCGCACCCGCTGGTCTGATCTGGATGATTATTATTATTACAACCGGTATAATTATTCATACAACAATATTTATTACAATAATCCCTGGAATCCCTATAACTACTGGAATCATTATTATAATCCATACAGCACTGGTGTAATTATTCTGAATCCCAAAAACACAACCGCCAATGCAGGCCCCAGAAGAATTAACCTGAATGCATATAATAACAGTCAATTATTGAATAGTAATTATACAAATCCAAAAGTTCAAAATAACGGTTACCGGCCTTATACACCTTCATCCGGAAATTCCCGGGCTCGTAATTCTGATGCCGGCAGGTCGATAAGAGACATTTTTGGAAACAATAACAATTCAACCAACAACACTCCGTCGCGCAGCAGTACAACAACCAGCAGCAGCAGTAGTAGTAGTGGAAGCAGCAGCGGTTCAACTGCCCCCAGAAGAAAGTTCTAATTAAACGAAGTGTTTTTTTTACCCTTAAGAACCGGCCAGGAGGTTGCTTAAAGATAAAGTTTTGCATAAACTACTGATCCCTGTATTGAAATGTAACCCACATAAATAAATCAAATGAAATTATTCATTGCTTTTTTACAGCCCTGGATGAAACGAACCCTTTTGATATGGGAATTATGGGTTCCGGCAAAAAGAAAAATATCTATCCCTTTTTTATTCATCCTTGTTGTAGCCAGCCAGGTTAACGCACAGGAGCCTTCAGATGCATTGCGATATTCATGGGTTGTTCCTAATGGAACGGCCAGGCAGCAAGCTATTGGTGGCGCTATGGGTTCATTAGGCGGAGATATTTCATCAGCTTATGTAAATCCTGCCGGATTAGGATTCTATAAAACCGGGGATTTTGTGGTTACACCTGGCTACAATTTTTCTAATAATAAGAGTACCTTTTTAAATAGGACAGAAACTGAGAAAAAGAATAGCTTTAATTTAGGCACTTCAGGAGTTGTACTTGGTGCAGGTGGTCGTCGCGGAAGCAAGGTTAGCAGTTCTGCATTCGTGATAGCAGTGAACAGAAGCGCTAATTTAAATAATAGCATATTATATCGTGGTCAGAATACTTCTACTTCCTATTCTCAAAAATTTTTAGAAGAAATCAGGAATGCGAACGAAGGTGATGCTAATAATGTAGCTGGTAATTATCCTTATGGCAGCAGCCTGGCATTTAATACATATTGGATAGATACCATAGGCGGCGGCAGTAACGGGAATTTTGAATTTCAATCCAGAGCTACCCCATTACTCGCAACAGGATTGTTGCAAGAAAACACTTTATATACAACAGGTGGAATTACGGAACTGGCTTTTGGTGGTGGTGCCAGTTTTAATGATAAAATTTACGTAGGGGGAACATTAGGTATTCCTTTTTTAAGGTATGACCGCCTTTCAACATTTACAGAAGTTGATGCCACAGATAACCCAATGAATCAATTTAATTTCGCGACCATAGAAGAAAATCTTACAACAAGTGGAATGGTGTTAATTTAAAAGCAGGCGTTATATTTAAACCGGTTGAATTTGTCAGGTTAGGATTAGCTGTTCACTCTCCTTCTTTTTACAACATCACTGAAAGTTATAATGTTTATGTTGAAACGGACACCGAAAATTATGAGGGTCTGATGAATCAGAATTCTGAATCACTGACGGGTAACGTATCTGATTTTAAATACTATTTAATGACCCCTTACAGGGTAATAGGAAGTGCGTCCTACGTACTGCGTGAAACCCAGGATGTGCGCCAGCAAAAAGGATTTATTACGGCGGATATAGAATATATCAATTACAAAGCCTCTTCATTCAGTACCGATGCAGAAGCGGACAACAGCCAGGCTACCAAAGATTATTTCACTGCATTGAATGACGTAATTGACGATACTTATAAAGCAGCTTTTAATTTTAAATTGGGAGGTGAATTAAAATTCAACACGGTGATGGTACGTGCGGGAGCAGCCTATTACGGCAATCCTTATAAAAATTTAATAGGTGAAAAAGGAAATCGCTTTTTATTGAGCGGCGGCTTAGGTTATCGGCATAAAGGAATGTTTATTGACCTTACATATGTGCATAATATGACCAAAGATGTACATGTTCCATACCGCTTGCAATCGGCTCCTAATGTAATGGCTAATATCAGGAATACAACCGGGAATGCAGTTTTAACCTTTGGCTTTAAAATATAATCCCTAAGAAAATATCTGGTAAAGGCATCTTTAAGGGGATGCCTTTTTAATTTCCTTTGTTTTTAAACGATAAATAGTTCCCGGATTTTCAACAGAGATATAAATATACCCGTCGTTGCCCATTTTTACATCGCGTAAACGACCAATATTTTCAAACAGGATGGCTTCATCAGTTACCTTATGGCCTTCAACCTTACTCATATTTAAATATTTGAAACGTAAGGAACCTGATAAAATGTTACCATTCCATTTTTTGTATTTGTTGCTGTTTACAAAGGTCATTCCACTGGGGCCGATTGAAGGAACCCAATATAAAAGTGGTTCTTCCATTCCTGGCATTGAAGTTTTATCTGTAAATGTGGTTCCGTTATAATTAATGCCATAAGAAATTACGGGCCAGCCATAATTCTTACCTTTTTGCACCAGGTTAATTTCATCACCACCCCTAGGGCCATGTTCATGCGACCATATCTCACCGGTTTCCGGATGCTTTACCAACCCTTGCGGATTTCGATGACCAAACGAAAAAATGGTGGGTCGTGCATTCTCTGTATTTACAAAAGGATTATCCGAAGGCACACTCCCATCCTCATTTATACGATGAATTTTGCCGGGGTCATATTGCAAGTCCTGCGGATATTGATTGTGATTTCCACGATCCCCAACTGAAAAATATAAATAACCATCATCTCCAAAAACCATGCGACTACCGTAGTGATGTCTTGTTGATGTATATGGGTATGCTTCAAAAATAATTTTTTGCCGGATTAGCTGATCATTCTCTAACACGGCTCTTAAAATAGCAGTTGTTGAAACAGTTTTATCATTTTCTTTTTTGGGTTTTGAATAAGACAGATAAATCACTTTATTTTTTCTGTATTCGGGATGAAGAATAACATCCATTAATCCGCCCTGCCCATCAGGGTTGACTTCAGGAACACCGGAAATATTGTGCAGTTTATTTTGTTTGGATAATCGATATAACTGACCAGCCTTTTCTGTAAACAGAATATCATTATTTGGTAAAAAAGCTAACCCCCATGGAGATTTTAATCCGCCAATAACCGTTTCCAACTGGATGTTCATTCCATTTCCGGCCCAGGAAGTTTCTTGTTTTGTTTGACTGGCAAAATCGAATCGATTCAAATTCTTTAATCCATCATAAATATAATCCACAAGTTCGTTCACTTCAGTCTCCGTAAATGTGGTATCAAAACCAGGCATGCCATCATTAGGATATCCAGTATTTATGGCATGGGTCAAGGATTTTTTATCAGTTCCATATTTCCATTTCCTGTCTACAAAGGCTTCCATTAATTCACCGTGGCAGCTTGCACAGTAATTTTTATAATTTTCAACAGGATCTGCAACACCTGGATCACCAGGATAATGATCTGTGTATTTTGCAGATGGGAATTGCATTACCCCAAATATTCCTAAAGAAAAAAACAAACCAATAATGATCAGGATTTTAGTCATATTAATGTATTCAGTTTTTTTGTTCTAAAATTACTGTAAAAACATCAATATGACATCAATGAAATAACACGGTTGCAAACAATGAAGTAAATTAATTAACCACATTATTTTTAATAGCGAACATTACAAGTCCTGCGGTATTCCTAACACCTATTTTATCGATCAGTCTTTGACGGATGCCCTCTACCGAACGAACACTTAAAAATATTTCCTTACCAATTTCGGCCGCCGTTTTTTCTTCACAAATCAACTTAAGTACTTCAAGCTCTCTTTCTGTGAGATCAATATCCTGGTTAAAGGAAGGTTTGAAATTTGCTTTATTCACCAGTTTCTTTAAAAGCGCTTTATTAACCAAATCATTAAAGTAATAACCATTTTCATAAACGGCATATATGGATTTACGAATTTCTTCCGAATCTGCATTTTTTAATAAATAACCATTGGCTCCATTTTCCATTAAATGAATAATGAATTTATCATCTTCATACATCGTCACGACCAACACTTTTATGGTGCTGAATTTTTTCCGAATGATCTTGGTCGCTTCCATACCATCCATTAATGGCATTTTAAGATCCATGAGAATTACATCAGGCATTTCCTTCTCTAACGAAGCGAGCAAATCTTCCCCGTTATCTGCTTCTGAAATTACCTCCAGGTTTTCATCTGCAGACAATCCTACTTTCAAACCATCACGAAATATTTTGTAATCATCAGCAATGGCGATTTTTATCTTACTCATGTCACCAAGTTTTTGTTAGGAATAATAATTTTTATCGTACTTGCTTTTGCATTTGATGAAAAGAAAATAGTTCCTTTAATCAGGATCACCCGGTTTTGTATATTCTTTAAGCCCAGTCCATCCTTTTTGTAACGCAAATCTTCAAACTGTTTTTGGGTAATTCCTAAACCATCATGTTCAATTGTAATCAGCAGGTTTTCACTGGTTAGTTTTGAATGGATTTTAATTTCTTTCGGATGCGCATGTTTCAGAATATTGTTCAACAGTTCCTGAATCATTCTGTATATGCTGATATCATTCTCCGCCTGCAATGTTTTGTAACCTGGATCAAGATCCGTTTCTGCTTTAATCAGTGTTCCTTTAACAATCAGGTTAAAAAAATGGCGGATAGCTTCATTCAAACCAAACTCCTTTAAAATATTACTATGCAGGTTATGCGAAATGTTCCTTACCATTTTAATGCCTTCATCCAGCAATTCTTTTCCTTTGGCATGCAGTTCTTTATCTCTGTTATCCAGTGTTGCGGTTTTAATATTTTCAATATGCAAACGGGAAGATGAAAGGATTGCACCTACCTCGTCATGCAG
>JACCYQ010000142.1 GCA_013696395.1 Chitinophagaceae bacterium
GCAAAATGAATTTTGATTTTGTACTTTTTAAATAATTCATTCCATAATATTCCTACCTGTTCGCCTTGCGAAATTGAATTGGTAGAAACGAATGAAGCTTTGGTTTGTTGCTTGTTGGTATGTGGTACAAGAGTGTGACGCAACGACTGCTTAACCAGGGTATCTACTGCCGGCTCCATAAAATTATATTGCTGCATGTATTCAGCAGCCTTCATGTACCATGCAGTTACATAGTCTAAAACACCGGCTCCTTTCACGCCAAGGAAAATATCTTCCATGTCCTTTTTCTGCTCAGTGTTCATCAGGCTCTTTCCAATAAACGGAGGGTTGCCCATAATGTATTCAAACCTCGCTTCTCCTTTTTCCCAGGGCAAGGGTTCAATCAAAGTCTGCCAGTCAATCCGCAATGCATTTCCATGTACAATGGTGGCGCTTTTGCGCAGGGGCAACCTTACATAGTATTCGCCAAAGGTTTCGCTGGCCTTCATGTTCATCTGGTGGTCAATCAGCCACATGGCCACCTGCGCTATCTGTGCGGGAAATTCTTCGTACTCAATACCATAAAAACCATCCACATCAATATTAAAATATATGCCTATGTCCGTTACCGTTTGCCCCTTTAACTGCTGCCTGATGATCTCCATCTCCAGCAGGCGCAGCTCCCGGTAGGCAATGATCAAAAAGTTGCCGCAGCCACAGGCGGGGTCCAGTAAGCGCAGCTTACTTATTTTTTCGTGCAGCTTCTTCAGTTTGCGCTTATCGCCTTTGGCACTTTCAAATTCCTTCCACAGTTCATCCAAAAAAAGTGGCTTAATGAGTTTCAGGATATTTTTTTCGCTGGTATAATGGGCGCCTAAATTGCGCCTTGCCTTTTCATCCATCACACTCTGAAACAGCGAACCAAAAATGGCGGGCGATATTTTACCCCAGTCCAGCAGGCAGCAATCCATCAGTGTTTTGCGCATGGTGCTGTCAAATGCCGCCATGGGCAGCCGCTCTTCAAACAGTTTGCCATTTATGTAAGGGAAGGCCGCAAGGCTTTCATCCATATTCAGCATCCGTTTTTCCTTTGGTGTGTTCAACACTTCGAACAACTGCATGAGGTGTGCTGCCAGGTCGCTGCCATCTTCTTTGGTGCTTAAATCGAGGTGATCATAAAAAATACCTTTTTCCCAAATGTTGGTATCATCGGCAAATAATAAAAACACCAGGCGTACCAGATACACTTCCAGGTGATGGCCGGTGTAACCATTGCTTTTTAATTTATCGTGCAGGCGGCCCATGAGTTCGGCCGCCTCAATGTTTACGGGATCCTGTTCTTTGTAAATACGTTTCTGGTAACCCGCAATAAATCCAAAGAGGTGCACATGCTCAGTAAACTTTGCCAGCATAAAATCATGCTGGGTATTTTCGTCGAGATCGTAGAGGCGAAAATTTTCAAAATCGCTTACCAGTATATAACGGGGTAGCTCAGCTTCTTTTAAGCCGGGAAAATAATCTTTGGCCTGCTGGTAGGCTTTATCCAGGTTTTTACCCTTTGATTTATGCTCCACAAGGATGGTGCCTTTCCAAAGCAGGTCGATATAACCGTGCTTGTCATCTATTTTTTTTACCTGCTGTTCAAAAGTGGCCACGCGGCGGCGGCTGATGCCAAAGACATTGAAGAAATCGTCCCAGAAAGATTTGGCTTCGGCATGTTCATTTACCTCATCTTCCCACTCTTTAGTAAAGGCAAGGGCACGGCTTTTAATTTCGTTCCAGCTAAGGGGCATCAGAATTGGTTATTAATTGATCAGATAAGCACAAAATAAGAAAACCTGCGCAATGGGCAGTCCGGTTTGGCGCAGGAGATATACACAAGGAGTGGAAATGATTGCTGGAAAATTTTGCCAAGGAAAATGGCAACCGAAAAAGTAAAAGTTAAAAATTCAAAATTCAAAAGTGTTGTTTAGTCATTGAGGCGTTTAATGAAAGCATTAAAAGACAAAACAAATAGGGAGTTATAAACTCATTAAATTTTTAATGTTCTCTAAGGTCAGACCGAGGTCTCATTTTACACAAGACTTGACAGTAAAGACCCCCGGCAAACAGTAAAAAGATAATTTTAACTTCATCCAATTACATCCGTAGTCTCTCCACGCACCCTGGCCTGGCAGAGAAAACCGAGGTCCGACATCACAGGCACGATATTGAATCTAACCGAACCATTAAATTTGTTTTTAAAGGGATTTTAATTGGTTTGTTGATTGCACTAATTCCAACGTTTATAGCTTTCCGGTTAAGAAAGAAATTGAAAACAATCCGAAAACAGTACATAACTCACAACACCGCTGAAGATGCACAACTACGCTAAATAAGATCTGACTTTAAAATCGGGTTCCATTGGTTCCGGCGCGAAGAAATACTATTACTGTTACAAACGCCACTATCTTCACGTTATTGGTCATTCCTGTCGACATTGACAAACAACCTAACCGAAAGCAATCAGCAAAAGCAAAAAAATAACTTAATTAAATGCAACAACCCACATTAATAACAGACCTGGAAACAAAACCAAAGAATAACACGATATGCTGATTTATTTTCTATTTTTCATCGGGTTTATAATACTTATTAAAGGCGCGGATTTATTAGTGAATGGAGCTTCATCCATTGCCAGAAAAATGAAAGTATCGGATTTGGTAATTGGCCTGACAATAGTGTCTTTTGGCACTTCTGCTCCCGAATTATTCGTTAATGTTTCTGCCAGCATCCAGGATAATTCTGAAATTGCCATCGGAAATATCATCGGAAGTAACATTGCTAATATCCTTTTGATACTTGGTGTGTCCGCCATTATTTTTCCGCTTGCGGTTCAAAGAACAACGGTTTGGAAAGAAATTCCTTTCAGTTTGCTTGCGGCATTGATATTGGGCATTCTTGCCAACGACTCCTTGATTGACCACAAAGAAAATTCAGCATTAACCAGAAGCGATGGTCTTATATTGCTTGCATTTTTCATCATTTTCCTATATTATGTTTTTAGCATTGCCAAAAAATCAGAGTATAAAGCAAAAGAAGATTTCAAACAGTTGAGCAATTTCAGGTCTGCTGCATACATCATTTTGGGCTTAACAGGATTGGTTTTAGGTGGCACCTGGATTATTAATGGAGCAGTTGAAATTGCAGGTCAATTCGGAGTGAGCGAATATTTAATCGGTCTGACGGTTGTAGCCGTGGGCACTTCGCTTCCCGAACTTGCTACTTCTGCTGTGGCTGCTTATAAAAAGAAAACAGACATTGCCATCGGAAATGTAGTCGGCTCCAATATTTTTAACATCTTCTGGATATTGGGCCTCAGTGCTGTGATTAAGCCCTTGCCATTTCAACCTTCCGGGAACCCAGATATTGCAATGACTGTTTTTTCCAGCATTTTATTATTTGCAGTTTTATTTGTAGGAAAAAAACATTTATTGGAAAAATGGCAGGGTGTATTGTTTCTGATGTTGTATTTTGGATATACTGTGTATATTATAATGAGAAAATAACAAATCCTGAAAGAAATTATTATTTTAAAATGAATAATAAAAACCGTGACATTGAAAAAGAATATTTCCGCAAACAGTTTATTTCAAAATTAAGATGACTTGCGGATCCGCTGGAAAAAGGAAAAGCATTTCGCATCCAGGTTGGAAAAGAGAGATAGCATATACAAGGAGATGCTTTTGTAAGTATATAGAGCACGAGAAGGATAAGGATAAAATATGGGCTTTGTCGTTTTTAAAGAAAATAAGATGCGAATTACCCCTATTTTATTCCAATCATTTAAAAATATTGTGAGCCTGTAGTGAGTAGCGTATTTTTGTGTAAATACACGTATATTGTTGCTATACAGGCTGAAGAGCTAAGGCTCAGCTTCCCAATACTATTTATCTGTTGTACATTAGTATTGCTGCATTGCATTGGAAATATTTTTGTGCAAAAATCAGGTTACCATCCATCTGCCCTCTTCATCTTTTCCATAGGTAAGTCCGTTACTCATTTCATAAACTGTTTTGCCAGTTTTGGAATCGGTATATTGTTTCTTTTCATACACCCTGATCCCATTATTTTCCCTGGTTAGGAAAACGATGAGTGCATTTAATGTGGGGGTCACATCATGCAACCATTGCTCATCACTTTCGCGTACAAATGCCTGGCTCATGGTAATTTTTTTTAATTAAAGTATAAAAAACATGCCGCCTTAACGGAATTTGAACTTTAGCAGTCATTTAATTATATTTAGCAAAACAAACTAACTTCTATGAGTTTCTTCACCCGACTTTCCAATGGATGGAACATCACCATCAACAGTTTTAAGATCCTGAAGGAAAATAAACAACTCTTAATTTTTCCTGTCCTTTCAGGTATTTCAATGATACTTATCCTGGGATCCTTTGGCACCGCATTCTATGCTTCTGCCGGCTGGAACGTTGATAACATATCGAATGATGATCCGCTGGTAAACTATGGTTTGATGTTTCTCTTTTATTTCGTCAACTATTTTGTTGTTGTATTTTTTAATACCGCTTTAATACATTGCACCCGCTTGTATTTCAGGGGCGAAGCAGTAAGCGTAGCAAAAGGATTGCAATTTGCTATTAGCAGGTTGGGCGCTATAGTTTCATGGGCATTGTTTGCAGCAACCATTGGTACGCTCTTAAAAATCATCCAGGAAAATGTGGGTTGGATCGGAAAGATCATCACCGGGTTGATCGGGATTGTATGGAGTATAGCCACTTTCTTTGTGGTTCCAGTAATTGCTTATGAAAATGCTGGACCATTGCAGGCATTCAAACGTTCAACCCAAATAATGAAAGACAAATGGGGCGAAAGCCTGGCTTCCACATTCAGTTTGGGATTGATTCAATTAGCAGCCGTTTTCATTGTAGCTGTACCCTTATTTATTATCGGTTCACTTATTCATATTATAGCAGGCATTGCACTTGCGGTATTAGGTATTTTACTAGTTGCCGCAGTAATGAGTGCCACGCAAACCATTTTTGTGAGTGCTGTTTACCACAATGTTACCGGCGATCCTGTTCAACATTATAACCAGCAACTGATTGATAATATGTTTGAACATAAATAATTAAACAAATAATTAATCATCTTTACAAAGCCGGTAATTGCACCGGCTTTTTTATTTTGAAAAAAAATTATGACACGCATCGGCCTGATCTCTGATACACATGGATTTTTAGATGAAAAAGTTTTTAGCCTTTTTGAAAACTGCAATGAAATTTGGCATGCTGGCGATTTTGGCAACATAACTTTAGCTAATGAACTGAAAGAGAAAACCGGATTACCGGTTAAAGCTGTGTTTGGGAATATTGATGGACAGGATATCCGGTCTCTCTACCCGGAAAATGAAATTTTCAAATGTGAGGAAGTAAAAGTTTTCATCACGCATATTGGCGGCTATCCGCCCAATTATAATAAAAGGATTAAACCGCTTTTGGATCAACATCAGCCACAATTATTTATCAGTGGTCATTCGCATATTTTAAAGATCATGTATGATGAAAAAAGAAACTGCCTGCACATGAATCCCGGTGCAGCCGGAAAACAAGGCTGGCATAAAGTAAGGACCATCATCCGGTTTGCCATTGAAGGAAAAGAAATAAAAGATTGCGAAGTGATAGAGTTGGGGTCAGGTGAATTGGAATTAGGAATTGGGGATTTACATTGGGCTTCGACCACCGCAATACTGCGGGGCAGGCAGGCTCCTACGATATGCATCGGGGCAGGCCAGGAGGACAGGGAGTTGGGAATTAGGAATTGGGCCTTTTGAGTTGTTTAGTTGATTGGCCCAATTCCTGGCAACATATCAACTAAACAACTATTCAACTATATCAGAACCATCCGCTTGCTGCACCAATTGATCTGAACGGCCAGGGAATAGAAAGCAAAATGACCAATAAAGCGATCAGGTAAAATATCAGTGTATTACGATGCTTGGCCTTGTCGCCAATAGGTCTTTTCGCCTGTGCTTTACCAATATGAATTAATATAACGGCAATCAACATGCCGGCAATATGTTCAACCGCGAAGAAACGGGTTGTTGGTTCTTTCATCGCTTCTCCCATACCTCCAGCGGCTTCAATCAATTTAAAACCTTTGGGTCCAAAATACCAGATAGCCAACCCGATTAGGATCTGGAGATCAGCAAAAATAGTAAGCAGTAAACCGGTCCGATTATCAGAACGAATAAAAGGCCTGCCACCGGCAACCATACTATTGAAAATAGCAATTAACAAAAGGATCAGGATGATCCATCTGCCCACACTATGAACGTGTAGCAGGATGTTGTACATTTCGTTATTCATATTACTGGCTATTTTGGTTATTCCAAATCTACAAAAGCAATCCCTTTCATTCAAATTTGTTTTATAAATTATCAGGACAACAATAGGGATGTATTGAATCTTCGTAAAATTACGGTTATCCATGAACGAAATACATACATTCCGTTTAGGGTTTAGCGATTAACGTTAAGTTCAGATTCTAAGAACTAGATTAAACTTTTAAATTTGGAAACCTTAAACACTTAAACCCTTAAACCCTTAAACTCTTATACTTGTCATCCTTGCCTGCCCCGCAGTATTGCGGTGGCCGAAGGACCCTTAAACCTTAAACTCTTAAACCTGTAATTATTCCACCCAATCTGCAATAAAAATATTGGTATCCCGGGTGCCACCGTTGTTTCGATTGCTGCTGAAAACAATTTTTTTCCTATCCGGACTGAACATAGGGAAAGCATCGAAGCCTTTATCGCGGCTAACCTTTGTTAAACCAGAACCATTCGCATTCATGGTGTACATATTAAAGGGAAAACCTCTTTTGTATTCATGATTGGATGCGAAAATGATCCGCTCACTGTCAGGCATAAACGAAGGTGCCCAGTTTGCCTGGCCCAGGTTGGTTATTTGTTTGGCGTTGCTGCCATCAATATCAGCAACAAATACTTCCATATTAGTTGGTGCCACCAAACCTTCAGCCAGCAATGATTTGTATTCCGTAATTTCTTCATCTGTCTTTGGCCGGGATGCCCGCCAGATAAGTTTTGTTCCATCAGGACTAAACCATGCACCACCATCATAACCCAAGGTATTTGTAATGCGTTTTTCATTCCCGGTTTCCAAATCCATTACATACATTTCAAGGTCACCCTCTTTATCACTGGTATAAACCATTAGTTTTCCATCCGGAGAAAAGGTTGCTTCCGCATCATACCCTTTGGCATGGGTCAGTTGTTTCACAATATTTCCATCGAGGTCTGCCATAAAAATATCATAGCTGTTGTATAAAGGCCAGATATATTTACCGCCATATTTAGCCCGGTCGGGCGTGGGCGGACATTCATCTCCACCCATATGCGTTGATGCATAAATGATATGCTTATTGTCTTTTGTAAAAAAAGCACAGGTTGTACGTCCTTTTCCGGAGCTGATCATTTTATAAGTAAAAGGCTCCCCCGCCCTTTCTGGAACTTTACCTACAAAAATCTGGTCGCAGGGAATTCCATTTATTGCTGATGTACGTTGAAAAACCAGGTATTTGCTATCAAAACTCCAGTATGCTTCTGCATTATCACCACCGAATGTGAGCTGAATAATATTTTTAAAATGCGTTTCTTCCGGGTAAAGCAATGTATCCTGTACATTTTCCTGCGCTGTTGATGCTGTTTGTGCTTTTGGTGTAAAACAAGCTGATAAAAGGACTAACAACAGTGGAAATGTAAAACTCAGTGGCTTAAAATTCATTTAAAATTCAGGGTTAAATTTTTACATTAAAAAAAGCAAAGATATTTTTGAGAGACGTACCGATTGTCAGTTAACTGTAAAACAAAGCAATTAGTTTTGCGCCAATTCAGTATTATACATAATTAGAAATTTAAGATGAAGATATTTATAGCCCTTTCCGTTCTGATCATTTGCATGACAGCATGTAATCAACAGAATGAAAAAACACCCTATGACAGTATTTTACAGGAACCTCCCTTTGATATTTTAACGGACAGCATTAATCGGGAAAAAGATAATGATGCCCTGTATTATCGCCGCGGGTTAATATTGAAAGAAGCAAATTACACAGAGCCCGCTTTGGCAGATTTTAATAAAGCATGGTCTTTAAATAAGCGGGAAGAATATGCAGTACATATCAGTTCTATACTTTTGGATAAAAAACCGGATTCAGCGCAAGTCTTCCTTGAATCCGCCCTGCGGATTATTCCTAGTGTTTTCTTTGAATTGCAATTGGCTGAAGCTTACATACTGCAAAACAAAAATGATGAAGCGCTGAAAGTGTATGATGAAATTTTAAAAAAAGAACCCAGGCAAATTGATGCCTTAATGAAAAGATCCGCATTACTGGAAGAAAAAGGCCAATCGAAAGAATCTTTAGCCAGCCTTGAAAAAGCCTATGAACTGGCACCATTTGATGTAGAGATCAGTTATGCGTTAGCTTATAAATATGCGGAAAACAATAATCCCAAAGTGATTGCCTTAAGCGATTCATTAATCCGGATGGACAGTTCCGCCAGCCATGCAGAACCATATTATTTTAAGGGTGTTTATTACGCTAATACCGGCAACAAAGAAAAAGCATTACAACTTTTTAACCAGGCCATTCAAAAAGATTATAATTTTTTTGATGCGCATATGGAAAAAGGGGTGATCTATTTTGACCAGGGTAAACTGGATGAAGCATATAAAACTTTTGAGCTGGTGATCACTATTTCACCATCTTATGCCAATGCATATTTCTGGATTGGTAAAATACAGGAAAAACATGGCTTGCTGAAAGAAGCCAAACTCAATTATCAAAGGGCTTATGGCCTGGATAAATCAATTATACAAGCCAAACAGGCTGCAGATAAAATTAAGTAAACTTAATATTTTGTTTCAGGCTTATTTGGTTTTGGTGGAATTGCATCTTCCGGACCAGCATCACCGGCGGGTTGTTTATCATTTATGGCTGCATTGGCCTCTTCGTCTGCTTCATTGTAATCCGCATAATCTTTTTCTTTGATAGAACTATCCAAAGGAGGATAATCATCCTTGATTTTTTTTACAGGTTCATTACTCATGACTTTTTTCAAAAAAAATTCAAAATTATCATGCCATGAATATGATTCTGCCGGGATAAAAGACGATTAATTATCTTGCGACGCAAAACCATAACATGCCAATAATTGCCCCTTCCCTGTTATCAGCCGATTTTTTGAACCTGCAACACGATTGTGATATGCTTAATAAGAGTGATGCTGACTGGTTTCACTTAGATGTAATGGATGGCCGTTTTGTTCCCAACATAAGTTTCGGACCGATGCTGGTTGAATTTTTTAGAAAATCAACCAAAAAAACCTGTGATGTTCACCTGATGATCGAAGAGCCCGGAAACTTTGCTGAAGCTTTTCAGAAAGCCGGAGCTGATTATTTATCTGTTCATATAGAAGCCTGCCCGCACCTCCATAGAAATATTCAACAGATTAAATCATTAGGCATGAAGGCCGGAGTCGCTATCAACCCGCACACCCCGGTTGAACAATTAAAAGATATCCTCGCAGATATTGACCTTGTTTGTATGATGAGTGTTAACCCCGGATTTGGCGGACAAAAATTCATACCATATACCATTGAAAAAATAAAAATACTGCGCCGGATGATTGACGAACAATCATTGCCGGTGTTGATTGAAGTTGATGGCGGTGTTACGCTTGAAAATGCAGCATCCATCATTGCCGCCGGTGCCGATGTGCTGGTAGCAGGGAACACCGTGTTTAAGTCAAATGATCCTGTTGCAACCATCAAACAATTAAAAAATATTGTCTGAGTTTTTGCGTTTTCTATTCAACCAAAACAAAAAGCGAATTTGAAACGGCTGCTTATGAAAAGGTTTCTTTCTCCATGTTTTATTTTTTTGTTGATGATGATGATTTCTATCACCGTTTCAGCACAAAAAAAAACAGCAACTGTTTCAGGTAAGGTCATTGATGAAAATGAAAACCCGATGGCCGGGGTTTCTGTAACCATTCTTGGACGTGTAGGCGAAGGCGTAGCTACAACAGACAGTGGCCTTTTTGAAATAGAAGTTACCGCCAACCGCGCCATTGCTATAATCTTCAGTCATTCAGGTTATAAAACGCAACAAAAGAATTTTTTACTGAATGAAAGTGAAAGAGAGACCATCACCATCAGGCTTGAACCTGGCGGTACCGTTTTACAGGAAGTAGTTGTGACTGATCAGCGGGACCGGACGGAAGTCGGTTTGATCCGCCCCAATCCAAAAAGCATCATCAACCTGCCAACACCGGTAATGGGAGTAGAAAGCCTGATCAAGATTTTTGTTGGTTCCAATAATGAACTTACTTCTCAATACAATGTAAGAGGTGGAAATTTTGATGAAAACCTGGTTTACGTAAACGATTTTGAAATTTTCAGGCCCTACCTGGTTCGCAATGGTCAGCAGGAAGGTTTAAGTTTTATTAATCCTGAAATGGTTAGGAATATTAATTTTTACAACGGTGGATTCCAGGCAAAGTACGGTGATAAAATGAGCAGTGTATTGGACATCCAATATAAAAATCCAAAGGATTTTGGTGGATCTGCTTATGTAAGTATCCTTGAACAAGGTGCACATGTGGAAGGAAGCAGTAAGGGTAATAAACTCAGTTACCTCTTTGGCATACGTAACCGCAGTAATAAAAATTTGTTGAAAAGACAGGAAACAAAAGGCAGTTATGTACCCTCTTCATCCGATTTGCAAACATTGATCACTTATCAATTTAATTCAAAATGGCAGGCGGAATTTCTGGGTAATATTTCGCGTACCAGTTTTTCTCTGTCACCTCAATTCAGCCAACTCACATCTTCCGTATTCTCTCCTTTTTTTAGTGCAAACCTTGGATTAGATATTTATTTTAATGGCCGGGAAAAAGATGCCTATCAAACAAGTATGTTTGGACTATCTGCAACCAACCAGGTAAATAAAAATCTGCGGCTAAAATGGTTGATATCAAGATTTGAAAATGAAGAAGAAGAAAATATAGATATACGGGGAGCCTATCTTTTTGGTGAAAGGGATTTTGATAAAAGCAGGCCATCCTTTGGATTGATTGTAAATCCGCTGGGTGCGGGATTGTTCCATAATTTTGCCCGCAATACTTTAAACATTGGCAACTGGAATGTTTCACACAAAGGATGGTACCATCAAAAAAATCATGTGTGGCAATGGGGATTAGGGGCAGATCAATCTCGTATAACAGATCGGTTGAATGAGTGGGAATACCAGGATTCAGCAGGTTACTCATTGCCTTTTAATCCCAATGTGTTACAATTAAACAAAGTCATTAAATCAACAGCTGACCTGGATATTACAAAACTGTCTGGTTTTGTACAGGATAATATTGCCTGGGGCGATTCATTAAGCTCTTTTACTTTGCAGGCAGGTTTAAGATTCAATTACAATTCTTTGAATAAAGAATTTTTTATTGCACCCCGCTTGGGATTTTCATGGAAACCAGGTTGGGAAAAAGATATTATTATCCGGGCTGCAGCAGGTGCATATCATCAGCCGCCATTTTACCGTGAGCTTCGCCGTTATGATGGCAGTATAAATACAGCTATCAAAGCGCAAAGAAGCTGGCAGGGTGTTGCGGGATTTGATTATAACTTTTCTGGCTGGGGCAGGCCCATGCGGTTAACTACGGAAGCTTATTATAAAAATATGAGCAATGTAGTTCCTTATGATATTGACAATGTTCGCATCCGTTATTTAGGAGAGAATAATGCAAAAGCATATGCAGCGGGAATTGAAATGCGTTTGTTTGGTGAGATTGTAAAAGATGCGGAAAGCTGGATCAGTCTTGGATTGATGAAGACAAAAGAAAACCTGTCGAATGATTTTTTCATGGTGTATAAAACGGATAGTTTGAATCAACCCGTGGACAGTACGTTAACAGAAGGTGGCTGGTTCAGAAGACCAACCGACCGGACGATTACATTCGGCATGTTCTTCCAGGATTATTTATCAACCAATAAAAATTTCAAAGTTTATTTAAGTTCCATTTACGGAAGTAATCTTCCTTACAATATTCCTAATAGCAGCCGATACCGGAATGCTTTGGTCATTGAACCATATATTAGAATCGATATTGGTTTCAGTGCATTGCTACTGGATTCAGATCGCAGTAATAGGAGGAGTCATAGTCCATTCAAAAATTTTGAAAATATATGGGCAAGCCTTGAAGTATTTAACCTGATAGACAGGCCAAACACCATTTCCTATATGCTGATCAAGGATTTTGCAAACAATGTATTTACAGTACCCAATAGGTTAACGCCCAGATTAGTTAATTTTAAAATTGTTGCCAGGTGGTAGCTGAGCGGTTGAGTGGTTAATTAGTTGAAAATGGAACTCACAGAATATAAAAATAAGCAAGCAGTTTTTCAATTTTAACTTTTCAATTTTTTCCAATGCATTCCTCCGTTTCCATAGTTTAACCAAACTTTGCAGGCACAATTTTCTATTCACAATTGTGAATAAGTAACTTTAGGAAGCCAGATTTTTTAAGATTAATTTGGAAAAGGAAAGCACCTTAATACTGGCTTTAACTTAGAGAAACAATTTTGTGAAAATTAAACCCCAATGAAATTGACTGAAACGATCATTAATCTCGAAACCGTAAACCCTATAGAGTTCTTTGGTGTAAATAACGGCAAACTGGACATTCTTAAGAAGAAATTTCCATTACTAAAAATACTTTCCCGCGGTACCCAACTTAAATTAAGTGGTTCACCAGAACAAGTTGATAATGCAAAAGATAAAATCATTCTCATCGTGCAATACCTCGAAAGAAATGGACATATGAGTGAAAATTATTTCGAGCAGGTGCTTGGAGGAGACGATGCCGAAACGGTAGATCAATTTATTGAAAGCAATCCCAATGAAGTATTGGTTTTTGGACCTAATGGAAAATCCGTAAGGGCACGAACAGCTAACCAGAAAAAACTGGTACAGATGGCCGAAAAGAATGATATCCTTTTTGCTATCGGACCAGCCGGTACCGGTAAAACGTATACCGCCGTTGCACTGGCTGTACGGGCATTAAAAAACAAAGCAGTTAAGAAGATCATACTTACCCGCCCTGCTGTTGAAGCAGGAGAGAACCTGGGCTTTTTACCAGGTGATTTAAAAGAAAAGATTGATCCTTACCTGCGTCCGTTGTATGATGCTTTGGATGATATGATTCCTGCGGATAAACTGGGTTACTATATGACCACCAGGACCATTGAAATTGCACCATTGGCGTATATGCGTGGACGCACGTTGGATAATGCATTTATTATTTTGGATGAAGCCCAGAATGCTACTGACCTCCAGTTAAAAATGTTCTTAACCAGGATTGGTGCCAATGCTAAAGCAATTATTACCGGTGATGTTACACAGGTTGACTTGCCAAGAAATCAGCGCAGTGGACTTGAAAAAGCCAGTCGAATTTTAAAAAATATTGATGGCATAGCACATATTGAACTGGATGAAGAAGATGTAGTAAGACACAAGTTGGTAAAAGCCATCCTGAAAGCATACACCTTAGAGCATGAAATAGAAAATCCGCCCGAATCGCCCAGGAAATCGGGAGAATATATAAGAAAGGACAGGGGCTGATAATACCACTGCCAAAGATTTATTACTTTGCAGGAATGAAAAATAAAACATGGTTTTTGTTTTCGTTCCTGCTTTTTATTTTCGGTAGTTGTGGAAGTAATGAGGAAGAACAACAGGAAATAAAATCTGAAAACGATATTGATGCCGCACGCAATTTTATTCAATCATCATTAAATGGTGAATATAAACAGGCCCGTAATTATATGTTGAAGGACAGTGCGAACATGCAATACTTTGATGCCTATGAAAGAAACTTTACGCGGCTGGATGGAGAAGAAAGACGGGACTACCGGGAAGCAACCATCAACATCCACCAGGTAAAACCTGTCAGCGATTCGGTTTCCGTGATCATTTATTCCAACTCTTTTAAAAAGGATCACGATACATT
>JACCYQ010000147.1 GCA_013696395.1 Chitinophagaceae bacterium
TACATGGGATTTGGTGAGAACCTGAATGAGTCGTTGGAAACACACTTGAAACATGGTCAACCGGAATTCAAATTATCCCACCAGACAGAAGTGAATAAAAAACCTTTTGAGGCGGAATTGCATTTTCGTAAATCCGATAACACGGACATGTATTTTTTCAACAGCTATAACGCCTCACTGCAAAGGGCCAACGGGGAAAAAGTAGATCAGACCTTTTACCTGAATAAAGGAAAAGGCATTACTGCCAAGGAAGCTTACAACCTGCTGGAAGGCAGATCCGTGCATAAGGAATTAACAACCAAGGAAGGACAGGAATACAAAGCATGGGTTAAGCTGGATTTTGACAAAATGGATAAAAACAATAATCATGAAATAAAGCAATTTCATGAGAATTATGGGTATGACTTGAAGGCTGCTGTTGCGAAGCTTGCAGTCACCGAACTGCTGGATTCAGATAAAGAAAAAGCATTGATGCAATCTTTGCAGAAAGGAAATCTGCAATCAGTAACCATTGAAAAAGACGGGCAGGAATCCAAAATGTTCATAGAAGCCAATCCGCAATTTAAAATGGTGACACTCTATGATGCCCATATGAAACGAATACCCAAAGAAGAACTGGGACAATATCAATCAGTGCAACAATCTGAAAAAAAAGAACTTAACCAGGAACAAAAAGAAGAAGTCAAAAAAGACGTTAAACAAAAGAAGACAGAAGATTTAAATACTACAAAAAAAAAGAGCAGTCGTAAAAAAGGAATCTCTGTTTAGAAATCAGCCAGGGTCTTTTCTGATCCCGGCATTTATCATTTAACTGAATCCGTGTAGTATGGCAATAGAAGTGGTTACTAAAGAAGACCTGCAGCAGTTCAGGGTGCAATTGATCAATGACATTAAACAACTCATCAGTCCGCAAGAAACAGTGGTGGATAAGCAATGGTTAAAAAATTCGGAAGTAAAAAAAATTCTGAATGTTTCGTCCAATACCATTCAGCGATTACGTATTGCCGGTAAACTTCGATCAAGCAAAATCGGAGGCGTGCATTATTACCGGTATGCGGACATCGAAAAGATGCTAAATGTTGATTAGTCATGAAGGAGAATGTATCAGCGCTAACTCATTTTCTTGCAGTCATTCGCGATGACCATCGGATTGGACCTACCCATATCAGTTTATACATGTCATTATTTCAAATGTACAATTTGAATGCATTTCAAAGCCCCGTAGAAATTACCAGGTCCCTGGTAATGGAAACTGCAAAGATCAATGGTTTGGCCACCTATCATAAATGTATCAGGGATTTGCATGAATATGGATACATACGGTATGCACCTTCGTTCAATCCAAGAGTAAGAAGTAGAATTTGGATGATTAGCGGTTAATACATTCAAGCGTAAATAGCATTAGAGAATAAATAACCAAGATTAAAAAAGCAAGATGGTTTTTGCCATGGCGAAAACATTAAATTATTCATTTTGGATTTAGTTAGCCGCCTTTAAGTTTTTCTTCTGATCTATTGCAGCGAATTTCTCTCTTAATAATCCCATGTCCTCGCTTAGTTTTCTGTCCAAAACCTTTGCGTAAATCTGGGTTATTTTTATGCTCTTATGACCTAGCATCTTGCTGACTGATTCAATGGGAACGCCATTGTTCAATGTAACCGTAGTAGCGAAGGTGTGCCGGGCAATGTGAAAAGTCAGGTATTTATTGATGCCACAGATATCAGCTACCTCTTTCAGGTAAGCGTTCAACTTTGCATTGGACGGAACTGGAAGCAGACAATCTTCATTTAAGCATTGAGGATGATCCTTATAGACTTCCATTATTTCCTGTACTACAGGAAGCAATGGAATACGTGTGGGGCTATCAGTTTTCTTACGCTGAGTATATATCCATCGTTCGCCATCCAGGCCGATTACAATCTCTGATCTTTTCAGTCTTTTCGCGTCGATATAAGCAAGGCCGGTGAAACAACTGAAAATAAATATGTCACGAACTTGCCTGATTCTAATATTCTGTATGTCTTTTGAAATAAGGGATTGTAATTCTTCCTCTGTAAGTATTTCCCGGATCACTTCCTTTTTGGTCATCTTGAAACCAACAAAGGGATCTTTATTCAACCAGGCATTTTTTAAACACAGGTTAATAATCTTTCGCAGGTTGCTGATGTATTTGATGGTAGTATTGTGATTACAATTCTGGACACTTTTTAGCCAGAATTCAAAGTCGGTAATAAAGCTGTAGTTGATTGACGAAATTTCAATATCTGATCGTTTGAATTTCCATTGAAGGAAGGATATGGTATGATCTAAGGTCGTTCGGTATTTGGTATAGGTGGCCTTCGAATTATCTTTTCCGATAAGCGACTTTAATTGGTCATTGTGCTGTGTGAATACACTTACCAGGGTATGGGTGTGTTGCTCCAAACCATACCATTTTATACGCAATGTTTCTTTTGAGAAGATTTGTCCGTCCTGAGCGATATTTTTTTGATAGGAATAGACTTTCTGTTTGAGATTATCCAGATACTGATTTAGGCTTCTTGCTTCTCCAGAGTTACCTTTCATTTTACCAGCTTCAACCGACCATTTTGACGTTTCAACATATCGCTGGGTACTCACTTCAAAACGCTGTCCCTCAATCGTTACTCTCAAATAGATTGATAGCGTTTTCTCGCTATTCAGTTTTGTTTTTTTCCCATAAAAAAGGATACTCAATCTTGTTTCCATTTTCCTTCGATTTTAAATGTTAAAATTACTTTTAAAATCCCCGGCCAGATCTGATGTTCAAATTCTGAACCCCTTACCTGACAAGGGTTTCGGCGGAATTCGGGCATTCTGATTTTGAAAACCCAGAATGCCCGAATGCGTACCTTAAGATTTGAGTATTTTGGTGCTATTTGGAGTAGGTATAAAAGCAAAAAAGCCCATAAAATCTACATTTTACGGGCTTTTGAGTGATTTGAGTAACTAACTTGCGGACCGGACGGGACTCGAACCCGCGACCTCCGCCGTGACAGGGCGGCATTCTAACCAACTGAACTACCGATCCAATTTTATTCTAAACAATCCCGATAACGCTTCGCTTATCGGGACCTTGAAAATCTAATGCTCCTTCGTCGCTTTGATTTTTTACGGCTGAACTACCGATCCAACTTTATTCTAACCAATCCCGATAACGTTTCGCTTATCGGGACCTAGAAAATCTAATGCTCCTTCGTCGCTTTGATTTTCTACGGCTGAACTACCGATCCAAAACTTACCATTTCTAGCACCTTTTTTATCAACAGGGTGGCAAAGATAAGTGTTTTGATATTTCACCAAAAATTGTTTTTGATTTTTAGTTAATCCATTGGTTATGACTGGTTAATAACCAATCTATACGCTTTCTATTATCATGGCATACCCCTGTCCCACTCCCACACACATAGTGGCTAATGCATATTTTTTTTTAAGGCGCTGCAGGGATAATGCTGCCGAGTAAACAATCCGGGTTCCCGACATACCCAAAGGATGTCCCATTGCAATAGCACCACCATTTATATTTATTCTCGGATCATCATCCTGCAACCCCAATGCCCGGATACAGGCTAAACTTTGTGCGGCAAACGCTTCATTCAGTTCAATAACATCGATATCATCTAAACTGAGACCGGCCTTTTCCAATGCTTTTTGAGACGCCGCAACAGGGCCGATCCCCATGATCCGTGGTTCAACCCCTACAACTGCTGAACTAATGATCCGCGCCAAAGGTTTTAATTGGTATTGCTGAACCGCTTTTTGAGATACAATGAAACTGGCCGCTGCGCCGTCATTTAATCCGGATGCATTCCCTGCAGTAACTGTTCCATCCTGTTTGAAAGCCGGTTTCAATTTAGCCAGCGCTTCTACCGTAGTTGCTGGTTTAATAAATTCATCTTTCGAAAAAATAATCGGTTCCTTTTTCTTTTGTGGAATTTCAACCGGTACAATTTCTTCATCCAACCACCCATTTTCCTGGGCACGGGTTGCTTTCATTTGAGAATGATAAGCAAACAAGTCCTGGTCTTCCCGGCTTATGTTATATTTTTCTACCAGATTTTCTGCGGTATTACCCATCGGATCGATACCATACATTTCTTTCATCTTTGGATTTACAAAGCGCCAGCCAAAACTGGAATCTTCCATTTTGGAATCGTTACCAAAACCCTTTGATGGTTTGGCAATCACCAGTGGTGCACGGGTCATGTGTTCAACACCACCTGCAATAAAAATATCTCCATCACCAGCTGCAATGGCCCTGGCTGCATGAATGATCGCTGACATTCCTGAAGAACACAGCCGGTTAACAGTTTCACCGGGAACGGTAACGGGTAAGCCAGCTAACAGTAATGCCATCCTGGCTACATTCCGGTTATCTTCACCTGCCTGGTTACTGCAACCCATGATCACGTCATCTATCGCCTCCAATGGAACAGATGAATTTCTTTTTACTAACTCACGGATAACCATAGCCGCTAAGTCATCTGCCCGGATAGCTGAAAGCGTACCTCCAAAATTTCCTATCGGCGTTCTTATTCCATCAATGATATATGCTTCGTAACTCATTTATCAATCTGTTTAAATGCCTGTTCAAAATTAATGGTTGATAAGATATTCTCCGGATTAATAATCATTCAATGCATTAATATAACCTGTTTGCTTTTTGGATGAATGTCATTAACTCCAATGTGTGACCTATGTCAATGCAATTAATTATCCTATCTCAATGGTGGTGCAATGAGTACCAGGTAATTTTGTCTAAGAAACAAAAAGGGAAATAAATCATCCCTTAAATCATTTAATCATTCATAAAAAATAAAAAGAATAATTATGGCAACAACATGGACATTAGACCCGAAACACAGCGAACTGCAATTTAAAGTAAAACACCTGATGATCACCAATGTTACGGGTACATTTAAAAACTTTGACCTGTCGGTTATAACAGATTCGGCTGATTTTAAAAATGCGAACAAAATTGAGTTTACAGCAGATATCAATTCAATCGATACCAACAACGAACAAAGAGATACACACCTGAAATCGGCTGATTTTTTTGATGCTGATACCCATCCTCAATTAAAATTTACCAGCAACAATTATGTTGTTAATGGAAATGAAGGAACTTTAGAAGGTAACCTGGCTATTCATGGTATAACAAAACCCGTTAAACTGAAAGTTGAAAAAGGTGGATTAGTCGTGGTGGTTACGGACAAACAAAGGCGGGTTTTACAGTAGAAGGTAAAATCAGTCGCAAAGAATTCGGATTAACCTGGAATACAGTGACGGAAGCTGGCAGTGTTGTTATGAGCGATGGCATTAAAATTCATGCAGAAATACAATTGGTTAAACAAGTTAATTAATTCATGATGGAAAATAAAATCCTGGGTTTGCATCACATAACAGCGATTGCAGGAAATGCCCAACGCAACTTTGATTTTTATACTAAAATACTGGGATTAAGACTGGTTAAAAAGACCGTCAATTTCGATGATCCCGGTACTTATCATTTTTATTTTGGTGATGAATCAGGAACGCCCGGCACCATCCTCACATTTTTTCCCTGGGCAAATGTAAAGCCGGGAAAAAATGGAGCTGGTATGGCCACGGATATAGGATATTCTGTTCCTGCCGGCAGCCTGGACTTTTGGAAAATCCGTTTCGTACAAAATAATGTAGCACACGATGAAGTGGAAGAAAGATTTGGCGAACAGTTGCTTTCTTTTCGTGATCCGGATGGCTTGCATTTGCACCTGGTTGTTTCAAAAAAAACAGATAACCGGCAGTCATGGCAAACACCTGAAATCAACAATGATGTGGCCATAAAAGGATTTCATAGCGTTACGCTTACATTAAAGGATATCAAAGCTACGGCTGCTGTGTTGATCAGCATTTTGGGATACAAACCAGCAGGCCAGGAAAACAACCGGCACCGCTTTACAACAGATGCCATTGGCTCTGCAAACACTATTGATTTGTTATTAAGCCCGGATGAAAATCCAGGCATCAATGCAGCCGGCACCAATCATCATATTGCATTCAGGGTTAAGGATGAAAATGTATTGATGCAGTACAGGGAAAAAGTTGTGAAAGCCGGGTTGCGTATAACGGAGAAGATAGACCGAAATTATTTTTTCTCTCTTTACTTTCGTGAACCGGGCGGTGTATTATTTGAAATTGCCACCGATAATCCTGGATTTTCCATTGATGAACCGGTGAATGAATTGGGTGAACATCTTAAATTACCGGAACAATATGAAGCACATCGCCGCCAGATCGAAAAGGTGTTACCGGTTATCGATCAAGGATAGAAATAAGATTAAATAATTCAGGTATGCATAAAAAAAACATCGTAACAAGGGGTAAAAATATTTCAGAAGCAAAAAAAGCATTGATCATGCTTCATGGCAGGGGCGGCACGGCTGAAGA
>JACCYQ010000156.1 GCA_013696395.1 Chitinophagaceae bacterium
GGCCACCGGGATTAATGCTGACCAATAATACCCAAATAGTTTCTCCATTATATTCCAATGGAAAAAGATCAGGACATTCCCACACGCCACCATGTGCACCAAATTCTTTCCCAAATTCACTTTCCATCGTCCAGTCTTTTAAATTGGGCGAGGAGTAAAAACTGATGCGATCCAGTACGGCCAGCGCCATGATCCATTGATTGGTTTCATTGTGCCAGAACACTTTTGGGTCCCTGAAATCTTTAATGCCCGGGTTTTTTAATACCGGATTGCCATCGTTACCCGTATGGTATCGCGTGATGGCATTAGCCAGGAAAAGCTTGTGGTGGGAGGTATAAAGTAATAATTTTAAAATCAAAACTTTTACTGGTTGAGAACATTGATCCAATGAAATTATGAAATGCAACAACAGGGAAGGCGCTGACCCGGTATGTACCGGGAAAGCGCTTTTTTTTAAGTAAAAAATTAAAAGTCAAAAGTCAAAACTATACAACAATAAGCACTATGAAATAATGCTCGTGCGTATTTGAAGACATTTTAAAATTTTAAAATTTTCTCATTGTTCTTCTTGCCACGAAGACACTAAGGCACAAAAATCAATACAAACGAATGCCTCCGGCCGTTTGTCCGGCCTACTCACAAGTTAGACTAGACTTTTTTGGGCTGCATATTGGAGTTAGCCAGGACGAACCCACCGCTTCGTGCTATTAGTAAACACTGGAGGCGTTATCCCGACATCCGTCGGGAAGTCGCTGGAAACAGTTTTCAAATTCAAAATTTAAAATTCAAAAAAACTAAAGCATTGCTAAGCATGATCTGAAGTTCCATTAAAATTTATTAAAACTATTTCCAACACATTCCCACATTTTCACATTTTCAAATTGCCTCATTATCAAATTGTCTAATTGTTTTCCTCATTTTCAAATTCTCAAATTGTCAAATTCTCAAATTCTCAAATTGACTAATTTGCTTTCATGAATTCATGGAAAAGAAAGTTGGTAAAAATTGCCCGGCATATGGACGACAAAGTGGATAACATCACCGCAAGGCTCAAGCAACGGCTGGGAGCCAATGACCTCATTCATATTGTGCCATACCGTACCTATGGTACCGCCCGCAAAATATATATAACAGGCCGGGTTTTGGAAGATAAAAATATCGCATCAGCTCATGAAGCCGATAATCTTTTTACCAACCTGTTGAATATGTACAAACGTTTCGAAAGTGATGAAGTACCCGGTGCCGTGGTTAAAATCATGTTGCAGGATGAGGAGCATTTCGTAACCACAGACAAGGAAGGTTTTTTCGTTTTTAATCTTAACCCGGAGCAGCCGTTAATAACCGAAGAACTTTATCATACCGTTCCGGTAAAACTAACGGAAGCGCCTACCCGCTTTTCTGGTGAAACCATTCATGCCGAAATCATGATACCCCCGGCCGATGCGGAGTATGGAATTATCAGTGATATTGACGATACCATAATACGCACCGGTGCAACCAGCCTGCTGGCTATGGGCAGAACCGTTCTTTTAAGTAATGCCCGTACGCGACTGCCTTATGCCGGTGTTACAGAATTTTATAAAGCGTTGCAATTAGGCAGAAACGGCAAAAGGAACAATCCGTTTTTTTATGTAAGCAGTTCTCCATGGAACCTGTATGACCTGCTGGTTGATTTTATGGATCATAACGAAATACCGGCAGGACCCTTATTGCTCCGGGATTTTGGCATTCAAAGCGATTCATTTGTGAGTGGTGATTATTTAAGCCATAAGTTTAAAGAGATATCCCAGGTACTGGACACTTACCCTCACCTGCCATTTGTGTTGGTAGGCGACAGTGGTGAACAGGATCCACCCATTTATTACGAAGTGGTAAAACAATATCCCGGTCGCATCCTGGCTATTTATATACGTGATGTGGCCATACCGGAAAAACAGGAACAGGCCCAAACAATTTCAGCTTCATTGAAGGAACATGGTGTAGAAATGATGCTCACCCAGGACAGTGTAAAAGCTGCAGAGCATGCCGCCACTATCGGCCTGATATACACGCAAAAATTACCCGCCATTAAACAGGATAAAAAAGAAGATAAGGGTGAAGTGGCAGGGAAAGAAGAAGCCGAAGTAATTTGAAGATGTCATCCAGGCTTTACGGAACTGCTCAATGTTTCATAATGCTGAATGCCTTTCAGTGTTTCCGCATTTTCAACCTGCATTTTGGGCAGAAGGGTAATATCGCCTGTTGTCTCCAGGATAACGATATCGATGTCTTTGATTTCAGCAATACCTTTCCGCCGGGCGGCTACATATAATTCTTCTATAGTAATCCTTTCCTTTTTCATGGCATGTTCAAGAATTTCACCCTTATATACCAGCAGTGTGGGTGTATTGTTGATCATCTCTTTTACATACCGGTATCGTACGGAAAGCCAGGTTAATCCATATTGCAGAAAAACAAGTAAAGCAAAACCCAATACGCCATCTGCTAATGCCACATTTTTATTCATGGCCACTGTTGCAAAAGTTGAACCCAATGCAATCGTAATAACAAAATCAAAAGCATTCATTTTAGACAGGGTTCGTTTACCTGAAATTCTCAGCAAAAAGATCAGGGCTATATATGCCAGCGGGGTAATGATTATTATTCTGCCTAAACTTTCCCAGCTATCAAAAAATATATTGGTCATAATTTATCATTTAATAATTTTTAATTTAACTGACAGCCTACTGCATTGAATGCAATCC
>JACCYQ010000162.1 GCA_013696395.1 Chitinophagaceae bacterium
TACAGAAAAAAATGCAGCATTAAATTTGCAGCAATAAGATAAACCGTGCTAAAAGAAAAAAATGACGAAAGATATTTTTTGAATATCTTAATGTCGGTTTAATAAAATTTTAAAAACATAATAATGACTATTTCTAAAGATATAATACTAAAAACCTGCATTGAAAAACAGGAGGACCTGATAAAAAATTTTGACAGCAGGGTTACAGAAATGAGAGAAGATGCATATAGTCAAAATCAATCTGCCAGCCAAAGCGAAGACCGTACGGCGGGTAAAGTTGAAATACTCAGCACATTGGAAAGAGAACTTGCATTTGTACAAATGGAGATGGGTTACCTGAAAACGTTAAACCCCGATAAAGTAAATGAGAAAGTGGAACCGGGTGCCGTGGTTGTAACAAACCAACGAACATTCTTCATTGCTGTTTCCACTGAAAAAGTTGACATTGACGGGCAGGAAGTATTTGGCATTTCAACAAAAGCTCCCATTTACGCTGTTATGCAGGGCCTTGAAACAGGAGATAAATTTGATTTCAATGGCATTGATTATGTAATTGAAAATGTGTATTAATTATTAATAAGGAGAGCGAATCAAACAGAAATTCAGCTGTGTTGATTTACATACTTCGCAATTGCAAATTGTTAGAGGTCTATAAAATCATAAAAATATATGGCAAAAATCCTATCACTGATTGTAATAATATTTATGATTTTTGCGTGTTCCATATCAAAGAAACAAAATTCAAATTCAGTTCCTTCATATTCTCCCGGCAATATTGCACTTCATGATACTGTCTCAATGCTTGACAGTATCTTTTTTGAGGCATACAATAATTGCCGGCTATATGTGTTTGATTCTCTCATTTCAGAAGACATTGAATTTTACCATGATCAGGGTGGTTTTAGTAATTCGAAATCTGGTTTGATCGAGTCACTTAAAAACAATATCTGTGGAAAAGTATCCCGAATTATTCTCACGGGAAGCATTGAAGTATATCAAATTCCTAATTTCGGAGCAGTTCAGTTTGGATATCATCGATTTATTAATTCACAGGAACCGCCAAATTCCACTTCCCGGTATAGCAAATTTGTGCATACATGGAAGCGTGAATCAACAGGCTGGAAATTATTCAGGGTTATAAGCCTTCATTAATTAAAATACCGGGATAGTATATCTGCTGCCAACTTCAGTTTGGAAATGGAACTTGATAGAATGTGAACCATCAGCTAAAGGAATTTTCTCAAATTTTAGACCAGTTAATTGCGGTTAATCGTACTTTTTAAAATAAAATGTATACACAAAAGGCTCAAGCATTAATTCATTGGCCAATGCAATGGTAAGAGGTTGTTTCACTTTTATAATTGCGTTATTGTTATCTACAAATTGTAATGTTACCGAGCCGCGAATTGATTTGTTGGAGTTTGCATCCATAATAATATCTCCGGCTTTTTTCCCATCAGCCTGGTCTTCCTCCAGCTTTTTTATCGTACGTGAACCAACAGCAATATCTTCTGCGTTTAGTTTCATTTCTTTGTTCACGGCACAGGAAGTGCAGCCGGCAAATGCATTAAAAACAGTCAGGTAAGATAAAGCTTTGCTATCAGGATAATAAAACTGCATATAGCTTTTTATGGTTGCTTTGTTTTCTCCAGATGCTTCAATCTTCAGATAGCCACGTTGCGATTGTGCTTTTGGTTCTATGTCCATTAGTCTCCAGTCACCGGCAACCATTTCGTTAAGGTTGCTCAGATTAGATTCCGTTTTTACTGCTATGGTACCAGCAGGTCCGGTACTCATATTTATTGAACCGGAAGGAGAATTGTTATCCCTGTTATTCTTTTTTGTTTTTATAGGGTTGATGATCTCATTTGATTTTTGATCTTCCACATTTTGAATATTACTCACCGGATTGTTTAACGTATCGGTTCCCGATCCTGTGTTGTTAGTAGTGTCTGATAAAGAAATGGCTACATTATTTTCGCCAAGTGTAGTAGGCTTGTTTTTGAAGGTGAATAAAATAACGGCTGAGATCAATACGGCAAGGGAGGCAACAATTACTAATGCCTTTGAGTTTTTAGTAAAGAAAGATTTATTGTGTGCCGTGTGAGGGGTATTTACTTCGGGCTGATAAGTAAAAGCCGGTATATTACCTTCAAGTTCATTCACAAGCTGGGCCAATCCTGTATCGTAATTTTTGGTAAAGTCTATGTGTTGTAACCTGTTTAAACGAAAGGGAGTTCTGCTATCGACATAAATCAGGGGGATAACTTTTTTCTTTTGTTCCAGTGCATAATATACCTCGTCAAGAACATTATTAGAAACGACAGATTTTTCCGTTTCTAAAAATAACACACAGTCGCAGCTTACCAGCGCCTTTTCAATTTCTGTATCCCATTCCAATCCGGCCCTAATGTCTTGTTGGTCTATCCAAACATTAAAACCCTTATTTTTCAGATCAACTGCAAGCCTTAGTGCAAATTCAGAACCGTCGGCCCGGGAATAACTAAAAAATATTTTTTCCTTTGTCATTTTGATGTATGAATATAAAGTTATAAAATATTTAGCGAGGGAAGAGGAGGAGAACCAGGGTTCTTTACGGGTGTACGGGCTTCATCAGCAGTTCCTGCTTGCCGGATAGCATTGAACAACATTTATAACAATGAATTTTTATTTATAAATTGTACTTCAATTAGGACAGACGGCACACCGAATTACTCACATGCACAAAGGTATATAACGTACATGTCTAAACGACAAATGAGCTGAACATGACACATACAAGTTCAAAACATTGTAAACAAATCAAAATAAAGCATTATCACAATGGGAAATAAAAAGGTATTGTCACCAAAACAATGCGAAGAACTACTCAACATATTGAAAGCCCGTTTTGAGAAAAATATGAAACGCCACAAAGGTTTTGAATGGACTAAAGTACAAGCCAGACTGAAAGCTGATACCGGAAAATTGTGGTCGCTCAATGAAATGGAAAAATCCGGTGGTGAGCCTGATATTGTTGGATATGATAATAAGTCCGGTAAATACATCTTTTTTGATTGTTCAGCGGAAAGTCCAAATGGACGCAGAAGTATTTGTTACGACCGCGAAGGGCTGGAGTCAAGAAAAGAACATAAACCGGAAAATAGCGCTATTGATATGGCTGCTGCAATGGGCATTGAACTTTTAACGGAAGAACAATACCGGGAGCTGCAACAACTTGGAAATTTTGATATGAAAACATCGAGCTGGCTGAAAACTCCTTCTGATATCAGAAAACTCGGAGGTGCCATCTTTGCTGATTTTCGTTACGGAAATGTATTCGTGTATCACAACGGGGCACAATCTTACTATGGTTCCAGGGCGTTCCGGGGCTCACTAAGTGTCTGACTACATGCCATTACAGCCAGGCTGGCAAGAGCATAAATTCTTTTAATTTTCTGCATTCAAACAATCATAAACCTGTCAAGGGTTGAAAAATATAATACAGCAAATTTTAATGGAGAGATTATAGATCATTAATCCGATGCGAAAAAACTTTTTTGCTGTTTGTGAAATCAAAGTGATCCTGGATTTGAAAAACATGTTTCTATTTTCATTATCAATAAAACCAGTATTAAATGAATCCCATTGAACAATTCAGCGAGTGGTTTAAAGAAGAACTAAAAACAACAAAAGTTCGAATACCTAATGCTTGTTGCCTTTCAACAATTGGCATAGACGGTTTTCCAAATGCCAGATTTGTTTCACTCAAAGACATTGTTAATAATAATTTTATTATCACGGGCCCTATTACATCCAAAAAGGGAATTGAAATAAGCACTATCAACAAAGTTGCATTAACATTTTGGTGGACAGAAACAGAACGACAGGTCAGAATTCAAGGGAGTGCAACGAAAATAGAGGAGGAACTTGCTGACAAATATTTTGCAGAACGTAACCGGGACAGCCAGATAGTTTCAATAGTTAGTAAACAGGGTCAAGAAATGGTTAGCATTGAAACGCTTATAAAAAAATATGAAAACGTAGCATTAAGATTTGCAAACGAACCTTTAACAAGACCTGAAAATTGGGGCGGATATATGATAGACCCAACCAGGATAGAGTTTTTAGAATTTAAGCCTACCCGTTTTCACACGAGAAGATTGTTTGAAATGATAAATGGGCAATGGATGATGAAACAAATTCAACCTTGACGGGAATTGTTTTATGATAAATATTCTGCATGGAATTTTCATTAATAAACCAAATGGATGCAGCAGCTATTACATTGCCATCAACTTAGCAGCTTCCTCACCCAGATAGGGTGCCATCGCTACACCAATGCCACCCAGGTTCACCACTGCATAAACATTTTCTGAAACCCGCGACAGGTCGGGCAATTTACTTTGTCCCATGCCCATTGTGCCACTCCAGCGATGATCTATGGTGAAAGTTTGTCCAGGAAGAATCACTTCTTTTAAAAAGCGTTCCAGTTCCTGTTGAACAGTATCTGAAGTTTCCAATGAAAAAGTTTCTTCTTCAGCAAATGCACTATTGCGGGCACCGCCTAACAAAACCTTTTTTCCCAGGTTGCGGAAATAATAATATCCTTCATCAAAATGAAAAGTTCCTTTCCATGGTAAGTTTTTGATCTCTGATGTAAGAAACACTTGTCCACGGGCAGGCATAGTCGAAATAGAGGGTAATAATCCGCCAGACAAACCATTATTGCAGATCAGTATCTGGTTTGTTGTTAATGGGTAGATGTGATTGGTCTGCACATGTATTATTTCACCTTGCTCTTCATAACTTTTTACCTCAACACCATTTAATATTTGTACGCCTTTGCATTGAAGATACTGAATGAGTGCCCTGGCCAGTTTACCCGGGTGCAATTGTCCCTCTGGTGTGTTTTGAATAATGTGGGTGATATTCTTAAAACCAAAGCGGGATGATTTTTTCCCCAGCAATGAAAATGGTTTTACTTTAATAAGAGGCTTCAGTGATTTATTAAGGTATTTCACCTGTGCCTCCAGGTCTTCCGTTTTTCTTTGTTCTGATTGGGTATATAATTCATAGCCCCCTGTTTTTTCAAAATCCAATGCTTTTTTAGAAAATGATTTGGTTATTCGCTCCAATCCTTTCTGACGCATTTCAACCAGCGTTAACATGGCTTCGGTTCCCAGCGCCTGCTCATCAGCCAGTAATTCAGAAAGGCTGCCAAAACAGGCAAAACCTGCATTCCGGGTACTTGCTCCTGTTGGAATCGGTTCTTTTTCAACAATGGTGATCTTTGCTTTCCTTTGTTTACGACATAGAAAATAAGCAGACCAGAGACCGGCAAAGCCACTCCCTACGATAATTATATCCTGGTGTTCAAAAAAGCTCTCTTTTTCCCAGATGCTGGTCATTTTTAATTATTATTTGGATAATATCTTAATTAACCTCCCGTTAAGGTATGGAGTATTATTTTCGATACATAATAATAAATATTTCTATAAAATAAGTCATAATAATTCACTTATCTATTTATACAAAAACTAAAGTTTAAAATTGTTTTGACTAATAAATCAACCATATCTATGAAAAAATCTTTATTCTTCACATGCATCCTCTTATCATTTTCTGTTTTTGTCAATGCACAGTTTAAAGACCTGATTAAAAAAAGCGGTAACAAAGATTCTTCAAAAACTTCTCTTGGAAATGTGTTAGGCAGTATTTCTTCCAAATCAGCATCCTCATTAACCAATGATGAGATCATCGGTGGTTTAAAGGAAGCGTTGGTAAAAGGCACGGAGAATGGAACAAAAAAATTATCTGCAACGGATGGTTTTTTTAAAGATGCCGTTTTGAAGATCCTTATGCCTGAAGAAGCTGTGAAAGTTGAAAAAACGTTACGCAATTTCGGTATGGGTAAGCAGGTGGATAATGCTATATTAAGTATGAACAGGGCTGCTGAAGATGCAGCCAAAAGTGCTGCGCCCATTTTTATCAATGCGGTAAAGGAGATGAGTGTACAGGATGCAATGGGCATTTTAAGAGGGGGAGATCATGCTGCTACCAATTACCTGCAAAATAAAACCACCATGGCTTTAACGGCTTCCTTCAAGCCGGTTATTGAAGCTTCCTTAGAGAAAACCAATGCAACCAAACACTGGAATACTGTTTTTACCAGCTATAATAAATTCAGCAAAGAACCGGTGAACACTGACCTGGTTGCTTATGTAACCGAAAGAGCGATGGCTGGAATTTTTCATATGGTGGCGGCGGAAGAACAAAAGATCCGCAAAGATCCAATGGCCCGCACATCTGATTTGCTGAAGAAAGTATTTGCGAATTAGTTGAGGGTTTATTTGAAGTTTAGAGTTTAGGGTTTAGCGTTATGTGCTTTTGTTTAGAAAGCTGAATGAATTTTAAACATCCCAATTCCCATTTCCCAATAAA
>JACCYQ010000171.1 GCA_013696395.1 Chitinophagaceae bacterium
TTCATGTGTAAATAATTCCTTGCCTGCCAAAACAAATGCTTTTTGTTTGTTGTTATAATAATAAACAAGGATCTGTTCCGGTAAAAATATCCAGCTATTTTCATCCTGCAGCAAATTGATTAATACATAATTTAATGTTTCCCTGTTTTTCAAAGAAATATTTATTTCTACTGTATCAATGTCATATCCCAACCAGGTGCCGTTAAGATGATTTGTAATACCACCTATATTATCATTCAGTATATCGGCTTTGCTTGTAGCAAAAGATTCGTTTGGTTTTGAGAAGGAGACCAGGTGAATTTCTTTTCCATCTTTGATAAATGTTGCACTAACTATTTCCGACGGCAAAAAATTTTTGCCAAATGCTTTGACCTTTACCTGTTTTCTTTTTGTGATGGGCACAGAAGTTGAATAAAGAAGATCATTCTCCGTAGGCTCTTTACCATTTAATGTATAGCGAACCTGTGAGCCAGGTTGATTAAAAATGACTTCAAAGGAAGTACTGCCAGAAAAAAATGCAGATTTGTATTTCAGCATAGGCGGCGCCAGTTGGAATGATGGTTGGCCAAAAGAAATTTGTATAAAAAAAAGAAAAAATGGAAGCAACAACTTTTTAATCATACTGGCGAAAGTTTATAAGGATAAACCTGGCCGGAATTCCATTGCGCTACATATAAATTTTCTTCATCGTCTATACATACATCATGCGGGCATTGAAATACTTTGATGGTCTGATATATTTCATCAGGAGTTTTGCCGGTATAGCCGGGTAAATTGCCACCAAGATTAGAAACCACTTTATAATTCTTATCAAGTATCAATACAAAACCTGACTTTTCATCGGGTCTTGCATTGGTTTTCAAAACGGCTGCATATAAATAATCTCCCTTAACAACAGGACGGCAAACCCAGGCGCCGGGCAATGGAATGGTATCCATATAAACGCCTTCCATCGTATATCGTTTAAAAGCATTTTGTACTCTTGATGTTACAATAAGGCAGGGATTGTTTTTATCCCGGTTGTCAATACAAATGCCATGTGCATTGATAATATATTTATCTCCTTCGCCTCTGCCTGCAAAATGGCGGATATAATTTCCTTTGTAGTCATATTGAATCACAAAATCTTTTCCATAACCATCCGCAACATAAATATCTCCGTTGGGTGCTATGCTGGTTTCTGTGGGAATGTATTCATCGGCTTTGGTGTACTGCCCGGTTACTTTTGGATAATCCAATACCATTAAAACTTTTCCGTCAATGGTAGTTTTAATTACCTGGTGCCGGTTGTTATCGCAAATAAATAAAACATCTTCGCCATTTTCATTGAACAAACTAAGTCCATGTGCGCCGGGATATTCATGTCCCCAGCTATTGATTAATTTTCCACTTTTATCATAGATAATGACATTGTTCTTTGTTTCATTGGTAAGCAGGATTATGCGGCCCAGTTTATCCTGTACCATCTCATGGCAATCTTTTACCGGGTATTGCGCTGCATTTACCTGGCTCCATTTAGTATTGATGCGATAGCGTTTATTATTGTGGCCAAGAATAACTTCATCGGGGGTTAAACCACGAAGTATATTTGGTACATACAACATTCCGGTTGCCGCAATAGATGATTGTTTTATAAATTGTTTACGGTTCATAAGGCCTCACCCTCGGTCCCTCTCCAAAAGAGAGGGAGGTCAGGCTGTTGTTTTTTAAATGAGCAATAGAATTGACATATCATTTTTATAGTTCTCTTTTCGTCATTTTTGGAGAGCACAATTTTATCATACTCTTGGAAAAGCGAGGGCTGGTTATTGTTACTCTCTTTTGGAAAGGTTTGGGTGAGGCTCTCTACTCAACACTTTCAGCGACTCTCAATAATTTCAAACTCTTCAAAAAGAAAGGGCTGTGCCTGGCAAGTCTCCCCTTTGGGGGAGATTTAGAGGGGCGGCCTTACGCTATCAATCCGTTCACTACTTCACCCGCCACATCTGTCAACCTGTACCGCCTGCCCAAATGTTTATACGTTAACTGATCGTGATGCAATCCCATCAGGTGCAAAACGGTTGCATGAAAATCGTGTACATGCACCGGATCCTTTGTAATGTTATAACCAAATTCATCTGTTTCGCCATATACACCGGGCTTCACGCCACCACCGGCCATCCAGATGGTGAAACAACGGGGATGGTGATCGCGTCCATAATTATCTTTTGTCAATATACCCTGGCAATAATTGGTGCGGCCAAACTCACCACCCCATATTACCAATGTTTCATCAAGCAGGCCTCTTTGTTTCAGATCAGTGATCAATGCGGCCGATGCCTGGTCTGCATCCATGCATTGCCCTTTTATTTGTGATGGCAGGTTATCATGTCCATCCCAACCCTGGTGATAGAGTTGGACAAAGCGAACACCATTCTCCGACAATTTTCTTGCAAGCAGGCAATTGGCTGCATACGTTCCTGGTGTTAAACAATCAGGTCCATAAAGTTTTATAATGTCTTCGGGTTCTTTACTAAGATCAGTGATATCCGGTACGGCTGTTTGCATCCGGTAAGCCATTTCATATTGCTGCACTTTGGCTTTAATTTCCGGATCGCCAAATTCTTCATATGATTCTTCATTCATTGCAGCCAGTTTATCCAGCATCTTCCTGCGATCGTGTTTATCAATTCCTTCGGGGTTGTTTAAATACAAAACCGGACTTTCTCCACTGCTGAATTGCACACCCTGGTGAATGGAATCTAAAAATCCATTGGTCCATAGTTTTGAATAAACACCCTGGCCGTTTCCTTTTCCTTTTGAGAGCAATACACAGAATGCCGGTAAATTTTTATTTTCACTGCCCAA
>JACCYQ010000197.1 GCA_013696395.1 Chitinophagaceae bacterium
ATGATGAAGCAAAAACTAAATATTTTTTTGAAAACATATGTACCAGCGACTGGAATGAACAACAGGATGCGGGGAGATTGATTGCTGATGCAACCGACGAGTTGATTAAAAAACATCCGGAATGGGAGGAAGCTATAAAAGCTTATTATGGACGATGGACTGAAATGCTTGGCGGGCCTATAAAGGATACGGTTGACATTTTCAGGGAGTTAAAAGAAACAACAGACCTGAAGTTTTATGCTTTGACTAACTGGAGTGGCGAGCTTTTCCCGGTTGCATTGGAACGCTACGATTTTTTGCATTGGTTTGATGGCCGTTTAGTAAGCGGGGATGAAAAAACCAGGAAACCATTCCGGGAAATTTACCAGCTTATTTTAGATCGTTTTAATATTGAACCATCCCAGGCTTTATTTATCGATGATAATTTGCGCAACATAAAAGCCGCTGAAACTTTTGGATTACAGACGATTCATTTTAAGGATCCAAAACAGTTAAGAGAAACCTTGTCTGGGAAAGGATTGTGATAATACCGACTATGGGGAAAGGGTGTTAATTATGTAAATAAATTGAAAAGATTTTTAATTTATTTGACCAATTCTGAAAGCCTAAATAAATCCCAGCAATCAGATTTTTGAAAGCATAAATTGGTTTAACTTGATAATACTTCAAAACTTTCTGACATGCAAAAGTTATTATTCCTCTTAACCTTTTTATTGATACTGAACATTGGCTACAGCCAGTTTAAAAATTTAAAAGATAAAGTATTGGGCGATAAAAGTCCCATCGGCAGCCTGGTTAAAAAACCACCTGCCATAAGCACCAATTTTGATGATGATGTAAAAATGGAGGGCTCATTGCCCGCCGATTTTGGAAACGATAAAGAATACTTTCCATTGTATAACGCCCGGCGAAGCGCAAGCGACGGATTTGTTTTGTGCCCGGGGTTTTATGAAATGACCAATATGAGTTATTGTCTGAAAGCCGGTACGTATGGCCCCAGTGCAGGTGACGGTTATATGTATGCGCCAACAGTTGGAAAGATGGATGATATCATCAATGCTATTTTATACGCTCATGAAACCCAACATGCGGAAATTCCACAAAGAGATGTGCAGGTATTATTATGGGCCATTATTGCAAAGGCAAAATTTAAGAACCTGGGTGGCAAAACTAAATTAGTGGCCGGGTTGTTATTGACACCCCAGCAGATCGTAAAACTAAATGGAGGTATGGTTGAAACGCTTGGCGACGAAGCATTAAGCCGTAACCTGGTAGATTTACCAGCCCCGGTAAGAGCAGTGATGGAAGCGGAAAATAAAATACGCAGTATGGTTGAAAGTGGTATTGATGATTTTGAAGCATTTGAGCGGGTGGCTATAATGGCAGGCATGGCGCCCAATGATCATCCGGAAGTGGTTAGAGGTATGTGGGCACTTCATCCCGACGAATATTATATCCGGTATATGCCCAGCGGCTATTCAAGAACCCATGTACAGATTTATGTTCCGGAAAATAAAGGAGAAGTATTGTATAATGCCATTGGTACCATTGCATGTCCTGCCAATACAGGAGCACAAAGGCTTGCACAAACCAATATTAAAATTGCCACCAGTGATGGAAAAGCTGCTGATCCATGCAACGCAACGGCTTTAATAAAATAATAAAACTAACAGTCATAGATATACTAAAAGCGAAGATCATCTTCGCTTTTAGTATTTTCATATCATTCCAAAACAGGTCTCAGCCATCTTTCCATTTCGTCTGCAGGTATTTGTTTCCTTGCGGTATAATCCTTTAACTGGTCCTTCCCAATTTTACCAACACCGAAGTATTTACTTTCGGGGTGGCTAAAATACCAGCCACACACAGATGCTGCGGGATACATGGCCAGTGATTCTGTTAACTGGATGCCGGCATTTTCATAAACATTCAATAATTCAAAGAGTTTATATTTTTCTGTATGATCAGGACAGGCGGGATAACCGGGCGCCGGCCTGATGCCCTGGTAACCTTCTTTCACCAGTTCTTCATTGCTTAGGTTTTCATCTTTTACATAACCCCAGAATTCTTTCCGCACTTTTTCATGTAGCAGTTCTGCAAAGGCCTCCGCTAACCGGTCAGTAAGTGCCTGCAACATGATCTTATTATAATCATCATGATTATCCATAAACCGTTTTAAATGCGGTTCAATACCATGTATACTAACCGCAAATGCACCCAAATAGTCTTTTTTGCCAGTAGAAGCAGGCGCTATAAAATCAGTTAATGAAATATTGGGTTGTCCGGCTACTTTTTTTATTTGTTGCCTGAGCGATTGCAATTGAATATTTCCTTCACCGGTTTTTAATTCAATAGTATCATCATCAATAGCATTTGCTTCCCAAATGCCGATGACTCCCTTCGCCTGTACCCATTTTTCATCAATGATCTGTTGCAATAAAACCTTCGCATCGTTGTAAAGTTTGGTGGCTTCTGCTCCAATAACTTGATCACTTAAAATCTGCGGAAACTTTCCATGCATTTCCCATGCTATGAAGAATGGCTGCCAGTCGATGTATGAGGCTATTTCCTTTAAATCATAATTGTCGAAAGATTTAACGCCTGGAATTGCCGGAGTGGGCGGAGCATAACTATCCCAATTAATTTTTATTTTATTTTTCCTGGCTTCTAAATAGCTTAGGTATTGTTTGATGGTTTTTTTCTTGTTGAAGTCTTCACGCAATTTTTCATATTCATTGCTGATGTTGTCCAGGAAATTTGCTTTAAGATCTTTATTCAATAAACTACCGGCAACGCTAACACTGCGTGATGCATCCAGCACATGAACCACACCGTGGTCATATTGTTGGGCAATTTTAATTGCTGTGTGCATTCTCGAGGTAGTGGCGCCGCCAATCATCAAAGGCTTTGTCATTCCTCTTCTTTTCATTTCGTGGGCAACATGGACCATTTCATCCAGGGAAGGTGTTATCAATCCACTGAGCCCGATAATATCTGCTTTTTCTTTTTCTGCCGTATCCAGTATTTTGTCGGCAGAAACCATCACGCCCAGGTCCACTACATCATATCCGTTACAACCTAATACAACACCCACTATATTTTTACCAATGTCGTGCACATCTCCTTTTACAGTGGCCAGTAAAATTTTGGCAGCACCCGCACCTTCTTCGTTTTCAGTTCCGGCGGCAATATGCGACAGCCTACGGTCTTCTTTTTCTTTTTCAATATAAGGCGTAAGAACAGCTACACTTTTTTTCATAACCCTGGCACTCTTTACCACTTGTGGTAAAAACATTTTACCGCTTCCAAACAGGTCTCCCACCACATTCATTCCATTCATCAGCGGACCTTCAATAACATCCAAAGGTTTTGGATATTTTTGTCTTGCTTCTTCGGTATCCGCGTCAATATAATCGGTAATGCCATTTACCAGTGAATGTGTTAGTCTATCTTCCACCGATCCTTGTCTCCAGGCTTCGTTTTTTACTTCTCCTTTTTCTTCAGCTTTTACTGTTTCGGCAAATAATAATAATCTTTCGGTTGCATCATCCCTGCGATTAAGTATAACGTCCTCGCATAGTTCTTTTAATTGCGGTTCTATCTGGTCGTAAACAATCAGTTGCCCTGCATTTACAATGCCCATATCCATACCAGCTTTTATGGCATGATATAAAAATACAGCATGCATAGCCTCTCTAACAGGTTCGTTACCCCGAAAAGAAAAGGATACATTGCTTACGCCACCGCTTACTTTAGCCAATGGCATTTTTTGTTTGATTACCCGGGTGGCTTCAATAAAATCAACGCCATAATTATTGTGTTCTTCTATACCTGTTGCAATGGCAAATATGTTGGGATCGAAAATAATATCTTGCGGATCATAACCAACCTGTTCAATTAATATTTTGTAGGCTCTTTCACAGATCTCTACTTTTCTTTCTTTGGTATCTGCTTGTCCTTTTTCATCAAAAGCCATAACGATAACGGCTGCGCCAAATGCCTGGCAAATTTTTGCCTGTTCAATAAATTTCTCTTCTCCTTCTTTCATGGAGATGGAGTTAACGATGCATTTCCCCTGCACACATTTTAATCCAGCTTCGATGATAGAAAATTTAGATGAGTCGATCATGACCGGGATCTTCGCGATATCCGGTTCTGCCTGTAACAAATTGAGAAATGTGGTCATGGCTTTTTCTCCATCAAGCAGGGCATCATCCATATTCACATCCAATATCTGGGCACCACTTTCAACCTGCTGGCGGGCAACACTCAATGCTTCTTCATAGTTATTGGATCGGATCAACCTGGCGAACTTTTTTGAACCGGTCACATTTGTGCGTTCACCAACATTTACAAAATTACTTTCTGGCCTGATGATCAGTGGTTCCAGTCCGGAAAGTTTTAAGTATGGTTTGATAGTATTCATAGATAATTTAAAAGTCAAAAGTTAAAGGTCAAAAAGCTAAAAGGTGCAAAATTTATTTGTTTCATTTTCCATTTTAAATTTTGCATTTATAAAACTTTATAATTGCGATTCAACGACCGGTAATTCCCGGGGTTTTATTTTTTTAACGGCATCCGCAATATGACGGATATGCTCAGGCGTAGTTCCGCAACAACCACCTACGATATTTACAAAACCTTCTTTGGCCCAGTCTTCTAAAAAATGTGCTGTTTCTTCTGGTTGTTCATCATATTCTCCCATCTCGTTTGGGAGTCCTGCATTGGGATATGCCGAAGTAAAGCAACTGGCGATCTGGCTGAGTTCTTCAATATGCGGTCGCATTTCTTTGGCTCCCAATGCGCAATTCAATCCAACACTAATGGGGTTTGCATGTTGAATGGAGGTGTAAAATGCTTCGAGTGTTTGACCACTTAATGTGCGACCGGATGCATCAGTGATCGTCCCACTGATCATAATCGGCAGGCCCCCCCCGCCCCCCAAGGGGGGGAGTTGGGAAGCACTCAAATTTATGGAGGAAGACGTATTGCTTTTGGGGGGTGGGGGGGCTTGAATAATTTTTTCCAAAACTTTTTCAGGATTATAAATCACCTCCTTATTTGTAAATTGGATTACTTCAAAGCCCTCTTCATTTAACCATTTTGTTCTTTCTGCATCGCTCAACTTGTTTTCGGGAAGCTGATGAATTAATCCATCTATTTCAATAATTAATTTTTTTGAAAGGCAAATAAAGTCCGCTATATACGCTCCAATGATATGCTGTCTTCTGAATTTTAAACCTTCTAATTTTTTACCTCTTAACAATTGCCATAAAATATTTTCTGCTTCAGTTGGTTGACTTCTGTACGTTTTTGCAAATTCTTTTAATAATCCATAAAGCATGGGATCTGCTGTTTGATAAGCCACCTCGCCCCCCGAGGGGGGGAGTTGAGATACACCAAGGAATTTTGAATGTGCAACTTTACCATTTTCTATAATTTCATGGAGATTCGAATTCTTTTCATCTTCCAAAATCCCCCCTCGGGGGGGTGGGGGGGCCTTAATTGCATATATCGCTGCCTTCGCATTTAATGTATCAAAAATCGTTTCGATCAGCAACAGGTCTGCGCCGCCATCAATTAATCCTTTTACCTGTTCGGAATAAGCTTCAACAGCTTCATCAAAACTAAGTGCCCGAAAACCGGGATTATTTACATCCGGTGATAGTGACAGCGTTTTATTCATTGGGCCAATAGCACCTGCCACAAATTTGGGTTCTTCAGCTTGTTCAGGATGTTTGGTCTTAAATTCCTGAATAGCTTCTTTGGCTATGCGGGCCGCGGCTACATTTATTTCGTAGGCAAGGTCCTGCATCTGGTAATCGGCCAGTGAAACACGTTGTGCATTAAATGTATTGGTTTCAATAATATCAGCGCCTGCTTCCAGGTATTGCAAATGAATTTCTTTGATGATCTGCGGCTGCGTTAAACATAAAAGATCGTTATGGCCTTTTATATCTGTAGGCCAGTCTTTAAAACGCTCTCCCCGGTAATCGGTTTCGGATAAATTATTACGCTGAATCATGGTGCCCATCGCTCCATCGATCACCAATATGCGCTTTTTCAATTCTTGCTGAATCGTGTTCATATAATAAAAATTTTTTGCTTACCGGGTGCGTTTGCTGATGCCTGAAACTTCACTTCTACCTCCGCTAAAGCGGGGTGCTGCATTAGTATTCATTGCTGAATATTTGTATGCAGCTACCGACCGTTAAAGCGGGGTGCTGCATTAGTATTCATTGCTGAATAATGGTATGCAGCACAAGAGTGCGACCCCGGTTCAGTCCCCGATAATTATCGTGAACTCGCCGGGGCAGGTGCAAGGAACGCTGACCAGGGGCCTGTTGCCGGGAACAAAAAAAGAATGATATATAAAACGGAAAGGAAACCTGTAAAAAGTCTCTTTAGCGTTTATTAGTTCGATTTTTGAAACCGGGGAAACAGGCTGAACAATAAACAAATCCACC
>JACCYQ010000204.1 GCA_013696395.1 Chitinophagaceae bacterium
AATGGTGCCACCTTTAAAATTCTACTGCCTGCTATTTCATAATGATTTCCGAGGGCGGAAAATTAAAAAATAAAAAAGTCGGAATGCATTCCCTGATCATAAGAGTAGTTGAACAGGATGATAAAAAATTTATTTGGATGTCATCGCGTCCATCATCCACATGACCACCGCTCCATCTTCCCCGCTGCATGGATTTTCTCTTTTATCCAAAAAATAGTTAACTGTAGCTTCGATCATCGGTTGCTGAACATGTTCCAATTTATCAAATGAAATGACTTTCATTCCATCATTGGAAGTTAGTATTAATTCATACTTGCCAAAAACATTGAATTCAATTTTACCTTTTGAACCTATCATTTCGCAATGATCCTTTTCTCCTCCGGGTGAAGCATTAAAACACCAGTTTCCTGTAAAAACAACTTTGTTTTTAAATAAAATATGGCCGGCAACTAAGTCATGTGCATGGTATAGTCCTGCCTGGTTTATGGCAACACCATTTGCCTGTTCCACTTCACCAAAAAAATAATACATCAGGTCAAGCTGGTGCGGTGCAAGGTCATGAAACAATCCCCCACCCGATATAGCCGGTTCAATACGCCAGGCAGTTTTAGATTCTGTCAGTTCAGCGGGAGTAAGCGCAGTTTTATTAAAAACCAGGTTTACAGACAGAATATCACCAATTATTTTATCATTCAGTAATTCTTTGATCTTCTTAAAAAATGGCTGCTCCCGCCGGTAATGGGCTACCACCATTTTAATATTATTATTTGTTGAAAATGCTGCCATGGAACTTGCCTGCATGTAATTAAGTGCCATAGGCTTTTCAACATAAATGGGTTTGCCTGCCTCCATAGCGGCCAATGCATATTCATAATGAGATGAAGGTGGAGTGGCTATGTAAACGGCATTGACAGCAGCATCATTGATCAGCTGGTTTGCATCATTGTACCAACACGGCACATGGTGACGCAAAGCATAATCTTTAGCTTTTGCAGCATCTCTTCGCATTACGGCAACCAATGCTGAATCTGCCACTTTATTGAAGGCAGGGCCGCTTTTTACTTCCGTTACATCACCACAACCAATAATACCCCAGTTAATCTTTTTCATAATTTAAAGATATGGAGCAGACTTCATTAGTACTATTGACGATAATAAAAAACGGAGACGTTTAAACGAAAATAAATCAGGCGTTGCGCTCAGCATATTTTTTAAAGTTATCGAGGATAGCCTGCCAGCCAGTCCTTTGCATTTCAACGGAATTTGTTTCCTCTGCATCAAACCGCTCCTCTAATTTTGTATGCTCTCCGTTCGAAGTAAAACGGACACTTACATTTCGTCCATCATCCATCGTATATTCGATGTATTCATTTTCTTTTACCGCTTCGTATACTCCGCCAAAATCAAAACCCATACTTCCATCTTTGGCTTCCATGCGGGCAGTAAACTGGCCACCGACTCTTAAATCATTTTCTGCACGGGGCGTATGCCAGTCTTCAGATGCATTATTCCACTGGGTGATGTGTTCTGGTTTTGTCCAGTATTCCCAAACCTTTTTAACCGGGGCTTTTATAATATTTTTTATGGTTAAAACCGTTTTGTTTACCTGTTCCATTTTCTAAAAATTAATATTTAAAATAAGTTGACGTATCAAAAATCAATTAATTTTTTAATATTCAGGCTGTGCAATTACGACATCCGAAGGGTTATTTGCGGCAGGCAAATACTCATTCATAATTATTTACAGTGCTTTTCCTGAAGATAGGGTTTGAATAGCTTGTTCCAAAGCCTTCCGGTTACCTTCATCTGGTGCCTGGGGTAATGCAAGTTTTGCGTGCTTTAAGGCATTTTTTAAATCACCCTGGGCTGAGTAACCACGCATCATTCCAACCTGGGTAGGCCAGGCCCCTTTATGTGTTTGAAAATTTTTTTCAAACACATTCAAGGCTTCTTTTGGTTTATTTTCAGCAAGCAACCTTCGGCCATAGCCATGCAGGTCAAAGGCTGTGGCTATTTCCATAGCAATGTTCATCAGGGAATCTGCTTCCGGTTTCCTGTTCAATTTTTCCAGCAATCCTGCTTTAATGGATAACGCACTGAATGATTTAACAGCCCCCAGGTTTGGACTGGTGGCAGAATTGATCCAGTTCATTCCCTGTTCTAAATTTATATTGTTTTGCAAACTCCAGGCGGCGGCAGCTTCCAAACTGCGGGTATCAAAACCCATCGCTCCGCTCATTTGAGAACGAACTGATGCCAGCGTTGTCTGTAAAAGATCGGTTGTAACGGTAAAGGGTATGCGCCATCTCTCCCACTCCAAAGCCACCTCCACTGAATTCGCTGTTTGATTATTAAAAGTATACTCCAGTCGTTCTTTATTCTCTTTCAAATCTTTTTGCTGAATAGTTTTTACTCTTAATACATCCAGCGTACTGTCATAAAAGTAACTGCCCCAGCCTTTGGTATTTATATTAAAGATCAGAATGCTTGAATCCGGATAAAGGGCAATGAAAAAGCCATAGATTCCGGCTGCCAAAGGCTGGCCATTTATGGTTACATCGGTTGAAAAAGAAATGGTGGTACTTTCATTGGCACCTGCCCTCCAGGGTGACGGTTTATCCGAACCGAAACCCAGAATTTCAAATCCAAATGGCGCTACATTGCTGCCCCAGATCTTTCCTTCCCTATCTTTTACACCGGGTGCATTCCAATTTATGTCAATGTCGGTAACGCCTACTCTTCTGCCGGTTCTGCATTTGTAGTTTACGCCACCATCTGGCAATCGAAGCAGTTGCGCGGTCAAAGAAGAAAAAGTTATAAAATGAAATGCTGATATTACCATCATATAACGGAGAAACCTTGACTTGGAATACATAATAATAGTTTTAGGCAATAGGAATAACTACCTAAATTAATCTCTTCCTGTATCAGGTATCTGCAAACCGTCACAGCATCCGGCCGTTTATCATTATTTTAAAATGGCATTTTTTTACTGCTCGTACCAGGTTAAATCACTACGGCGTTTGATATGATTTCTAAAATGCTGATTTTTTTTCTTATTTTACTACAAACAAAGATTCATACATGCCGATTTACATGGACTTGCATATTCTTCCGGGCGTTAAAGCTAAAGATGTAGCTGAAGCGCACCTGATGGATACCATGTTCGAAGAAGAGCACAATTGCAAATGCATGACTTATTGGGTTGATGAATCAAGAGGTCATGTTTTTTGCCTGATTGATGCTCCCGATAAAGAAGTGGTTGTGGGCTTGCACAACAAATCGCATGGATTGGTGCCACACAAGATCATAGAAGTTCAAACCTCGATCGTAGAATCGTTTTTAGGCAGGGTAAATGACCCTGAAGAAACACCGGTAACAGAGACAGGATTAAAGTTGATCAATGATCCTTCTTACCGGATCATCATGGTAACTATATTGGAAGATCCAATTTTATTGAAAAATAAATTGGGCAAAGAAAAAGCAAATGAATTATTAAACAGGTACAAAGATTTTGTGAGACAGGAGCTTTTGAACTTTAAGGGACAGGAAGCTGAACATAGTGGTCGCGGTTTGGTTGCATCATTTATTTCAGCCAATAATGCTATTTCCTGTGCATTATCCATTCAACAAAAAATACCTGAAAGCGACAGGGAAATGCTTGGATTAAGAATTGGCATCAATGGCGGCGAACCGGTAAGCACCAATGAAAAATTGTTTGGCGATACTATACAATTGGCAAAACGTTTATGTTTTATTGCTAAAAATTACAAGGTTGGACTTACATCAGGAGTTATTGAATTAGCATCTGATGATCATTTTCAAAACCATAATGATGCCTTGTTGATTTTATCACCACAGGATGAAAAACTGCTCAGTTTATTATTTAATAAGCTAGAGGAGAACTGGCAGAACCCGGGATTTAATGTGGCTGATTATTGCCAGATCATGGCTATGAGTAAATCACAGTTGTATAGAAAAATACTTGCGTTATCAGGCTTTTCACCCAATGAACTTTTGAGTGAATTCAAACTGGAGAAAGCAAAAGAACTGATGCGCACAAAACAATACAATGTGACGCAGATCACTTTTGACACGGGCTTTAGCAGCCCATCGTATTTTACAAAATGCTTTAAAAAGAAATACGGTTTACTCCCGCTAACCTATATGGACATGCTTTCCTGATGCATGCGCCTGACTCATTTTTACCATTTATTGAATGATTTGTTACATAGCCCCGGTATGGCGGCAAAGTATCTTTAGTATATTCAAAAACCTCTAAATGCTCATGTTATGAAACACATCACACATCAACTCAGCTTATTAATGATCATGTTGTTATTTGCCGGTTATACCTCCATGGCTCAAACTTCATCTTCCAAAAAACAAGATCAAACACAAAAAGAAATAACTATGAAAACGTATTTAATTGAAAGAGATATTCCCGGTGCTGGTAAATTAAATGCTGATGAATTAAAAGGCATTTCTCAAAAATCCTGTTCAGTTTTAAAAGATATGGGTCCAAAAATTGAATGGATCAATAGTTATGTAAATGGCAATAAAATCCATTGCATTTATAAAGCAGAAAATGAAGAACTGCTAAGAGAACATGCTAAAAAAGGTGGATTTCCTATTACTTCCATTACAGAAGTTAACAGCATCATCAGCCCGGCAACTGCCAACTAGCAGGTTAATTATTTCTGAATAGAAATAGCTACTCAAAAAAGTTTGTGATAAGTAATTGAATTTTAGTTTTTGCGGTTGATGCATTTTACATCAACCGCATTAAACTATTGAACAATAAATGTAGTACTACCCGAATTATACTGGTTTGAAACCTTTATATGATATGCTCCTGGTGCAAGACCCAGGTTCTGCAACTGGTAAACTTTGTTGTCATTTACAAATACCTGTTCCCGGTAGTGAACAATGCTTCCTCTTGAATCGTGGATAATAATCGAATTATTGCCATCTGTTTTAAAACGAAAAAGTTCAATCCTAACGTCAGAAGATTTTGCCTGATTTGGAAAAACTTTTGCTTCATTTTTATAACCTTCTACTTTTACCAGTTTCAGCATGTCCCCTTTATAATGGATCCGTCGAAGGCGGTACCAGCTTGTCCCTGGGAAATCATTGTTATCCGAAAACTGGTAAGACTGAAAAACTGAAGCGGCTCCACGACTTTCCATAATACCGATGCTGTCAAAATCACCGTATGGATTATTATACCTGCGTTCTACAATATAACGGGCATATTCGGTTTCTTCAAACACATCCCATTCAATTAAGGTATTATTTTCATTCAACCGCTCGCCATCAAGATTTATTTTTGTTTGTGAACTAACCTTTTTACAAAAAACATCAGATAAAAGCAGTTTCCTGTACTTATCCAGAAAGAGTTTGGTGGAAGCATTTTCACCCTTTGTTGTCATTTGTTTCCTGGTTTTATCAAACAACCATTGTTGTTCTTTTATAAGTGCAGGTTCTTTATTTATTGCATGCTGCGCCTGCAGGAATGACATATTCACCAGGAACATAAAAATAAGTATGCATAATTTCATAAAATTATTTTAAGTGTTCATGAATATCAAAGCTGGGTATTTGCTGCAATGTTATATCCAAAAGAAGTGTTGTTAATAAAATCTTCCCATTTTATTTTAGGGAAATTGAATGTCACATTCTCAGTTTGATCAGCGCATGGGTTACTGCCACAACTGCTTCCGAAGCTAACGGAAGTAACGATAACATTCTGTATAGTTATCTGGTAATAAAGTTTTTTAGAATTAGAGTAAAATTTCAATCTCATCTCCGGGAAATGTGTTCCCATAGCCACAGATTTTAAAAAAGCCGCTGAAATTTTACTGGTTACCATGCTTACACTTATATCCTGGAAATTAGCTTTACCTGCTGCTCCACCACCACCTGTATGGGTAGTTGCTGAATTAGAAATTCCTCCGGAATATGCAAGAATTGATGCTTCTCCACCGCCCGGACCATCTACTTCCAAAATAATTCCTTGTTGCTGTGAAAAGCCTACTGTGGCAAATAAAACATTGCCAAAAGAATGTTCATTTTCTTCATGATAATTAATTTTTGATTGTTGATGAATAAATGTTACAAACTGTTTTTACTAAAAAGTATGAAATGAAAGCGGTTTAAAACAGAGAAGGATTTGCAGTTTACCGCGGTTAGGGAAGTGACTTTAATTATACATTTATAAATCTATATAAAATCAATGTACATAATTTTTAAACCATTTTCTTTACAGACAATGTAATTATTTATTGAAAAGAGGTATTGCAAAAATGTTGAGTTAAAAATAATATCAGCCAGCCAATGGGGAATATAAAATAAAGCGGTTTTTACCTCAGAATGTAAGTAACCCCATTTATATTTTGCCTGTTTAATCCTTTTAACACGCCCCAGATTTCTTTACGGTCCATTATACCATAATAATTTAAGTTTACGGGACCAATGCTTTTCAATTTTCCTTTCAAAAATTTTTCATCAAATGAGTTATAATAAATGAATTGAGTACTGCCGATTGCTTTTAGTTTTCCACGCACCAATTCATCTTCGTAAGAAGGATAATAATCAATGACCTGGTTACCCACTAGTCTTAATTTTCCTTTCAGGGCAGCATTCTCATGTCGTGTATAATAATCAAGCGCATTTCTGCCAATGGATTTTATTTTACCCGCATTCTCAGTTTCATAGGCATTGTAATAAGTGATCCAGCAGGTGCCGATGCTTTTAACTTTACCATTAACAACCGAATCAGATTCGGCACCATAATAATCAATTCGACCCATAAAGGGTTGCAGTTTGGGCGCATAATAATTATTCGATCTTATAGACATTTCTTCCATCCCCCATTCTAATATTTTTCCATCCGGTGATACCCGTATATGCACACCCTGATCGGTTATGAATGTAAAATAATCAAGTCTTGAAGTACCGGTAAATTTTAACTGGCCCAGTTCCTGTGAGCAGCTGAATAATCCTGGCAATAAAAATGCGATGGCTAAAAGAAATTTCCTCATTCGTGTTTCGTAAGGAAATGAAGTTATTGAATTTTATGCGGAAATGGAAGTTGGTTGATCGGTTGATTAGTTGAATGGCTGGTTATTAACCCAAAAATCATAAAAACTGCTTCTTTTAAAAGTGGCTTCTTGATTGAATTTTCTATGAGCAATCAGGCAATATAGTTATTGGTAGGCTTGGCACAAATCCGGATGCATACCAATAACGATGTTTCAATCCTTCCCAATGATATTCTTGCGAAATCTATTTCTTTACCACATTACAAAAATAAACTCATATTCAACGGCTCCATTTTCTTTTTGCCGGGTTCCGTTACCTATTTCAAATTTACCTTTTGTAAAATCTTCCATTTCGAGCATTCCGGTAAAACTTGCTTTGGTTTTGCCCGAGGATATGAAACCCAAACCCAAAATTTGATTTCTGAAATCAATATAAGTACCTATATCGATGGTTGAAAAAGTTAAAGCAACCATTTTCCCCTTCACATCAATTGAACAAGCCAGGATATTCCCATTTACTTTCATTTCTCTGGTATAATAAAAGAGTGAACCATCTTCAAGCCTGCTGCTATCAAAAACAATATGGTCATGCTTTTTAACCAGTATTGCAAGTGCATTTAGATCTGAAGTTTCCGTGATCCGGACCAATTTTCCAACATCAAAATGATTATGTGTTTGTGATTCAGCTTGTAAAGCCAAAATCAATATTAGTAACAAGCAGCGTATTTTTTTCATCAGTGTCAGGTTATGCATAAATATAAAAAATCGCTGCCCTTCATTGGAGACTAGCGTAAGAAGTAACTTTTCACTTTTCATTTTTTACTTGTAGCCATAATCCTAACTCATATTCCTTCGCCGTTTTTTTCGCAATTTCATAACCTGCATCGGCATGCCGGATTACGCCAATACCCGGGTCGTTACGCAACACACGGGAAAGCCTATGCGAAGCGGCTTCTGTGCCATCGGCAACGATCACCATACCAGCATGAATGCTGTAACCCATACCTACACCACCGCCATGGTGCAATGAAACCCAGGATGCTCCGCCTGCGGTATTCATCAATGCATTGAGAATGGGCCAGTCAGCCACGGCATCACTGCCATCCATCATAGCTTCAGTCTCCCTGTTTGGACTGGCTACAGAACCCGTGTCCAAGTGATCACGACCTATAACGATAGGCGCTTGTACCTGACCGTTAGCAACCAATTCATTAAAAGCAAGACCTGCCTTTTCTCTTTCTCCCTGTCCCAGCCAGCAGATGCGGGCCGGCAAACCCTGGAAGGCGATTTTTTCCTGGGCCAGGTTTAACCAGCGCATCAGTGATGTATTTTCGGGGAATAATTCTCTTATCTTATCATCGGTCACTTTAATATCATTTGGATCCCCACTTAATGCCGCCCAGCGGAATGGACCTTTGCCTTCGCAGAATAACGGTCTTATATATGCGGGAACGAAGCCGGGGAAGTCGAAGCAACGACCTGATTTGAAAGTTAAGGCTAAGGTTGAGGATGAGGAGTTTTCATCATTTTGACTTTTAACTTTTAAGTTTTCACTTTTAACTTCATATTCCTTCGCTCTTGCACGGATATTATTACCATAATCAAAAGTAATAGCGCCTTTGTCCATCAATTGAAGCATCAGTTGTACATGCAGATACATGGAATGATAAGCGTACTCAATATACTGTTCCGGGTTTTCCTGTCGCAGAACTTTAGCAGCTTCGTATGAAATTTCGTGCGGCCAGTAACCGATCAAGGGATCATGCGCAGAAGTCTGGTCAGTCAATGTATCAGGAATAACTTTTTTTTCCACCAATCTTTCCAACAGGTGAACCGCATTGCATAAAACGCCGATGCTAATGGCTTCGCCATTTTGTTTTGCTTCCAGGGCTCTTGCAATGGCTTCATCAATATCGGTGAATTTAATATCAAGGTATTTTGTCTCCAGGCGTTTGTTGATGCGCCACTCTTCCACTTCCGCAACCAATGCCACCCCTTCGTTCATAGTGATAGCCAGTGGTTGTGCACCGCCCATGCCGCCCAGGCCCGCGGTAATATTCAATGTGTGTTTCAGTCTTCCACCAAAATGTTTTTCGGCGATAGCTGCATAGGTTTCATAAGTACCCTGTACAATTCCCTGGCTGCCGATATAGATCCATGAACCGGCTGTCATTTGCCCGTACATCATCAATCCTTTTTTCTCCAGCTCGTCAAAGTGCTGCCAGTTGGCCCAGTTTGGAACAAGCTGTGAATTACTGATCAGCACACGCGGAGCATTTTCATGAGTTTGCATAATGCCAACCGGTTTGCCTGACTGTATTAATAATGATTCATCATTTTCCAACACCTTAAGTGCTTTGATGATGTTATCCAGCGCTTCGAAATTACGGGCTGCTTTTCCGCGGCCACCATATACAATCAGATCATCGGGTCTTTCTGCCACAGCGGGATCCAGGTTATTTAATAGCATGCGCAAGGCCGCTTCCTGTATCCATCCTTTGCAATTCAGTTTTGTACCGGTGGGTGTTTTATATTTTATGGCATCGTAGTGTGGTTTTATTTTTTCCATTTTATTAAGTCAAAAGTTAAAAGTGACAATTTAAAAGTGTTGCTTGTTTGGATGTTACCCGAGTTACCCACACCCTTCAACAAACTCACACGACATACATCGGAGCAGGCAGGGTGACAACTAAATGTTGAAAAAATCGCCAACTAAATACCGAAACTAAAACTACCAGGTTGCCTGTCGAAATCGGTCGTGTAAAAAGTTATTTCAATTAAT
>JACCYQ010000223.1 GCA_013696395.1 Chitinophagaceae bacterium
TGCTGATTAGTTCAAAACACTTTTTTCTTTGATGATCTCCAATTTCTCCTGTTTTTTTATTTCATTCCAACCACCCAACACATTCCTCAAATTATGAATGCCCTGTCTTTTCATAAGAGAAGTGGCAATCATACTCCGGTAGCCACCAGCACAATGAACGTAAATATTTTGAGTTTCTTCCATCAATGCCAGTGTTGCAGGGTCAGTTAATTCATTCAATGGGATATTTATCGCATTTTTTAAATGACCATCTGCAAATTCTGTTTCCCTTCGCACATCCACAATAACCAGGTTTTCATCAAATTTCATATCAAGCATTAATTCATCAGGCTCAACATCAATTACCAGGTCAATTTCATTTCCATCATCTTTCCAGGCTTCTATTCCATCCTCAAGGTATCCCCTCACTTTATCGATACCTACCCTGGCCAACCGGGTAACCGTTTCCTGCTCCATTCCCGGTACCGTAACAAGAAGTATAGATTGAGAAAACGGAAGAAGGCTTCCTGCCCATTCTGCAAATCTTCCTTCTAACCCGATAAAAATAGAACCGGGTATAAAACCTTTTGAAAATTGTTCTGAAGACCTTGTATCAACAATCAAAATATCCTCTGTTAGTAAAGATTTAAATTCTTTTGGAGACAGGGGATTTAAACTTTTTTTCAAAATAGTATTCATTGTTTCATAACCTTCTTTATTGATTTGTGCATTGATAGGAAAATATTTAGGAGGTTCTGTTAAGCCAGCCGTTACCACAGCCACAAATTTTTCTTTATCATGTGTTTTCAATGCATAATTAGTTTCTTTTTCAACAGCAATTGTACTGAAAGTAGCTGGTCCCAGGTTTTTACCACATGCGCTGCCAGGTCCATGAGCAGGGTATACAATTACATCATCTGGCATTGGGATTATTTTACCCTGTAAAGAATCGTAAAGTAATGCAGCCATATCTTCCATTGTATGTTCTCCATTCTTTTGAGCTAAATCGGGCCTGCCTACATCTCCGACAAAAAGAGTATCACCCGTAAAAATGCAATGAGGTTTTCCGTTTTCATCTTTTAATAAAAAACAAGAAGATTCAAGTGTATGTCCAGGCGTATGCAGAACTTCGATTTTAAGATCACCTAATTGAAAGATCTGTCCATCCTTTGCCACAGAAATATCAAACCCCGCTTTAGTTCCCGGGCCATAAATAATGGGTGCACCGGTAAACCTGGCCAGGTCTACATGCCCACTTATAAAATCAGCATGAAAATGAGTTTCAAATATGTACTTTATAGTTGCATTTCTTTCCTTTGCCAGTTGAATATATGGGTCAATATCCCGCAAAGGATCGATAACAGCAACCTGTCCTTGAGATTCAATATAATAGGCAGCTTCACTGAGACATCCCGTGTAAAATTGCTTAATAAACATGTGGAATAAATTTCACACAAAGGTAAGAACAAAACAAAGGAAGCATACTTATGCTTCCTTTGTTTGCCTAATCAGAATAAAATTATCAGGAAATAAGATCCTTTACAAATTTGTCCAATTCCTCTAACCTGTTAGTATTAACAGAGTAATAAATAAATTTACCATCCCTGTCCGTTTTAACAAATCCCGCCTTTCGTAATATGGCAAGGTGTTGAGAGGCAACGGACTGTTCTAAACGGAGTTTGACATAAATCTCCGTAACTGTCATTTTCCCGTGCTCATCTATAAGCTTCAGTATTTGCTGGCGAAGTTTATGGTTCACCGATCTTAATACCAGGGAAGCTTTTTTTAGATTTACAAGGTCCAGTTTTAAAATACTACCGCTATTTGTAGGTGTATTTATAGTTAATACCGCATCATTCATATCATCTTTTTTTAGAATGATTAATACTATGCAAAATTAGTTCCTCTTTTCTGAAGTATTACATTTTTTTTGCAGATGTGTAAAAGTCCTTCGTATAAAACGGTTCAGCATAAGCCAAATCGTCGAATTTTCCTGATTGAAACTTACTAAATGAAAGCTTGACCATATCTGTTGCTCCAAAATTTATATGGTCAAAACAGGCATTCGGATGATGCAGGAATATTTTACATTTTTCATGACCATTACCAAAAAAAAGCATCTTATAATCATTAATCCAGGTGTTGAATGAATTTTCATCCGGGATCATTGCCTGGGGACTCAATATGGTTTTAATAGTATCATCATAAACAGCTGTAAACACCTCCATCCTGCGAGCATCAATCATTGGTACCAGCAGAAGCTTTCCAGTTTTTTCTTTATTTCCCCATATACTCATTGCAGCTATTGCCATTATTTCCAGAGTACTTATGCTGATCATAGGTATTCCCAGGGCATAAGCAAGACCTTTGGCTGTGGCCATACCAACCCGTAAACCAGTATAGGATCCCGGACCAGCAGAAACTGCGATGGCGGAAAGTT
>JACCYQ010000007.1 GCA_013696395.1 Chitinophagaceae bacterium
ACTTTTTTATTATTGGATGATTGCGTTCCAAAAGAGGTGTCAGCATAATTATCAACAACTGTTTGAATCCAGAAATTATCAGCTATAGAAAAATTTAGAAAACCTTTTATCAAATTGTAACCGGTAAATAGTTCAGGGTGTGCCTTTATTAAATAATCGCCGATTTCTTTTCCCAATTCATCGGGTGATTTTTTCAATAATTTGATAAATGAAAATAAAACCAAGGTATAATCACCCTCAAATTCTGGTTTGGTGGTATTGATGGTCAGCTCCTTTTCAGTGAACGACTGACCATATAAGTTTTCAAGTGCGGAAACAAATAAAGGCTTTAACTGGTTTACAAGAGACATGTAATGTTTTTTATTTTGGGTGCGAATTTAACTTTAAACCTTTGAATTCTATGAATCTGAAAAGAAGATGTCCTTTAATTTGTTTGATTTCGATTCTCATTTGCAGACCAATTTTATATTTTCCACTACATTTCATCTTTTATCTTTGCGGGCTTACATGAATAAAAATATCCAACAGGTAAGTAATGTTATTAACCGGGTGATAGATTTTTTTTACCCACCCTTCCGCCCATTTTTTAACAGGCAAACTTTCGGTTATGCAGCTTGTGGCGGAGGTAATACCATGCTGGATATATTTCTTTATTTTATTGCTTTTCATTTTATATTAAATAAGGAAATTCTTTATACTCCCGTAGTTGCTATCAGTCCGCATATTGCCGCTTTTTTAATTTCATTTCTTATCACTTTTCCTTTGGGTTTCTTTTTATCCAAGTACGTAGTGTTTTCTGAATCTGATTTAAGGGGCCGGGTGCAGCTAATCAGGTATTTTAGTTTGGTGCTGGCTTGCCTATTATTGAATTATATATTCATTAAATTTTTTGTTGAATACATGGGAATATTTCCTACCCCCGCCAAAATATTCACTACGTTTTTTGTAGTTGCCTTTAGTTACCTGAGCCAGAAACATTTTACTTTCCGGGTTAGCAAAGTTGCTTCACAGGCTGAACCCGATTGATTCAACTTTTATCGTCAGATCACCACTGATATTACTGCGGATCACCAGGTTGTCTTTGAGTGGATAAAGTCCCAATAACACTAGCTGGTTCATTTTTCCATAGCTTTTAATGCCGGGCATAATTTCCCTGTTCAATTGCTGGTTCATCGTGATCATGGAGGAATCAATAAGCGAACCCAGGTCAAAACGGGAATACTGCTGTATTTCATTCAATATTTTTTTATTGAATAACCAGCCGGCAGATTTTACCAATAAATCTTTTGTGCGGATATCAAAGTCAAGTTGAGCAAACTGCATGATCCTTTCACTTGCATCATAAACAGGTTTTCCTGTCAGGTAAATGGTGCCTTTATCAGAGCCTTCGAAATCCAGGCGAATGACCAGTTTTTCATTGTCCTGCCCAATGAGTTGAATATTTTTTACAATAAATATTTTTTTAACCGGTCCCTTGTCAAATTCATATTGCTGATCCTTGAGTTGGGTTGTAAGAATGTTGCTTAGTGAATCATAATTTAAAACCGCATCCAGGAAAATATTAAACCCTGTATTTGTTTTAAAGGGTGCAAGCATGGGCAGCGCTTTGGATGTTTCTCCAGGTTTATCCAGCCGGATAACTGGCCGCGCAGAAAGTCCCAAAAACAAATTCAGTGAATCATTGCGGGCAAATAAATTATTAAGCCTGAATTGTTGCGGATTAACCTGCAACCAACCCAGTCCGGCAAGATTAATGGGCTGATTAAGCTGGTTCCATATTTCTCTGAAACGAGGAGCCAGGTCCACCGTTCCGAAAGAATCTTCTATTGCTTTTTTTGCCAGGTCAAGTTCTTCTTTTAAACTACTCATAACCGTTTTGGTTATATCCTGGCCCCAAAAGCAAATAGTGCATTTATCAATAGCTACCGGTTCCATCCGTTCAATATTCAATTTTACCTTATAATCATTCATAAAAGCAATGGAATTATTGAAACTGACATTCACCCGCCGTTCACCTTCTTCAAAGCCACAACTACAGGGTGGCGTCCAGGGCGAAAGGATTGTGCCTCCCACACAAGCACGGGTAGAGCCGATCATTTGATAATTTCCGGTAAACCCGAGCGAAAGGCTTAACCCGGATGCCCGAAATTGCAAAGGGCCACGCCTAAACCTGTATTTATACCTGGTAGCGCAATCCGGCTGAATCCATTCATTGGGCCAGTTTGGTGAATTGAATTCTTTATCAATACTCTTTTCCGCCATCGCATATACCGGGAGAAGGTTTACCTGGATAGGAATGTTAAACTCAGAAGATGGTAAGGAATCCAGTTTGAAATATGAATCACCCAGGACTGGTTTTTCAGGCACCAGTTTTTTGGAGCAGGCAAATAATGTAATTACAGGGATCAGGATAAGCCATCGTTTTTTCATCATGCCTTTGAATCTTTGAATGATAAAAATAAGTGCTGAAAAGGAAAAGCTTTGTGAAGAATGTAATGTGATTTGATAATTAGAATAATATCTGCTTAATCCCTGCCATTTTTTCATTATGATCTTCAACGGCATAATCATTGTAAAACTTATGGAAACAATTAAATTTTTCAATAATGGGAAAAATAATAGGAATAGATTTAGGAACAACCAATAGTTGTGTTGCAGTAATGGAAGGAAATGAGCCAGTAGTCATTGCAAATGATGAAGGACGTCGTACAACCCCGTCTGTAGTGGCTTTTTTGAAGAATGGCGAACGCAAAGTAGGTGATCCTGCAAAACGTCAGGCTATCACAAATCCAATTCATACTATAAGTAGTGTAAAACGTTTTATGGGCAGGCGTCATGATGAGGTATCAGAGGAAATGAGCCATTGGAGCTATAAAATTGTAAAAGGTGACAATAATACCGTTCGTATTGACATTGATGGCAGGTTATATACACCACAGGAAATTTCTGCAATGATCTTGCAGAAAATGAAAAAAACCGCTGAAGATTACCTGGGCCAGGAAATAAATGAAGCCGTAATCACCGTTCCTGCCTATTTTAATGATGCCCAAAGGCAGGCGACAAAAGAAGCTGGTGAAATTGCCGGTTTAAATGTGCGTCGTATTGTAAACGAGCCCACAGCTGCCGCATTAGCTTATGGCTTGGATAAAAAACATCATGATTCTAAAATCGCGGTTTTTGACCTTGGTGGTGGAACATTTGATATTTCAATACTGGAATTGGGTGAAGGTGTTTTTGAAGTGAAATCAACTAACGGTGATACACACCTTGGTGGTGATGACTTTGATAAAGTGATAATGGATTGGCTGGCAGAAGAATTTAAAAAGGAAGAAAATGTAGACTTGCGCAAAGATCCTATGGCCTTGCAGCGTTTAAAAGAAGCGTCAGAAAAAGCAAAGATAGAATTGAGCAGTTCTTCTGAAACAGAGATTAACCTGCCATACATTACGGCTATTGACGGTGTACCTAAGCATATGGTTAAAAAGCTTTCAAGAGCAAAGTTTGAGCAGTTGGCTGACAATTTATTTGCACGATGCCTGAAACCTTGTGAGCAGGCATTGAAAGATGCAAACCTGAAAGCCAGTGATATTGATGAAGTAATCTTAGTAGGTGGTTCAACACGTATTCCAAAAGTTCAGGAGATAGTAGAAAAGTTTTTTGGCAGAAAGCCTAATAAAGGCGTTAACCCGGATGAAGTTGTTGCAGTAGGCGCGGCTATCCAGGGGGCAGTTTTAACTGGGGAAGTGAAAGATGTTTTATTGCTGGATGTTACACCATTATCATTGGGTATTGAAACATTGGGTGGTGTGATGACCCCATTGATTCCGTCTAATACGACCATTCCAACTAAAAAATCAGAAACTTTTTCAACAGCAAGTGATAATCAGCCTGGAGTACAAATTCATGTATTGCAAGGTGAAAGATCTTTAGCAAAAGATAACAAGAGCCTTGGAATTTTTAACCTTGATGGTATTCCCCCGGCTCCAAGAGGTGTTCCCCAGGTTGAAGTAACTTTCGATATTGACGCCAATGGTTTGATACATGTAGCAGCTAAAGATAAAGGCACTGGTAAGGAGCAAAAAATTCATATTGAAGCAGGCAGTGGTTTAAGTAAGGAGGAAGTTGAAAAAATGAAAGCGGAAGCAAAAGCAAATGAAGAATCAGATAAAGAAGCAAAAGAAAAAATTGAAAAGATAAACCAGGCTGATAGTTTAATATTTCAGACTGAAAAGCAGATCAAAGAGTATGGAGATAAAATTAGTGCAGATAAAAAAGCGCCAATTGAAGCAGCATTGCAGAAATTAAAAGATGCGCATAAATCCCAGGATATCCCACAGATTGATGCTGCCATGGCAGAAATGAATACGGCATGGACTGCGGCCAGCGAAGAAATATATAAAGCATCGCAGCAAGGTGAGACAGCTAACGCACAACCACAACCGGGAGAAGATGAGCAGCCACAAACGGAGAATGCCACCGGAGATAATGTTACAGATGCAGAATTTGAAGAAGTAAAATAGAAATAGGAGTAACCTCAACAATAAAACCCGCAAATTAAATTGCGGGTTTTTCATTTTAAAAAACGTTCAACCCTTAACTTTATGAGGTAAACAAAAACCACTCAATAGAAAAATGAAAAGATTTTTAAAATTTGCAGTGATCAGCATGGGCTGCATTCTTCTTTATTTTCCTGTCAGTGCGCTTTCAGACATGAATGCTATTTCTCCTGAATTCCTCAGTGTAAACACCAGTAAAACTCATTCTTTTACATTAAATCAAATAATTGAACTTACTCCCAGGAAATATAAACTGGTCACTGGTAAAAAAATGAGCCTGGCTCAAAAAATAAGTTTAAAATATTTACAGCATTCAATAAATCGCAAATTAAAAAATGGTCAACCGGTGGACCTTCAACAGGTAAACCAGGATATTGATGCCACAGATTTTAATTTCGTTGGTTTTTTGATGGGCTTATTCTTCAGCATTTTTGGAGTTTTGATTGCTTACCTTATTGGTGAACGGAGCAAAATAAAGTGGTCATGGGTTGGTTTTGGATTCGGAGCTGTTATTCTTTTACTCATTTTAATACGTTAATCATTTAATAATCACTGATCTCTTAAAACAAAAAATCATCCATTATGAAAAAGAAGGTACTTATTTTATCGTTGGTATCGGCATTATTACTACAGGGCACTGCAGGTTTTGCCGTATCCTTACCATCTTCAACACCTGTAAGCGCAAATTCTGAACCGGATCCTGCTGCAGTTAAAGCTGCGGTAGCGGAATTTAAAAGCTTATCAAAAAAAGAAAGAAAAGCCAGGATCAAATCAGTTAAAGCTGAATTGAAAAAGGCAAAATCTAACATGAACGCAGCACCTTCTACTAACACGCTGTTATTGGTGATCCTTGCTATTTTATTGCCACCATTGGCTGTTTACCTTCACCAGGGGGAGATCAATAGCAAATTCTGGATCGCTCTTTTATTAACCTTGTTGTTTTGGATTCCCGGTATAATTTATGCATTGGTTGTAATCCTGGGTGGTGCTTAATAAGAAGAACAAATTTTGGAAAAAAAAATCCATTCAATTTGAATGGATTTTTTTTTGAAGATAAATTTATTATATAAGATCCATGGCAATTACGAACGAAGTACCCCAAAAAGGTATAATCAAAGTAAGCCATTCCCAATGAGTAATTATAGCTACAGCCAGGGCAACTGTTGAAATGAAAAATATTATCCAGGCAAGTGATCTATTCTTTTTTTTGTTAGCTGTTTGTTCTTGCGCCATTATATTTTTTTTGCAAAAATAGGGGGGAATGAGTAAAACTAAAAATTACATGCATAAAGGATTAATTTGCGGGACCATGGATATTGAAAATTTAAGAACACTCTGCCTGCATTTACCCGGCGTTACAGAGGATGTAAAATGGGATAATGACCTGGTTTTTTCAGTGGCCAATAAAATGTTTTGTGCTGCTTCATTAGAGCCACCTTTTAGGATTTCTTTTAAAGTAACTGATGAAGAGTTTGAACTATTAACGGACAGGGAAGGTTTTATGCCAGCACCTTACCTGGCAAGAGCTAAATGGATAGCTGTAACCGATCCGGTTAAATTAAGCCTGCAAGAATGGGAATATTATACGGAACAAAGTTATCAGTTGGTTAAGGCCCGCCTACCTAAAAAAACAAGGTTGTCCCTTGGATTGGAATAAGCTTGAAATCCATGATGTTTTTTTACCAAAAATAGCTACCTTTGCTGCCCGTTTAAAAAACGGTTCATTCCGAAAGGAATATTTCCTGAAAAGGCTCAATAAGTTTTTCCCGGTGGAAAACGCCTCAAGGGTGCACTCATAAAGCATTTAAAATGCCAAAAGTAAAAACAAACTCCAGCGCCAAAAAGCGTTTCAAAGTAACTGGTACTGGAAAAATCACTCACCAAAAAGCCTTTAAACGCCACATCCTTACCAAAAAAAGCAAAAAACGCAAGCGCGGTATGCGGATAGATGGTATTGTTAGTAAAGCCAATCTTGATTTTGTAAAACGATTACTGAGATTAAAGTAATTCCTGGTGGATTACATCTGTAGATCAACCTGCCACCTGGCAGTTATTAAATTAAAATTCTAAAATAATTAAGATATGCCTCGTTCAGTAAATGCTGTTGCTTCTAAAGCTCGCAGAAAAAAAATATTAAAACAAGCCAAAGGCTTTTACGGTAAACGTAAAAACGTTTATACTGTAGCCAAAAACGTTGTTGAAAAAGGTATGACCTATATGTATGTAGGTCGTAAATTAAAGAAAAGAGAATACCGTGCATTATGGATTGCCCGTATTAACGCGGCCGTTCGTGAAGAGGGTATGAACTATTCACAATTCATCAACGCATTGAATAAAAAGGGTATCACGCTGGACAGGAAGATGCTGGCAGATATAGCCATGAATAATCCAGAATCATTCAAAAATCTCATTGCACAGGTAAAATAATTGCCAGTGATTTTCATAGTAAACCGGGTCAAATTTTTGCCCCGGTTTTTTTTATGTAATAATGCGGGTTGTAAATTTTTCGTTTCTAATTTATCAAACCTTTACTTTTGTTCCGTAATTTTTTTTTACCAGAAAATCTTTCAAATTTTAAATGGATAATTCCTATAACGACCTGGTTCAGCAAACTTTTAATTTCCCCCAGGAGGGTTTTGAGGTTAAAGACGGCTTTTTGCAATTTAATGGAATAGAACTTAAAGCGTTGATAGATAAGTATGGTACTCCGCTGAAGTTAAGTTACCTCCCTAAAATAGGCAAACAGATCATTAAAGCACAAACGATGTTTGCCAATGCCTTTAAAAAACACCGTTATGAAGGGGAGTATTTTTATTGTTATTGCACTAAAAGTTCTCATTTTTCTTATGTGGTGGAAGAGGCATTAAAGCAGAATATTCACCTGGAAACTTCTTATGCATATGATCTGGAAATCATCAAAAAACTTTATGCAAAAAAGAAGATTAATAAAGACATTTTCATTATTTGTAATGGATTTAAACAAAAACCTTATACAAGGCGCATTGCCAACCTGATCAATACAGGATTTAAAAATGTAATCCCTATCCTTGATAATAAGGAAGAATTGAAAGAATATGCTAAATCCGTTAAAGTGCCCTTCAAACTGGGTATTCGTGTAGCAGCTGAGGAAGAACCCACTTTCCCATTTTATACTTCAAGGTTAGGAATAAGGGCTAAAGATATCCTGGAATTTTATGTAGACCGTATAGAAGGTTATGAAAATAAGTTCCAGTTAAAAATGTTACATATCTTTTTAAATAAAGGGATAAAAGATGATATCTATTACTGGAGTGAACTGAATAAGATCATCAATTTATATTGCCAGTTAAAGAAGATATGTCCGGAACTGGATTCAATTAATATCGGTGGAGGATTTCCGATAAAACATTCGCTTGGTTTTGATTATGATTATCAATTCATGATCAATGAAATTGTACGCAATATTAAAGTGGCTTGTAAACGAACCAAAGTGCCCATGCCAAATATTTTCACTGAATTTGGTAGTTACACAGTAGGCGAGAGTATGGCTCATATTTATAGTGTACTGGATCAAAAAAGTCAAAATGAAAGAGAGATCTGGTATATGATCGATTCATCTTTCATTACTACTTTACCCGATACATGGGGTATTGGTGAACGTTTTTTACTGCTTCCCATTAATAAATGGGAACAGGATTACCAACGCGTTGTGCTGGGAGGTATCACATGCGATAGTCATGATTATTATGATTCAGAAGAACATATTAACGAAGTTTTTCTGCCTAAGCTTGCCGGAGAAAATCCACTTTACCTCGGATTTTTTCATACCGGTGCTTACCAGGACCAGATCAGTGGTTACGGAGGAATTAAACATTGCATGATCCCTTCTCCAAAACATGTTATTGTGACCCAGGATAAAAACGGTAAAATGATTGATACCCTTTATGCCAAAGAACAAACCGCCCAAAGCATGCTTAAGATCTTAGGATATTAATGAGAAAACCCCGTTTGTAACGGGGTTTATTTTTTCAAAGGAATGGAAACTTATTAATTACCGCGACCAAGAACTTTTTCCTTGCTGTTTTCTATTTTACGGGTATTTTCCTGTCTTCTTTCTTCGTTTTGTTGTTGTTTTTCCCGGTTACGATTTTCATAATTTGGATTGCGCTGGGGTGTTCTGCCATAATAATAGCGGTCACCATAATATCTGTTTGGATAAGCCCTCATTGGCCCGCCATAATATCCATAGGGATCGTATATGCCATAACGGTCATAATATCCATAAGGTGTTCTTTCACTGTAACGGTCATCACCATATACCCTTGATGTGGTACAACTGATTGCAAAGACGGAAATGAATGCGATCAATGCCAGGGTTAAAAAAAATCTATTTTTCATGTTACTCCTTTTTATATTTATTGTTCAATTAATCTGCCAGTTTATGTTTAGAAACAGCCAATTCAAATACTTTTTTATTATATTAACACTTGTTAGTTATAATGTCACGGCCCAGTCTAAAGACTCCGTGAAAGCTGTTATTAATAAGATGTTTTTAGGTATGAAAAACGTTGACACGTTAATGTTAAAAAATTGTTTTTCTGATAGTGTTATATTTCAAACCATAGTAGTAAATAAGGAAGGCCATGTTAGTGTAAGGAATGAAAATGTAAGCAACTTTATCCGCTTTGTAGGCAAGGAGCAAAAAGGAATGCTTGATGAACAAATTACCTTTGAGTCCATAAATATAGATGGAGATCTGGCTAGCGTATTTACCCCTTATAAATTTTTTTACAATGGTAAATTCAGTCACTGTGGAGCAAACTCATTCCAGTTAGTCAGGATAGGGGGACATTGGAAGATTCAATACCTAGTAGATACCCGGCGAAAAACCGGTTGTGATTGATTATTTATTATTCAACCGGTATTTTTTATTGACTTTAGGACTATTAAAATACCTATTTAATTCTTCCTCAGTCATATTAGTATTAAGTTCAACAGGTATGTCGATCAACTGTATCTGAATTTGTTTTAGTTCTTCTCTTAACTTAGTTGTTTTGCGAGTTACATCCGGGTCTTTTTCACCAACCAGGTAATTATCATTTACCATATATTCCAATCTTTTGATACTTGTCCTGATTAATGCTGCCTGATTTTGCTCCACTACTTTGTTGGGTGCCACTGCTTCTTTTACCGGAACAACCGCAACACCAACACTAGGTAATACTTTTCCCACCTTTTGTGCACCCGGATCACTACTTACATTTAATATTGTTCCTGCAAGTGCGGTTGTTCCTGAAGTCAGGTCAAAAGTAGTACGGAATGATTTTGTTTTTTTTAAACGCTTATCAAGTTGTAAAAAAGAATATTTTAACTGCATGGTATAAGTTCTGATATTCTTTATTAATTGATTAAACTCCATGTGAGCTATAGGATAATTCAAAGCGTTTTTAACAATGATTTGAACCACGGAAGTATCTTTTACTTTAAACCGGGTGCTTCCGATAAAATGCAGTAAAACCATCCTTTCCTTATCCTTATCTGTTTCCCTGACAAAATCATAACCTGGCGTCCAGGTAAATTCATCGTTACATTCTTTAACCAAAGAAAAATTATTGATAGGTATATTGCTGTTAAATAAAATATTTTCAATGGGAAAACTTCCAGTTTCGCATTGTACTTTAAAAGTGATGGTTTCTCCTTCATCCATTATTAAATAATTGCTCACACTGGGCTTAACCCGGGATGGAATGATATCGGTATTAAAAAATAATAAAGTAAAAGAAGTATCAACCCTTTCAGTAGGGTCATCCAGGCTTTGCACGCCAATATTCACTTTATATTCCTGGTCGTATTTTAATTTGTTTGAAAGAAAAAAGCTTTTTTCCGGCTTAAAAGTGAGCAGTCCTTTATTATTTATCTGTAAACCAACAGGTGAGTTTTTTAAAAACCAATAATACCTTTCAGGATCTTTATTGATTTCTAATTTATACTTTAAAATGGAATCAACATGTAATGTTATGTATGGATTAATATTTGTGATTCGCAATGAATCTGGAACAATATCAGGTAAGGTATCCGGGTGAAGAATCATGGTGTCTGTGGTGATCAGCGTATCCGGAATTATTTGTGCCTGGGAAACAGAATACCACAAAAATATAATTATACAGGTTAGTTTTTTAGTCATGTTTTTAGTTCAAATATTTGAATGCGATCCAGGCGAAATTAGTATAAACTGAAATTAAAAAAAACCCCGTCGTAGAAACGATGGGGTTGTAAACCAAAACCAACTGCTTATGAGAAAAATTTTATATTGTAATTACTGAATTGAAATTTGTTTAACAGGTGCCTTGACTTCAATTTTAAATGGAAGGTTTATCGTTAAAATACCATTGACATATGCGGCTTTGATTTGTTCCGCGTCAATTTTTTCATCTAATGTAAAAGAACGTTTAAATGGTCTGATAGAATATTCACTTCGTAATTGTTTAACATTTTCTTCTTTCTTTTCATTTTCTTCTTTTTCCAGACTTAAAGTAAGCAGGTTTTTATCAATACTTATTTTAAAATCATTTTTGTCAAATCCCGGAGATATGACGTCAATCCGGTATGCATCGTTGCTTTCAGAAATGTTAACAGGAACATTATTTTTAAAATTGGCATCGGCATTATGTTTAAAAAAATCGTTCATTAAATTGTTTAATGAATGATCTACAGGACGGTTTAAAAATTTAACGTGTGTCATATTTATTATTTTAAGGTTTAAAATTTTAATATAGTTTTCAAAGCTTGTACCATTTTAATAATTTGAATTTTCTCTGTCGAAATAGAGCTCATTAACCGGAAAAGAGTGACATTTTATCCTGATCTCATTTTTTAACTGACATCTTTACTGCTTACTATATTAAGAGCTTATTTCTACTTTAGAATTTGTTACTTTTGCAGTTCTAAAAAATATTCAATATGTATCCAGAAGAATTTGTAGTTCCCATGAAAGAGGAGCTTACCGATAATGGTTTTACGGAACTTTTATCCAGTGCTGATGTTGATGATCAATTAAAAAAAGAAGGTACTACGTTGGTTATGATCAATTCAGTTTGCGGTTGTTCCGCGGGAACTGCCCGCCCGGGAGTTGTGATGGCTGTAATGAATAGTGAAGTAAAGCCAGATTTTCTAACAACTACTTTTGCTGGTTTTGATACGGAGGCAGTTAATGCTGTAAGAAAACATTTATTGCCTTATCCTCCTTCATCACCTGCCATTGCTTTATTCAAAAATGGAGAATTAGTGCATTTTATTGAAAGGCATCATATCGAAGGTCGTTCGGCACAAATGATAGCGCAAAATCTTATCGGTGCATTTCAGGAACATTGTAATTAACCATTTCCTTATAAGGTTAAGACCTCTCCTTGTCAGGGAGAGGTTTTTTTATATTCCTGCTGAACCATTATTTAAATGGTTATTAATATATTCGCCCTTTCATGCCTTTAAACTGCTAAACCCAAAAAATGTATCCTAACCTTTATTATGCTTTTAAAGACCTTTTTGGGGTAGAATGGTCTTTTTTACGTTTTGTAAATTCCTTTGGTTTTTTTGTTGCCCTTTCTTTTATTCTGTCAGCAATGATTTTAGCCCATGAATTGAAAAGAAAAGGAAAGGAAGGTTTATTGCATCCAACAGAAGATACCGTCCTGGTAGGTAAACCTGCATCGATTGCAGAATTGATAATGAATTTCTTCTTAGGTTTTTTATTGGGCTATAAGATTTTAGCGCTGTTTATTATGGATAGTGCTGTAACAGAAGATCCACAAGCATTTATTTTTTCAGCTTTAGGAAGTTGGCCATTGGGATTATTAATGGGTGGTTTATTTGCCTGGTTGAAATATTATGAAAAAAACAAACAGAAATTACCAAAACCGGAAAAGCGCAAAGTCAGAATTTGGCCACATGACAGGGTTGGAGAGATAACGGTATTAGCGTTAATCTTTGGATTGATCGGTGCAAAAATGTTTGACATTTTTGAGAATTGGAGTGATTTTCTGGAACACCCCTCAGCTTATTTGCTTTCCCCTGCTGGTTTAACTTTTTATGGTGGATTGATCTGTGCAGGTATTGCAATTGCTTTATATACTAAAAAGCATAAAATCGGTTTCTGGCACCTGGGAGATGCCATGGCACCTACCATGATGTTTGCTTATGCAATCGGGCGCATTGGATGCCAGGTGTCGGGTGATGGTGACTGGGGTATTGCAAATCCGGCCCCCAACCCATATAAATGGTTGCCTGATTGGATGTGGTCCTATACATTCCCACATAACGTAAATGAAGAAGGTGTAAAAATTTCTGATTGTGTAGGTAAATATTGTTATGAATTACCTGTTGGTCATTATCCTACATCTTTTTATGAAACAGTCATTTGCCTGGCTTTGTTTGGTATTCTGTGGGTAATTCGTAAAAAGATCAGGTTACCGGGTGTTTTGTTTGGAATATACCTGATACTAAATGGGCTTGAAAGATTCTTTATAGAAAAGATCAGGGTTAATAATCGCCTGGATATTTTTGGAATGCATCCTACCCAGGCTGAAGTAATTTCTTTCTTTTTGGTACTTTCCGGTCTTGTATTAATTGTTTACCTGTATAAAACCCGACCTCCGGTTAAACCAGCTGCATGATTTATAACATATTTCGGTAATGGATAGGGTAAATTTCTTAAAACTATTTTACTGGAATGCCCTTACTATAATGGATGAAAGTAAATACTGGCATCATTTTTTCGCATTGGATTAATAAAAAACATAAAGTTTATTAACAACCATTATGATAAACGGAGTTCAATTTGTACTTTTGTCGGTAGTATCCTCTGGTTTACCCTAATTTAACTTTCCTTTATACATCCTTTGGCTAACTTTTTATGTCTGGTAAACGTTTTTTCATTATTAACTATTCATTACTATGAGGCAGCTGAAAATTGCGACCCAAATTACTAACAGAGATTCACAAGCGGTTGAAAAGTACTTACAGGAAATCTCGAAAATTTCGATGATCACGCCTGAAGAGGAAACCACGCTTGCACAAAGGATCAAAATGGGCGATCAGCGAGCCTTGGACAAACTGGTTCAGGCTAATTTACGTTTCGTCGTATCTGTGGCCAAACAATACCAGCACCAGGGATTATCACTGAGCGATTTAATTAACGAAGGCAACCTTGGTTTAATCAAGGCCGCCCAACGTTTCGATGAAACCAAAGGTTTCAAATTTATTTCTTACGCCGTATGGTGGATTCGCCAATCCATTTTACAAGCGTTGGCAGAGCAGGGCAGATTAGTCCGCTTGCCTCAAAACAAAATTGGCACCTATAACAAAGCGAACAAAGCTTACATGGCCTTTGAACAGGAGCATGAAAGAGAACCAAGCACCGAAGAACTGGCTGAATTGCTGGAGATGAGCGAAACAGAGATCAACAACATCTTTCAAAGCAATACCCGTCACACTTCACTGGATGCACCTGTGCATGAAGCGGAAGATGTAGCCATGGGCGATCTGCTTGAAGGTGGTGATGACACGGATGATGATGTGATGAAAGATTCTTTACGCAATGAAATCCGCCGGGTTTTAAAATCTTTAAGCCCAAGAGAAGCAGAAATTGTGAATGCTTACTTTGGATTAGATGGAGAAAACGGTGTTACCATCGAACAAATTGGTCAGAAGTACGATCTTACGAAAGAGCGTATCCGCCAAATCAAGGAAAGAGCCATTAAACGCCTGCAAAAAGCAAGGTACAGCAGTGCTTTAAAGGCCTATTTAGGTTAATTTTATTTTCAATGATCTTTACATTGAGCCCTGGTCTGGTACCAGGGTTTTTTTTATGGTATTTGAATATGAGAATTAGAGTATAAGAAAAACTACTGTAGTTGATTTCTAATCTAATCAGGTTAAATTTGCTGCTTTATAAAATTCAATTAAAATAAAAATCTACTATAAATAAAATGGTACAGGCTTCAGAAAAAGTTCATTGCTTAATTATAGGTTCAGGACCTGCGGGTTACACTGCTGCAATTTATGCTGCAAGAGCAGATATGAAACCGGTATTATACCAGGGCATTCAACCGGGAGGACAATTGACTATAACTACGGAAGTTGAAAACTATCCTGGTTATGCAGATGGGATACAAGGACCGCAAATGATGATTGATTTTGAAAAACAAGCTGTTAGGATGGGGGCAGACATACAGTTCGGTCTTGCAACCAAGGTTGATTTTATGGAACAGCCATTGAAAGTATGGATCGATGATGAAAAATTAATTGAGGCTGATGCGGTAATCATTGCAACTGGTGCCTCTGCCAAATGGCTTGGTTTGGAAAGTGAACAAAGATTAAATGGATATGGCGTTAGTGCTTGTGCTGTATGCGATGGCTTTTTCTTTAAGGGGAAAGAAGTGGCTATCGTTGGTGCTGGCGATACGGCTGCTGAAGAAGCTCTTTATCTTTCCAAATTATGTTCTACGGTTCATATGTTTATTCGCAAAAGCGAAATGAAAGCTTCAAAAATTATGCAGGAAAGAGTGTTCAAAACTCCCAATATTAAAATTTACTGGAACACAGAAACAATGGAGGTGTTGGGTGAAAAGAAAGTAAATGCTGTAAAAGTGAAGAATAATCAAACAGGCAGTGAACAGGAAATTCCGGTTAGTGGATTTTTCGTTGCGATTGGCCATGAACCCAATTCAGCTATTTTTAAGGGTTGGGTTGATATGGATGAAGCCGGCTACCTGGTAACAATTCCCGGATCTACCAAAACAAATGTTGAAGGTGTTTTTGCTGCAGGTGATATACAGGACAAGATATACCGGCAAGCAGTAACCGCAGCAGGAAGCGGTTGTATGGCTGCACTCGATGCAGAAAGGTATCTTAGCGCTAAAGGGCATATTTAGCATACGCAATTCAAAGTTTTTGTTATGACCCATCATTCCCATCAATTAACTATTGAATTGAAACAGGTTCGATTATATGGCTATCACGGCTTGTATGAGAATGAATCATTTACCGGTAATGAATTTGAGATCGACCTTCATGTTCGCATTGAACCTACAGTAGCTGTTATTCGTAACATAGACGAATCAATTAGTTATGTAAACTTGTTTGAGCTGTTGAAAAAAAGAATGCAGCAAAGCGAGGCATTATTAGAAACATTGGCAATGGAAATAGCTAACTTGATTCATAAAGAATATACAGGCGTAAAAGAAGTAACGATCTCTATTACAAAGATCACTCCGCCATTCGAGAATTTCTCAGGAAAAGTAGGTGTTACTTATCAGAAATCTTTTTAGTCTACATACATAAATCAGATCACTTTCAGTTTCCATCTCCCGGTTCTCATATAAAGAAACGATAGAGCGAATAAGCTTAACCAGTATATCCACTCAGCCATCCAGCCATAGCTTACAGGCATTTTCCATTTCTCCATAATAAAGTAAACATATAGGCAATAAAAAATGATAGCCACTACTTCGATCAGTAAAGTGATCCGGCTGTTACCTGTACCAGTCACTGCATTCAACCAAACGGATGCAAATGTCATAAAGATCATGGCTATTGAAATTACCCGTACCACGGGTATCGCAGCATTTAAAAATTCCTGTGGTTGACCATAAACAGAGAGCAAAACCGATGGAAATAAATTTAAAAGTACGGCTGCAGAAATTGATCCGATCAAACTTAATTTAATGATCTTATGTACCAGTTTAATGACTTCTGGTTGTCGTTGCTGCCCCATAACATTACTCACCATAGTATTTGCTGTGGCAGCAAAAGCCCAGATAAAAACACCGAAAAATCCAAAAACATTTCGCATCGTATTCGAAACCGCCAGGTCGTATGGATTTGACTGGTTTCTTTCAATCAAAATAAAAAAGAACTCCCAACTTATAATACTGATAGCATGTTGAAAGATCAATGGTGAAGACATCGATAAAATGAGTTTCATCACTTTTTTATCCAGTCTGAATGTGGCAAATAATGAAAACCGTTTGCTGATACCTTTGAACAGGATCACCAGGTAAATAACCAGCATGCCTATAAATTCTGCAATAACAGAAGCTATAGCGGCACCGTTAAAACCGAATGCTGGCAATCCCATTTTACCAAATATCAATGCATAATCAAGTATGATATTAGTTCCTGTTTCTGCAATACTTCCGATCACCAGGTATCTGGCCTGGTTAGTTCCTACGAGTAATGCATTACGCATCTGAAAAATATAAAGAAAAGGTAAACCCCATATCCGGATCTTTAAAAATGATATGGACTGCTCGTATTTTTCAGGAGAACTGAGCGCATATTTTAATATGACAGGCGCTGCATAATAAGTCAGTAGAATACCTAACACCGCAATACCCATGGCGATATAAACACCCTGGTTAAAAAGCTTTCCAATTTCATTAATTCTCCCTTCACCTGCTCTTCTTGAAATCAATGCCTGCAGTCCATTGTTCAAACCATAACCAATACCTGCGAAAATCAGGTAATATACTCCGGTGATGCTGGCCACTGCCAGGGCTTCCGTACTGTAATGCCCCAGGAATATATTATTGGTTATAAAATTTAATTGAGGAACTAATATGGCAAGACTGATGGGTAAGGCGATCTTAAGAATCTGCCTGTTTGTGACCGTTAATTGGAGTGAATTTTTTTCGGATGCCATTGGTTAAGTCCGCAAACCTACAATTTAAATGCTTGCAGAAACCAATGGATAGGACACATGCTTCGATAAAAAAAATTACATTGCAGCGTTAAAAAATAGTTTGTGAATCAATTATTAAATATTCAACCAGGTGCTCAGGCAGATGCGGCTCAATCAGTTTTATTGATGGAGGCGGGTCTGCAACATGTTTTCTTCGGCATAATGAGTATGGGCAACAAAGAAATTCAACAGGCTTCGTTTTATTCCTGTAATCAGCAAGAGGAGGATGTTATACTTCACCAGGTATTTGAAAAACATCCGGAGTTAAAAGCTTCTTTTTACCAGGTAATAATTGGTTTTCAATTTGCGCAAAATGTTTTGATCCCTGACAAATTTTACCAGGAACAATCTACGCATGCTTTATTAGAAGTTTTACATGGCCACTCAAATAATAATAAAGTGATCAGTGAACAAGTAGAAGGGTTTGGTTTTTACAATGCATATCAGGCACCGCAACATATTTATAATTGGATGAACCGGCATTACAGTCATGCAAAATATTTGCATGGATATACCGCTGGCATTCGCAACATCCACTTCTCACCGGATGAAACGCCTCAATTGATCGTTGATTTTAAACCTTCGCAAATTACAGTGTATGCATTAAAGCATAATCAATTGCAACTGGTGCAAATGTTTCCATATGAGTCACCCTCGGATGTTGTTTATTACCTGGCAAGAATTTGCTTCCAGTTGGGTATTCTGCAGCAGGAAGTGAAAATAATTATTGAAGGTTTAATTGATGAATCATCGGCAGCTTACGCAAATCTGCATAAATATTTCACGAATGTACAATTTAGCCAGGTACCAGACCAGGTGCGTTTTGCAGATAATTTTAATGAACACCCGGCACACTTTTTTTCATCCATATACAAATTGGCTGCATGCGTATCATAAGTGGTTCACTGGGTGGAAGAAAAGTAAAACCGCCTGCTAAAATGCCCCACACCAGGCCTACAACAGATATTGCCAAAGAAGCACTCTTTAATATTTTACAAAACAATATTGATTTTGAAGATTTGAAAACATTGGATTTGTTTGGGGGCACTGGAAGTATAAGTTATGAATTGGCTTCACGGGGCGCAAAAGATTTGACTGTGGTTGAAAAAGATGAAAAGATGTACAATTTTATTAAATCAACCGCAGCTGAATTTAAAATTCCAAATTTCAATGTGGTGAAAATGGATGTATTCAGGTTTATTGAACAATGCGATGAAAAATTTGATTTCATATTTGCGGGTCCTCCTTATGCATTAACTACCATCGATGATTTGCCCGTTAAAATTTTTGAAAAAAAGTTATTAATAAAAGATGGATGGTTTGTGCTTGAACATACTCCCCGCAATAACTATAAAGGGCAACCGCATTTTCATGAGGAAAGAACATATGGTACTACTGTATTTTCCATTTTTATTGAATCCTGATCATTTAAATCGAATGCATGAAGAAAACGGAAGCAAGGTCATTATTTAAACAACAGCGATCGGAATTGGCGGAACAGGAAATGGATAAGTTAAACGATTTAATGTTGATCCAGTTTCAAAGTTGCGATCTGCCTTTTGTTGATTGTCTTTTTAGTTATTGGCCCATACAGGAGAATAACGAACCGGCTACACATCTCTTTACTGAATTTCTACGGTTCAGAAATCCGGGTATGCAGGTGCTTTACCCAAAATCTGATTTCGAAAAAAATGCCATGCATGCTGTGGTAACGGATATAGATACTCCTTTTGAAAAACATGAATACAATATTTATGAACCTGCCAGCGACCAGGTGGTTGACCCAAAAACGATCGATCTTGTTTTTGTTCCACTGATTATATGCGATCATCGGGGTTACAGGGTAGGATATGGTAAAGGATTTTATGACAGGTATCTTGCCCAATGCCGTGCAGATTGTATAAAGATTGGTTGTTCATTTTTTGAGCCCATTCCCATGCTGGAAGATGCCAACGAATTTGATGTACCTTTAGACCTTTGTATTACACCCCAAAACGTGTATGTTTTTTAACGGCTTCCTTAAATCATTTCGCATTTTGTTAATACCATTCTCTATTTTTTATTGGGTGGCCATATGGGTGCGCAACAAACTTTATGATGCTGGTTTATTTAAATCGGTAAGTTTTAATCTGCCATTAATTAATGTAGGCAACTTGTCAATAGGTGGGACCGGGAAATCTCCTATGATTGAATATCTCACCCGTTTACTTCAAAATGAAAGAAAAATAAGTATTCTGAGTCGGGGTTATAAAAGAAAAACGAAAGGTTATAACCTTGCCAATGAACATTCAACCGCACTTGAAATTGGCGATGAGCCTTTGCAATTTCATAAAAAATTTCCCGGAGTGGCGGTGGCTGTTGGCGAAGAAAGGATTGCGGCTATTCCCCAGCTTTTGCAGGACAGGCCAAATACTGATGTGATTTTATTGGATGATGCTTTTCAACATCGTTCTATTAAAGCTGGTTTGAATATTTTATTAACCGATTGCAGCAACTTATTCACCCGGGACTTTTATTTACCGGCAGGTGATCTCAGGGATCTAAAAGAAAGCTATAAAAGAGCGGACATCATCGTAGTAACAAAATGTCGCTTTGATCTTTTTCAAAAAACAAAAGAAGAAACCATCAAAGAAATCGATCCGCTGCCACACCAGCATATTTTTTTCACCACTATCGAATTTGGGCTGCCATACCATATCCTATCTTATCACCAGCATAAGGTTATAAACGAACAAACAGAAGTGTTGCTGGTAACTGGAATTGCCAATCCTGAGCCTCTAAAAAACTATCTTGACGAACAGTGCGACCTTTACAATATGATCACATACCGGGATCACCATATTTTTACTATAGATGACTGGAAAGATATCGGCAAACGTTTTGCATCAATGGAATCGCAGGATAAGATCATTCTTACAACGGAAAAGGATGCCATGCGTTTAATAAAATTTGAAAGCAAAGCGGTGGAATTGCCTTTATTTGTAATTCCAATTGAACATCGGTTTTTGTTTAATGAAGGTTCAGAGTTTGATCATTTGGTGATTAAATTCATACAACAGTTTAATCCTGGATCTGAGGCTGCCAACATGCGGCAACCATTCATGAATGCGGTTGATCATCAAAAAGAAAATTAGTATGGGACGAAAAAACGACAAAGAGAAAAAAAATAAAAGATCGGCAAAAGAAGTAACCATCAAAGGTGTATTGGATATTACACGTGCGGGTATGGGATATGTTGTAGTTGAAAATGTGGAATCGGATATTATGGTAAAACCAGGCGATTTCAATACTGCTCTTCATGGTGATACCGTGCGGGTTAAAATCAAAGACGGACAAACTGGTAAAAGAATGCAGGGTGTGATAACGGAGGTGGTTAAACGAAAACAAAACGAGTTTATCGGACGGCTTGAAGAAAATAAAAACTTCGCTTTTTTTATTCCTGAAATGGAAAAACCCATGCCCGATGTATATATTTCTCAAAAAAATTTCAATGGAGCAAAAGATGGCGATCGGGTAGTGGTTCGTTTATTGGAATGGGAAAAAGCAGGTAAACGTCCTGAAGGTGAAGTGATATCTGTTCTTGATCCGGAAGATCAGAATGACATGGTGATGAAGGAAATCCTTTTGCAGAATGGCTTTCCATTAATTTTTCCCGATAATGTGCAGGAAGAGGCTGCAAGGCTCCCGGAGACTATAGGTCAAAAGGAAATTGATAGCAGGCGGGATTTCAGGAACGAACTTACTTTAACGATAGATCCATTCGATGCAAAAGATTTTGACGATGCATTATCCATTAAAATATTACCCAACGGTCATTATGAAATTGGTGTTCACATTGCTGATGTAAGTCATTACGTTTTAGCGGGGACTGAATTGGATAACGAAGCCTATGAAAGAGCAACATCTGTTTATTTGCCCGACAGGGTTAATCCAATGTTACCAGAACATATTTCAAATGTTTTATGTTCACTTCGTCCCAAAGAAGATAAACTAACTTTTTCTGCGGTATTTGAAATGGACGCGGAAGGAAAAGTGTATAAACATTGGTTAGGTCGAACGATCATCCATTCCAATCATCGTTTTACATACGAAGAGGTGCAGGAGATCATTGAAACAGGTGAAGGATTATACAGGGATGAAGTGATCCTCTTTAATAATATCGCTAAAAAATTAAGAGCTCAGCGATTTACAAAAGGAGCCATTAATTTTTCATCAACTGAAGTTCGGTTTAAGCTGGATGAAAAAGGAAAACCCATTGGAATTGTTGTAAAGGAAAGTAAAGAATCGCACCAGCTTATTGAAGAATTTATGTTGCTGGCCAATCGTTTTGTTGCACAACATTTTTCAAAAATTATCGTGAATGAAAAACCCTTACCGGCACCTTACCGAGTGCATGATAATCCAGATGAAGAAAAGTTGTTACCCTTTGTAGCATTTGCACGGAAATTCGGACATAAGTTCGACACCTCTTCACCTGAATCTATCACAACTTCTTTTAACCAGATGTTGAGTGAGGTGAAAGGTAAGCCCGAGCAGCATGTGCTGGAACAATTGGGTATTCGCACCATGGCCAAGGCTGTTTACACAACTGAGAATATTGGTCACTTCGGTTTGGGATTTGAGAACTACTGTCATTTCACCTCACCCATTCGTCGTTATCCCGATGTGATGGTTCATCGTTTATTACAACAAACGCTGGATAAGCAGTATTTGATTGATAAAAAAATGGAAGCCAAATGCAGGCATTGCAGTGAAAGAGAAAGAGCCGCCATGGAAAGTGAAAGATCCGCATCGAAATACAAGCAGGTTGAATACATGAAGAACTTTTTGGGTGAAGAATTTGAAGGAGTGATCAGTGGCGTTACTTCATTTGGTTTTTTTGTTGAAACGGTTTTGCATAAATGCGAAGGGTTAGTAAGTATTGCCAGCTTATCTCATTATGATGATTTCAGGCATGTGGAAAGCGAGTATGCATTGGCGGGGTTACGAAGTGGTAAACAATTCCGCATGGGTGATAAAGTGAGTATTAAAGTGGTGGCGGCAAACTTGATAAAACGCCAGCTTGATTATGAATGGGTGGTTGCAACCAGTATGAAAGAAGAACATGAAATGAATATGTCAACACAGGAAAGGCAAAAGACTACGCAACAAAAAAAGAAATCTGCAAAGACTTCTAAAGCGGTAAAAAAGAATGGTCAATCCGGTAATGGAAAAACCGGGAAGAAAAACGGAAATAATAAATAATCATGCACGCTTTTGAAACACTGTCAGAAAAATTTTCAGCGCAATTCAACAGGTCACATTTTCCCGCAGAGCCTTCGTCATTATATCAACCAAATGAGTATTTTTTAAAGCTTGGTGGCAAACGGGTGCGCCCGGTACTTTGTTTGATGGGTAATGAATTATTTGGTGAAATTGAATCAGATGCCTGGCATGTTTCCAATGCTATTGAACTCTTTCACAATTTTACATTGATACATGATGATATAATGGATAAAGCCCCTCTGCGCAGAGGTTTGCAAACACTTCACACAAAATATGGTGAGAGTACGGCATTACTTGCCGGCGATGTTATGTTGGTGGTGGCCTTTGATTATTTAAATCATATAGGTACCCAATTTATTCATCGCATCATCCGCATATTTAATCAAACAGCTATGAAAGTTTGCGAAGGACAGCAACTGGATATGGATTTTGAAAAAAGGAATGAAGTCGGCCTGGATGAATATATTGAAATGATCGGTTTAAAAACTTCCGTAATGCTTGCGGGCAGTTTACAAATGGGCGCCATCTTGGGTTGTGCCGGAGAACGGAATCAACATTTATTGTATGAGTTTGGCAGAAAACTGGGACTTGCATTCCAGGTGCAGGATGATTACCTTGATGCTTTTGGCGATCCGGGCAAATTTGGTAAACAAGTGGGGGGTGATATTATAAGCAATAAGAAAACATTTTTGCAAATACATGCCTGGGAAGTTGCTGATTCATCACAAAAAGAAGAACTGCTTTTTTTGTCTCAAAATAATGACCCGGCAAAAGTGGAACGTACCCTTCAGTTATACCATGATTGTGGCGCTGATGAATGGACATGCAGGCTGAAAGATAAATATCTTGATGAGGCATTGGCGCATTTAGAAGATATTGCGGTAGTGAGTAAAAGAAAAGAACCGCTTAAGGAGTTGGCTCATTACCTGGTGCAACGTCAAAGCTGAAAAATAATTTTTTGTTTTTGATCTAAATGGTGTCTATTTAAAAAAGGAAGTCGCTTTATTAATTAATCCAGCCATTCTAATTAATCAATTCATGCAATCCGATAAGTCCATACCGCAAGCAACACTATTCCAGGCATTGATTCCTATCATTGTTTTAATTGTACTCCTTACATTCAATGTAATGTTTTATGGAGATATGGCCACATCCGGGGCCAACCAACTGGCATTGATACTGGCAGCAACCGCCGCTGCACTGGTCGGATTTTCTTTAAAAGTTTCTTTTTCTAGAATGCTGAAAGGCATTGTTGACAGTATAACTGCATCTATGAGTGCCATCCTCATATTGTTGCTGATTGGCGCTTTAGCAGGCACCTGGCTGATAAGTGGCATTGTACCCACCATGATTTATTACGGATTGCAAGTACTAAATCCAACTATATTTTTAACGGCTGCAGTTATCGTGTGCGCCATTGTATCAATTGCTACGGGAAGTTCCTGGTCAACGGTGGCCACAGTTGGTATTGCATTATTGGGAATCGGTAAAGCATTGAATATCGGTGAAGGCTGGATTGCAGGCGCCATAATTTCCGGTGCTTATTTTGGAGATAAATTATCGCCTATGTCGGATACAACAAACCTGGCACCAGCTATGGCAGGCACAGATTTGTTTACGCATATCCGTTATATGTTGATCACCACAGTACCTTCTATGATCCTGACACTTTTGATTTTTTTAGGTGTTGGTTTATTCACTGATCATGATGCATCTGTAAACAACACCGCTGCACTTTCAGAAGCCGTAAGGGAAAAGTTTTACATTTCCCCTGTGTTATTTATTGCACCTGCTATTGTAATCTGGATGATTGTTAAAAAAGTAAACGCCCTACCCGCATTATTAGCAGGCGTTTTACTGGGTGCATTGTTTGCGGTTATTTTTCAACCACATATTATAGCGGAAGTTGCAGGTGCCACAGGAAGTTATGTAAAACAATCTTACATGGCCATCATAAATGCAATGGGCGGATCTGTTTCTGTTGCATCAGATAATGAAATTGCTGCCGGATTATTAAGTTCACGAGGCATGGCCGGCATGTTAAATACTATCTGGCTTATTCTATGTGCGCTGTCATTTGGTGGTGTAATGGAGGCAGTAGGCTTATTAAAACGCATCACCAGTCCACTTGTAAAAAAAGCCAAATCAAATGGTTCTCTGGTTGCCACCACGGCCGGAAGCTGTGTATTTATTAATGTAACCGCATCCGATCAATACCTCTCCATTGTAGTTCCTGGGAAAATGTTTGCCCAAACATATAAGGAAAGAGGATTGGCACCGCAAAACCTGAGTCGCACCCTGGAAGATGCAGGAACCGTCACATCTGTACTTGTTCCCTGGAATACCTGTGGTGCCACGCAAACCGCTGTTTTGGGTGTTTCAACTTTCGTTTATGCACCATTTTGTTTCTTTAATATTATCAGTCCTTTTATGACTATCCTGGTGGCTTACCTGGGTTTTAAAGTTGCCAAACTTCCGCCTTCAAAAATGGATGATGTTCATCCTGCACAGGTCTCTGATGATCCTTCAGAAAAACCGGTAGAATATATGCAGTAAATTTTATCTTATTTTACCGTTATGTTCAAGCGCTAAGATTTAAACTATCTTTTTCAGTTTCCGGCTTAATTTTGTGCCATGAAATTCCAGGTAGGTGATACGGTCCGTATTATACATTCAAATGAAGAAGGGCAGGTTATTGATATCATCAATGAAAAAATGGTGATGGTAGATGTGGATGGTGTCAAGTTTCCGGTGTATGCCGACCAGGTGGAATTTCCTTATTTCAAAAGATTTTCCGATAAAAGAACTGCCGATATAAAACAGCCAGCCAAAAAATATATTGAAGATGTAAGAAAGGAAAAAAGAGAAGAAAAAACCCGTGAGGAAAATGGTGTTTGGCTAACTTTTCTACCGGTTATGGAGTTGGATGAATTTGGGGATGAGGTAGTTGAATTATTAAAACTTCACCTGGTAAATCACACATCTTCAGGGTATCGCTTTATTTATAATCTTAATTTCTTTGGGCGTTCGGATTTTGAACTTAGGGGAGATGTACAATCCTTTGCGGATTTCTACCTTCACGATGTTCCATTTGAAAACATGAATGATAATCCTTCGTTTGATTTTGAATTTTCATTAATCAATCCCGATAAGAAAAAAGCGGATTATTATGAATATTCTCTCAAATTAAAACCCAAACAATTATTTGGTAAGATTGAGACATTAAGAAAGAAAAACGAAGCCACTTTTTCTTTTTTATTATTTGATAAATATCCCCCGCGCTCTGTAGAAGATGATTATTCATTTGATTTGCTTTCTTCAAAATACAAAGTGTATGATGCTTCAAAAAAGCGAGTTCCTGCTGAACCGGCCCGTTCAATGGTCGATCTCCACATTGAAAAACTAAGTGACGACTGGAAACATCAAACCAACTTCGAAATTCTTTCCATCCAACTAAAAACCTTTGAAAAATATTATGAACTGGCTATACAGCATTACCAGCCCAATCTGGTAGTGGTGCATGGAATAGGAAGCGGTAAATTACGGGATGAGATCCATGAAATACTTCGGTTAAAAAAAGAAGTGAAATCTTTCGTAAACCAGTATCATCCTTTATATGGCTATGGCGCTACGGAAATTTATTTTCAATATCTGTGAATCGTAACCGGACATTATTTCATTACCCACTTAATATTTGCAATAGCGGAAATTTATTAATCTGTATTTTTGGAAGGTCTTTTATTTTGGAAATCCAGGTATTAAACATCATTTAATGGTTAGAAGGCTTTTACATTTTGATCTCATTAAGGAACTTGAAGATTATGATACGATTCATACGGAGATTCAAAACGATGCTGTATTCAAAGGAACCAAATTATGGATTCTCGCCTTTGCCATTGTAATTGCATCCATCGGTTTGAACACCAATTCTCCGGCTGTAGTGATTGGCGCCATGTTAATTTCGCCTTTAATGGGACCTATTAATGGTATGGGCTACAGTATCGCGACTTATGATTTCAGATTGTTCAGGATGTCTCTGCGTAATTTTGGTTTTGCTGTAGTTGCGGGCCTTATTACTTCAACAATTTATTTTGCCGTAAGTCCCGTTTCAACTGCCCATTCGGAATTGCTTGCACGCACCAGGCCTACCATTTATGATGTTCTTATTGCTTTGTTTGGTGGCCTGGCGGGCATTGTCGCTATCAGCAGCAAATTAAAAGGGAATGTAATTCCAGGTGTCGCCATTGCAACCGCATTAATGCCACCGTTATGCACGGCGGGCTATGGTTTGGCAACAGCACAATTCAGTTATTTTTTTGGCGCTTTTTATTTGTTTACTATCAATAGCGTTTTTATCGGGATTTCATCCGTAGTTATTTCCCAGGTCTTTAAATTTCCCATCCGCTCTATTGTAGATCCATCCCGTATAAAACGCATCAACCAATACATAACATTGATTATATTAATTACCCTGATACCCAGCATTTATTTTGGTTATCAACTGGTGCAGGAAGAAAAATTTAATAAAAATGTAGATAGGTTTGTAAAAAGTATAACGGTATACGAGGGGGCATATTTATTAAGAAATGAAACCAGTCCTTCAGCAAAAACCATTAAACTGGTTTATGGTGGCCATGCATTATCAAAATCAGATAAACAACAAATAAAAGGGAAGTCGGGTGATTTTGGTTTGATTGATGCCAAATTATTTATTGACCAGGGATTCAGCATCAATGATAATCTGGTACAAAAGGATGAGAGTGAAATATTAAAAGGTAAGATCAATGCCTTGACTTTTTCATTAATCCAAAGTGAACAAAAATCAGACAGCATACTTAAACTGCAATTAACGGGCAGGCAATTACTTCGGGAAATCAAACCCTTATATCCTCAAATTAAATCCTGTTCCTATGCGGAAACTTTGAACTTTTTAGATGCAGATAGTTTGGTTACAACAAAAAAAATGGTGATTGTCGCATTTGGGCTCACACCTGGGCCATTAGATGGTACCGAGAAAGAGAAATTGGAAAAGTGGCTTATCTCCAGGCTAAGTACCACCAATCTCAAAGTTTATTATGAAGAAGAATAAACCTTAAGGGTTCAAAAATAGTTCCGTGATTATTCGCTCAATAATATTATTAGTAAACCACATCAGGACCATTTGGAATAATTGAAAAATTAAAATAGATGATAACCAGTTTGAATCTTTGGATAAAGAGCCAATATCAGAAAGTGATCAATAGCATTGCATTTTATCCTGCTTTTATTGGGTTGCTTTTCCTGGTAGTTGCTTTTTTTGTTATACAATTTGATTATTCTGATGCCGGTAAAGAAATAAAATCAAGACTCGATTACCTCACTTTAAAAGATTCTTCAACAGCCAGGTCAATTATTTCGGCAATTGCAGCCGGCATTATTTCCCTTACTGTTTTTAGTTTTTCCATGGTGATGATCGTATTAAACCAGGCCGCTTCGCAATTGAGTAACAGGGTTCTGGACAAATTGATCGGGAACCGTTTTCAACAAGTTGTGCTGGGAATTTATATCGGTACCATAGTGTATGCACTGTTTTTATTAAGCACTATCCGTGATATTGATTCCGGTATTTATATTCCGGCTATAAGTACCTACCTCCTTATCCTAATCACCATATTGGATATTTTCCTGTTCATTTATTTTTTGCACTACATAACTCAATCTGTAAAGTATAAGGTTATTATTGAAAGAATTTACTATGACACGAAAGAGTCGCTCGAAGATTCGTGCAGGCTTAAGAAGGAGCCAGCCAAAGCCGCGGTTTTTGAAAGTGATCACCTTGTCAGGTGTCCTTCTTCTGGTATCTATACAGGCTTCGATAAAAAATCTTTATTAAAAATTTGCCGTGATAATAATTGCTGCATTTTATTATTACATACACCGGGAACATTTGTACTGGAAGGGGTTTTATTATTTAAATTGAATAAGCAAATTCAGGAGGAAGTCTGTAAAGAAATGCTGCAATCAATGTATTTGGATAATGATGAAAATATTGAACAGAATTTCTTTTATGGTTTAAGGCAACTTTCTGAAATAGCTGTTAAGGCATTGAGCCCGGGAATAAACGATCCGGGTACGGCCATTGAAAGCCTCAGAGCCCTATTCAGGTTATACGCATACCGGGTTTCATTTTTCCCGGATAATACTATTTATGATGAGGATGCCAGGCCAAGAGTCATCATGCAGGAATTGCCTTTTGAAAAAATCTTTGCCGATACGCTTTTACCTGTTTGGGACTATGGTAAAAATGACAGAATGATACAAAATGAGTTAACTCACTTATTAACCCAGCTTGAAATACTGTATGCCACTCCGGTTATCAGTAAAATATTAATGGAAGTAAAAAATAAATCGCAACAACAATTGCCAATGATAGTTTATTGATTTTGGTGGTTGAGATGTTTTTATGATCATAAATGTATTGGCCCTTGCATTCAACTTTAATTAAACCTAAACTTTTCAAGCCTTAATTTTGTAACGTTACAAACCGGGTTATCGCGTCTCGTTAATAGCGGGAGGAGGAAAGTCCGGACAGCATAGGGCAATGTACCGGTGAACAGCCGGCTGCCGTTTAACGGTAAGAGATAGTGCCACAGAAAATTACCGTCCCTTTGGGGATAAGGGTGAAAATGTGAGGTAAGAGCTCACAGTATTGACAAGTAATTGTTTTTACGGGTAAACCTTGCATGCTGAAATGCCACATAGGCTTCGATTGTTATGGCCGGGTTTCCGGCTCTGACAGCTAAGCGGCCCGCTTAGTTCATTTTTGTGAATCGGGGTGGGTAGGCAGATTGATCCCTGCAAGTAATTGCCGGGACAGATAAATGATAACCACCATGCTTATGCGTGGTACAGAATCCGGCTTACAGGTTTGTAACATTTTTATTCTTTCAACACATTACCCAGGTAACCTCCGAGTTCCATTAACCACGCAATCCCAACATGGATCATGAGTCCACCCATGATTGATCGGGTATTGTAAACTATAATTCCCAATAGTATTCCTCCGAAATAGGAACTGATACATTCGGCTAATGGCTTTCCAAAATGAATGGCACAATAAAAGCAAGCCATGGGTAGGATAACATTTTTGCCTGCATACTTTATAAATCCTAATACCAGGAAACCCCGGAAAAAAAGTTCGACAGTTAAAAAATCAGAACCATAACTCAATTCGAAAATGCCGGCATAAAACCATTTATTTTCTACGCTTGCCGGAAATGGAAGAATCATTTTTAGTTTAGGATAGGTTTGTAAAAAGTCAGGTTGTGTTGAAACAATGGCTAATGCCGGGACCATTATTAAAATCATTAGCGCATATGTTTGGAAGTGAAACTTTTTTATCGTTAGGCCATAGAACGAATCAGTGGTTTTTCGATAATTCCAGGTTATGTATAAAATAACCGTAACAATGAGTAACAGGGCAGGCCAATAAATTAGCTGGTTGATGTACCGATCCCAATACGCATTAATAGCCGGATATATTTTTGGATTTATCGCCATTTTCAATGCAAAAATGGCCGGCGCAAGGAATAGCAGGATTAGAAAACTTCGGTGCTTGAATATGTTATTTTTTCGGATAATGACATATAACAGGTATGATAAACCGAAACAAAAAAGGAACAAAATATATAAACCAGAAAAGCGGGGAAATGGAATAGGGAAATTAGTGATCCATTTTAAAAGGTTAAAATTGTAATTTAAAAAAACAGTAATCGCAGTCAATAAACTAACCAACAGTAAATAAGTTTTATCCGTCTCTTTAATCCACGTAAGAATATATCGGATAATTATTCTCATTTTATAATTCCTGTTCTATTGTAAACTCTTTAAAAATACTGTGCTTTATGGATGGCCATTCAACTTGCAGGATGCTGAAATAAACGGTATCGCGGAAGCTGCCGTCTTCCTGTATCATGTGCTTTCGTAAAACACCTTCTTTCGTGGCCCCGATTTTTGAGATAGCTGTTTGTGATTGCTGGTTTAAATTTCCTGTCTTTAATTCAACCCGGATGCAATCCAAATGTTCAAATGCAAATTGCAGCAATTCAAATTTGCAGGCGCGGTTTAAACCGGTGCGTTGAAAAACAGGAGCATACCATGTCCAGCCAATTTCCACGCGGCGGTGTACATGTGAAATATTTCCATAACGGGTGCTGCCAGCTATTTTCCCGGTGGCCACATCATAAATTACAAATGGATATGATTGAAGCTTTGCACGTTCTTCAATAGCTATGTCAATATAATTGCGCAGATCATCATCCGAATAGATTTTGGTTATAGTGTATTTCCATAGCGATTCATCAAAAGCAATGGTTTTCAATTCTTCAAAATGATCTTTTTGCAAGGGTATCAACCTGGCTTTTTGGTTTTGCAGCAAGGGGGGCGTTAAAAACATTTGTTGCATAACACAATTTATGATCAAATTTAATATCAGCTATTTTAAAACCTGGTAAAAAGCAGTTATAAATATTGGTTTCTTTGCTCAATGAGAAAAAAAGTGTTACTCTCACTTTGGGTGATTTTTATTTTAGCGGCATGTTCTACATCTAAAGTTTCAACAACTGTTTCATTGCTGGAGCCTTCATTGCACTTGCTTGATGTATATGAAATTCCATTTAATACAAAGTTTCAACAAACTGCGGTTGGGGGCCTTTCATCCATTGATTACCATATTGAAGATGATGTTTACTATATGATATCCGATGACCGGTCTGCATTTAACCCCGCAAGATTTTATAAGGCAGCTATCCGGATCATAAATAATAAAATGAAGGACATCCGTTTTCTTTCTGCAGATACACTTCGCCGTTACGATGGTTCCATGTTCCCGTCTTTTGCCAACGATCCATTTCAATGTCCTGACCCGGAATCTTTGCGTTACCTGTCAACAAATAAGCAATTTATATGGGCTAATGAAGGCGAGCGGTTAATAAACAATGAAATTACCATTCTGCTTGATCCGGCTATTTATATTTCCAATCAGGAGGGTAAAGTAACAGACAGTTTTAAAATTCCATCCATCTTTAAAATGAAAGCTGAAGAAAAAGGACCACGTAGAAATGGAACGTTTGAATCTCTTTCTTTAAACAAACATTTAAACATGTTATATGCATGTATGGAGGAACCCCTTTATGAGGACGGTCAAAGGGCAGGGCTTCATGATTCAGTTGCATGGGTGCGAATGATAAAATTTGATATTGAAACCAGGAAACCGGTTCTTCAATATGCTTACCAGGTAGAACCCGTAGTGCACACGCCCAAACCGGAAAATGCATTTCGGATAAATGGCGTATCGGAAATTCTATATGTAGGTAATAAAAGAATGATTGTGGTGGAACGTTCCTGGTCTGCCGGACAAAAATCAAGTAATATAAAAGTTTTCCTGACGGATCATTCTGAAGCAAGCGATGTATCATCCATAAAATCACTTACTGCTGGCAGCTTTAAACCAATTCAAAAAAAATTGCTGGTAGATATGGATAAATTGGGTATTAATATTGACAATATAGAAGGCGTAACATTTGGTCCCAGGTTATCCAATGGAAACCCCAGCCTGGTATTTGTTTCAGACAATAATTTCAATAAAGAGCAGGTCACTCAGATACTGTTATTTGAATTAAAAAATTTTATTGAATAGTTCTTTCATTTAAGCAATTAAAAACGGGCATTTATAAACTACAAACTTCTTTATCTTTGCGCCCTATGACAATTGAGCAATTAAAAGATATAAGGTCCCGCGTTGATGGATTGAGGAGGTTTCTTTGACGTCGCTAACCGACAACATAAGATAGACCAGGATAAGCAATTAACCCTTTCTCCGGGTTTCTGGAATGATAATGCACGTGCAACACAAATTCTGAAAGATATTAAGCTGAATGAGTATTGGGCAAAGTTATATGAGCAAGTAAACGCTGCTGTAGACGACTTTGCAGTGCTTTTTGAATTTTGGAAAGAAGGCGAAGCAGAAGAAACAGAGGTAAAAGCTGCATGGCAAAATGCCCAAAGAGAAATTGAAGAAGCAGAATTTAAAAGTTCTCTCAATGAACCTGAAGATGAATTGCCTGCAGTACTGCAGATCAATTCTGGCGCCGGGGGAACAGAAAGCCAGGACTGGGCCGAAATGCTGGCCCGAATGTATCGCATGTATGGTGAAAAACAGGGCTGGAGTGTATCCGAACTGGATTGGCAGGATGGCGATGGAGCAGGTATAAAATCTGCAACCCTGCAATTTGACGGCCCATTTGCCTATGGTTTTTTGAAAGCGGAAAGTGGTGTACACCGGCTTGTTCGTATTTCACCTTTTGACAGCAATGCACGCAGGCACACTTCTTTTGCCAGCGTTTACGTATACCCGTTAATTGATGATACCATTGAAATTGAAGTAAGCCCTGCCGATGTGGAATGGGCATTCTTTAGAAGTGGAGGTAGTGGCGGACAAAACGTAAATAAAGTAGAAACAGCCGTGAGACTAACGCACAAGCCAAGTGGTATAATAGTGGAATGTCAGCAAGCCCGTACACAAGGTGAGAACCGTGAAAAGGCCATGACCATGCTGAAGAGCCGCCTGCATGAAGAAGAAATGCGTAAAAGGGAAGCTATTCAAAACGCCAATAATGCCACCAAGAAAAAAATAGAATGGGGAAGCCAAATTAGAAGTTATGTTTTTCACCCCTACAAAATGATCAAAGACCACCGTACCGATTTTGA
>JACCYQ010000220.1 GCA_013696395.1 Chitinophagaceae bacterium
CAAGGATAGAAATAAGATTAAATAATTCAGGTATGCATAAAAAAAACATCGTAACAAGGGGTAAAAATATTTCAGAAGCAAAAAAAGCATTGATCATGCTTCATGGCAGGGGCGGCACGGCTGAAGATATCCTGGGTTTTGCAGCCCATTTGAACGTTGATGAGTATGCGCTGTTTGCTCCGGAAGCAACAGGCAATAGCTGGTATCCTCTTTCATTTTTGGCAGTCCCTGAACAAAACGAACCCTGGCTTTCATCTGCTCTAAATTTATTGAAAGAATTGGTTGATGATATTATTGACCAGGGCATTCCGGTTGAACATATCTATTTCACCGGTTTCTCCCAGGGTGCCTGCCTTTCCCTTGAATTTGTTGCCCGCAATGCCATGCTGTATGGAGGCGTGGCTGCTTTTACCGGGGGATTAATTGGTAATAAAATTTACACTGAAAACTATTCAGGTGATTTTAATAACACTCCTGTATTTATTGGCAGCAGTGATCCGGATATGCATATTCCGGTTGAAAGAGTTCATGCAACAACCCAAATTCTCCAAAATATGCATGCGGATGTTACGGAAAAAATTTATAAGGATATGGGACATACTATAAACGAGGACGAAATTGAACATGCAAACAGGTTAATCTTCAATTAAAAGTATGTTTCAAATAACCAGGATATACAGCGATGCGAATGGTGACAGTCATTTTGAAGATATCATCATACCGTTAAAAGATGCGGGTCCCATCGGGTTTCTTTCAGAGACTAAATTCGCTAAGGAAATAATCTTTCGCGATGTAGACCCCTCGTATGATTATGATTTCCATACAGCGCCTCAAAAACAATATATTATTTTACTGGATGGTGAAATTGAAATTGAAACTTCGCTTGGAGACAGGCGCTGTTTTAAACCCGGTGAAGTGTTGTTGGCGGAGGACACCACCGGTAAAGGACATAAAACAAAAAATATTTCGCCTGTCCGCCGAAGGTCTGTATTTATTACTCTCCCCGATTAGTTAATTGAATTTGGCGTTTTTTAAAATTGTTTACAACCTTCCTGCATTTGATATTCAGGCAGAACAAATAAAGCTACACCGCATCTTTATCCTTAAAAATTTATTGAAACCAGATTACTTCGCAACTCTTATTCAGGGCTGCTAAAGGAATATTATCTTTGCCCCTTAATTTTTCATATGTTAAAAGTTGGCGTGTTCGGTACGGGTCATTTGGGTAAATTTCATTTGAATAACTGGCAAGAGATTAATGAAGTTGAACTGGCAGGTTTTTATGAACCTGATGATAACACAGCAGCATCCGTTGAAGAAACTTATGGCTTAAAAAGATTTGATAACTACGAATCGTTAATGGATGCCTGTGATGCGGTAGATATCGTTGCTCCTACCAATCACCATTATACGCTTTGCAAAGCAGCAATTATAAAGGGCAAACATGTATTTGTGGAAAAACCCCTTGCTCATACGATGCAGGAAGCCAGGGAACTGGTCAAATTAGTACAGGAATCAAATATTAAATTCCAGGTTGGCCATGTAGAAAGGTTCAATCCTGCTTTTCTGGCTTTGAAAGGTGCAAACCTGAATCCCATGTTTATAGAAGTGCATCGCCTGGCGCAATTCAATCCCAGGGGTACAGAAGTAAGTGTGATACTGGACCTGATGATACATGATATAGATATCGTTTTAAGTATTGTAAAGAGTGATGTAAAAACCATTTCGGCCAGCGGTGTAGGAGTTATCACTGAAACGCCTGATATTGCCAATGTAAGAATTGAATTTAATAATGGCTGCGTAGCAAATCTCACTTCCAGCAGGATCTCCATGAAAAAAATGCGGAAAATGCGATTGTTTCAGAAAGATGCTTACATAGGAATTGATTTCCTGAATAAAAAAACAGAGATCATCAAATTAAAAGATGACCAGGACACCAATGCATTTGCATTTGATATTGAAACTCCGAATGGTGTTAAAACGATTGCTATTGCTAATCCTCCTGTACCTGAAGTGAATGCCATTAAAAAAGAATTGGAAGAATTTCGTAATGCAATTTTAAATAACACACCCACCATGGTAAGTGAAACGGATGGATATGCCGCCATGGATGTAGCTCACCTGATACTGCAAAAAATTGGGAATCTCAATATAGCCCGCTGATCACTTCATGAATAATTCAAAATCCATTCATATTAGCTGGTATGCTTTTGTAGATATAATCACTGCCATGCTGGTATGGGGGACTTTTTATTTTGTAAGAAAGTGGCTGCTCGAAGAGCCTTTAAAAATAAATGATGAACTTCAGATTGATGCAAACTTCTGGAGAGGTTTATTTTTGGTCCCCCTCGGTTGGTTAATTCTCTATTCTTTATCGGGTACTTATTTGCAACTTTATAAAAAATCCAGGCTTTTAGAATTTACCAGGACTTTTATTACTTCCCTGTTTGGAGTAACCGCTCTTTTTTTCCTGTTAATCCTGGACGATGTAAACAGTGATTACAATTATTATTATCGTGCATTTGCAAGCTTGTTTCTACTGCATTTTCTTTTAACCTGGTTTGGCCGGCTGATCATTCTGAATAAGGTTAAAAGACAATTGATGAAAGGAGAAGTTTTTTTTAATACTTTGTTGGTTGGGAGCCAGGAAAAAGCTTTACAACTTTTTAAAGAAACATCAGAACCATTACACCAGGAAGGATTCCGGTATACTGGCTTTTTGAATACAGGAAATAAAGAAGAAAGATCTTTGCTGCCTAAACAACTTTTGAAATTCGGCAATATAGATGAACTGGAAAAAATCATTGATGAAAATAATATACACCAGGTAGTAATTGCCCTGGGAAAAAAAGAAAAACCTTTATTAGAAAATATCATTAACCAGTTAAGTGAAAAAAATGTGGAAGTAAGAATACCTCCCGACACATTGGACATTCTTTCCGGTTCTGTTAAAGTCAGTAATGTTTTGGGGGCGCCTATGATTACCTTAAAAACGAATTTGATGCCTGAATGGCAACAACCCGTTAAAAGATTAATCGACATTTTTATGTCAACAGCCGGGATATTTTTATTATCCCCCCTGATATTATATGTCATTTTCAGGTTACGGATCACTTCACCCGGACCAGTGATTTATTCGCAGGAACGCATAGGATATAAAGGACAACCGTTCATGATGTATAAATTCAGATCGATGTACCCGGATGCAGAAAAAGAAGGCCCTGCATTATCATCTGATCATGATAAAAGAATTACACCATGGGGAAAGGTTATGCGTAAGTGGAGGCTGGATGAATTACCGCAACTCTGGAATATTTTAAAAGGCGACATGAGCCTGGTAGGACCGAGGCCTGAAAGAAAATTTTACATTGACCAGATCGTAATGCGATCTCCCTTTTATAAATATCTTTTAAAAGTAAAACCCGGCCTGACATCATGGGGAATGGTGCAATTCGGGTATGCCGAAAATGTTGAAGAGATGATAGAAAGAAGCCGGTTTGACCTGCTTTATATTGAAAACATATCGCTTGCACTTGATTTTAAAATTATGCTGCATACCGTACGCATCATATTTACCGGAAAAGGAAAATAAAAAACGCTACGCTGCGTTTCAAATTATATTTTTAATGCTGGCAACGGCAATTTATTTTTGGTAAAACACGCTCATTTTGAGAAAAGCTTTTTTCCTCCTGATACACTTCTTCCTTTTATTGAATGCTGGTTTTTCTCAGCCGAATAAATCCGTTTCATACTGGCAACAAGAAGTGAATCATGATATAGATGTTTCCTTAAACACCGAAGAACATACCCTGGATGGATTTGAAAGAATCGTATATACCAATCATTCCCCTGATACCTTGCATTTTATCTGGTTTCATATCTGGCCCAATGCATTTAAAAATGATCGTACAGCTTTCAGCGAACAGCTTTTAAAAAATGGTAATACTGCTTTTTATTTTTCGGCCAAAGAAGACAAGGGTTATATCAATAGACTGGAATTTAAGATTAATGATATTACAGCCCAAACTGAAGATCATCCTGAACATATTGACATTATAAAAGTAATGTTGCCAGTTCCGCTGCTTCCAGGTAATAGTGTAGAAATAACAACACCATTTCACATAAAACTACCCTACAATTTTTCGAGGGGTGGTCATGTGGATCAGCAATACCAGGTAACGCAATGGTATCCTAAACCTGCAGTTTATGATGCGCATGGCTGGCATCCCATGCCATATCTTGACCAGGGTGAATTTTATAATGAATTTGGAAATTATGATGTACGCATCACCCTTCCGGCAGATTATGTTGTAGCCGCTACCGGTGTTCTGCAGGATGAAAAGGAAAAGCATTGGATGTTAAACCGGGAAGCACCTAAAAATGAAATCAACAAAAGTCTCAGGCTTCCAAAGGGAAATGTAACCGGGCAGAAGCTTGAAGCACCCATTTCTACAAGTTTTAAAACCTTGCATTTTAAACAGGAAAATGTAACTGATTTTGCATGGGTAGCAAGTACTCATCTCATTGTAAAAAACCTGTCTGTTCCATTAAACAATAAAAATGTTGAAGCCTTTATTTTTTTTCCGCCAGGTGATGAAGATTTATGGAAAAATAGTTTTGAAACCATTGCGAATACTTTAACTACACGCAGCCAGTGGATCGGAGAATATCCTTATCAAACCGTGAATATCGTAAGCGGGCCGCAGGGTTTTACAGGCGGAATGGAATACCCGGGTTTTACTATCATTAGCGGCATACAGGACAGCAGTACGCTTGCCATGCTGATTGAACATGAAATAGGACATAATTGGTTCCAAAGCATCCTGGCCAATAATGAACGGAAACAGCCATGGTTAGACGAAGGAGTAAACACCTATTACGGAAACCGGTATGAAGAATGGGTTTCCTCCCAATCAAAACAAATTCATAAACAATCCACACCAGATTATTCCCGGATACTTTTTGAAACACAGGCACGGCAGAAACTGGATCAACCCGCCAATAGTTCATCTGAAGATCTGAGTGCCATGAATTATAATATCATTCCCTATTATAAAGCAGCTGCGATCATTAAAAAGATTGAAGAATATATAGGACGTGAAGATTTTGATAATGGGATGCAACGCTATTTTTTAACAAAGAAATTTCAGCATGTTACTCCTACTGATATGCAAACGGCTTTGGAGACAACAAGTGGTAAGAACTTGGATAGTTTGTTTGACCTTTTCACCATTAATGGCCTTTTACCAGGTAAAAAGATCCATGGCTGGAAAGTTGTAACTCCCTTAGATATAAACAAGCTAAAAAATGAAATCTTTGACAAAAACATCCTGCTCATCAGTCCTGCATTAGGTGCCAATTACTATGACAAACTGATGATCGGCGGATTAATCTCAAACTATAAATTACCTCCCACCAAATTACAGTTTTTTGTTGCGCCCATGTATGGAACCGGCTCAGGAAAATTGACGGGATTAAGTAAATTAAATTATAGTTTATTTCCTGGAAAACATTTCCGGAAGATAGATCTCTTTGTTAACGCAGCTAAATTCTCCATGAATGAATTTACAGACTCACAGGATAATAAAACCGTTCTTTCATTTACAAAACTGGTACCGGGAGTACGATTTACACTCCCTAAAAAAGATCCGCTTTCCAATATACATAGCTATATACAATGGAAAACTTATTTTATACATGAGGACCAGTTTCGTTTTTACCAGGACTCTTTATTTGCAGGAGGTGATACCATCGTATACCCGGCAGTCAGGACCACCGGGAAAAAAAGAACTTTACATCAATTAAGTTTATCTATTGAAAATTTCAGAACTCTTTACCCTTATGATCTGGAGGTAAAACTGGAGCATGGTAAGAATTTTGTACGTTCGGCACTCACTGCAAATTATTTTTTCAATTATGGTGTTGAGGGTGGTATGGATGTCCGTTTTTTTGCGGGTAAGTTTTTATATACTGGCAATAAAACCATTGCCAAACAATTTGAAACCGATCGTTATCACCTGAACATGACCGGCGCCAATGGGTACGAAGACTATACCTATAGTGATTATTTTGTTGGCCGCAATGAATTTGAAGGATTTGCCAACCAGCAGATGATGATAAGGGATGGAGGTTTTAAAGTAAGAACAGATTTACTTGCCGAGAAAACAGGAAAAACCGATGACTGGTTAATGGCGGTTAATTTTTCAACAACAATACCTGAATCCATTAATCCATTACAGGTTCTGCCCGTAAAAATCCCTTTAAAGATATACGCCGATGCCGGAACCTATGCAGGGGCATGGGAAAAGGATGCTGAATCGGACAGATTTTTATTCAATGCCGGTTTGCAAATCTCTTTATTTAAAAATGTATTAAATATTTATATGCCTGTCCTGTATAGCAATGTGTATAAAGATTACATTCAATCAACCATAGACAAAAAAGGCCGGTTTTTTAAAACTATTTCATTCAGCATTGATTTTTCACAGGTTAAAACCTCTTCACTCAGTGAGTGGATAAGTTTGTAAATGAACATCCCCGGAATTACATACCTGCCACATGCACAGATCAATTTCAAAAAATGGGATGAATGTATTGACAATGCCCCAAATGGTTTGATCTATGGTTATTCATATTATTTAAATCATATGGCGGAAAACTGGGATGCGCTATTGATAAATGATTATGAAGCAGTAATGCCATTAATATGGAATAAAAAAATGGGTATACGTTACTGTTACCAGCCCCCTTTTATGCAACAAGGTGGTTGGTTTGGGAAATGGCCCGGCGAATTTATAAATCAACTGGTAAAAAAGATTACTTCATTTACCAGGTATGGAGATTGGGTTTTTAATTATGGCAACGCGGAAACCGCTGAATGGCAACACGCACATATTTTAACCAATTACATTCTTGATCTTAAAACAGATTATAACAACCTGCGCATAAAATACAAAACCGATCTTTTGAATAATTTAAAAATAGCTCTAAAGCATAATATGGAATACCATAATGCCACTAATATTGATGCAGCTATTCAAAATTTCCGGTCACATTATGGAAACAGGATGCCCGGTGTAAAAGAAAAACATTACCACCAATTTTCTGTACTATGTCACTATTTACAGGCGAATGATCAATGTATCATCAGGGAAATCAAAGATGAGGAAGGCTATATGATTGCTTCTGCATTGTTGTTATCGGATTCAAAACGGATATATAATGTTATGAATACAAATACTGAAAAAGGCAGGCGCCTTTCTGCTAATCATTTTCTATTTGATTGCATTATAAAAGAATTTGCAGGTTCTGAATTATTTCTTGATTTTGAAGGAAGTGATTTGCCTGGAGTTAAAAGTTTCTATGAAAATTTCGGGCCGATGAATGAATCCTATTATCATTGGCATTATAACAATTTACCTTTCCCGGTAAATCTTTTAAAAAAATAAAATGCAATGGGCACTTAACTAAAATCTCCTATCAACTTTTCTGCTACCAGCATGTCAACCGGGCGGGTGATCTTGATGTTATTTTCTTCACCCTCTATCAAAAAAACTTTTAAGCCATACGCTTCCACTACCGTTGCCTCATCGGTGAACTTGTCTTTATAATCAATATTAAATGCGGGTAATAAAATTTTGCTGTGAAAAGTTTGTGGAGTCTGGATACATTTTATGCTTGAACGATCTAATGCTTCATTCCCTTCGTCCGTAATGATACGTACACTGTCTTTGATAGCAATTGCCGGTATAGCAGAGCCGGTTTCAATAGCCTGGTCATAACATCGTTTTATCAGATCTGGAGATAATAGACACCTTACGCCATCATGTACGAAAACAATGGATTCTTCAACCACCAGTTGCAAGCCATTTTTTACTGATTGAAAACGGGTATCGCCACCAGCCGTAATAATTATTCTTTCATTGTTAAAATATCCATCTATAATTTCCCTGCCCATTGACATAAATTCAACAGGCAATACCAGGATGATCTGAAGATCATTAAATGTTTTCAAAAAAACATTTAGTGTATAAAATAAAACCGGCTTATTATTTATTAACAGAAACTGCTTTGGTATATCATTTTGCATTCTTTTGCCGGTTCCACCAGCCACGATAACCGCATATTTTTTCATGTAAATATTTTATCAAAACTGGTTTGCTTAATTAATAAGAAACCAGTTTTATTTATAAACTGCAATTTCCATTTTACTATCGCTGGATTTGCTTGCCCGGTACATTCCGGCGCTATTAAAAATCATCGCTGTATCTCCATGGCTATCCACACCAATCATTCCGCCTTCGCCCTGCAGCTTAACAAGTTTTACATGTACTACTTCATTCATTGCCTGCTGTAAACTCATTCCTTTATATTCCATCAGGCAGCTTACATCATACGCCGCAACTGCTTTTATAAACGGTTCACCATGACCGGTACAACTGATTGCACAAGTTTTATTATTAGCATAGGTACCGCAGCCAATTAAAGGGCTGTCCCCTATTCTGCCATATTTTTTATTGGTCATGCCCCCTGTACTGGTTGAGGCGGCAACATTTCCGAACTGGTCATATGCAACAGCCCCAACGGTTCCAAACTTTTTCCCATCTTTTATTTCATTAACAGGATTTGAATGATCCAATGCATAGTTATCTGAACCCAGTAAAACCTGCCATTGATCGTATCGCAACTGGCTGAAAAAATATTCATTTTGTTCAAAAGAAAATCCCTGCTCTGTTGCAAAATCATTTGCACCTTGCCCACTCAATAATACATGCTCACTGTTTTGCATTACAAGCATTGCCAATTTTATGGGGTTGGCAATATTTGTTACTCCAGCCACAGCACCGGCATCCAGCGTTTTGCCATTCATGATTGCTGCATCCATTTCATGTAAGCCATTATGGCTGAATACGGAGCCCCTGCCCGCATTGAACAATATGTTGTTTTCAAGATTTGATACCGCAGTCTCAACAGCCAGTAATGATGTTCCTCCATTTTCTAATACAGTATATCCGGATAACAGCGCTTCCCGCAGGCCATCCAAATAAGCGGACTCAAGTTCCTTGGTCATATCCTTTTTTAAAATGGTACCTGCCCCTCCGTGTATTGCTATTGAAAATTTTTTCATTTTAATCATCAGTTTTAAACTTATATAAACCAGTCTCGGAATTATTATATTTCCATTAGGATAATAAGAACATACATTCCTGTAACAATTTTTCTTTTTTGACAGCTGCCGTTCCAACTTCTTCGCAAACCAGGCCGCCGGCAATATTGGCTACTTCAGCCATAAGGTGGGCATTTTGGGTGGCAGCATATACAAGTGATGCAACTGCAATAACCGTATCACCTGCACCTGATACATCAGATATCTTTCGCATGTGCGAAGGTATAATGGCAGCATTGTTTGAATCCTGGTAAAAAATTCCCTTTTCGGATAATGTTATAAGGGATACACGATGTTTTAGCAATTTGTGAATTTCAGCATGGATATTTTTCAATAATGAAAGGCTTACTTCATCAAAAATTAAGTTGAGACCTTCTTTAACTTCTTTTAGATTAGGTTTATAAATATCAACATGCCGATAGGAAAAAAAATTTTTCCTTTTAGGATCTGCAGCAGTAATTACCTTTTTTCGCCGGCAAAGGCTGATGGCCCTGGAAATAAAATTTTCTGTTAGCACGCCCTTATTATAATCTTCAAAAATAATTATGTTTGGCTTTTCTTTATTGATAAATTGAGTAAGGCTTTCAAATAACAGATTTTCCAGTTCACTATTTAAGTCATTAGTTATTTCAGCATCCAGGCGCATCATTTGCTGATTACGGCTGATGATTCGTATTTTATTAGTGGTGATGCGATCCCCGGATTGCGCCAGATAAGAAGTATCAATTTGATTTTCGTTAAATAAATCCTGCAATTTCTTCCCCTCTTCATCATTGCCGATAACTGAAATAATAGATGCTTTGCCACCTAAAGAACAGATATTGAGCGCTACATTTCCAGCTCCTCCTATGCGCTGTTCACGGTGATGCATACTTACAACTGGAACCGGTGCTTCAGGGGAAATACGCTCTACATTGCCCCACATATAAGTGTCAAGCATAACATCGCCGATTACACCGACCCGCAAGGATGAAAACGTTTTAAAAAGTTTATCGATGTCTTCCATAAATACTATTTCAAGATAAGTTTTTTACAGCGATTATATCCCGGTGTAAATTCAAACAAAAACCCGGCAAATTTACCGGGTTAATTTATTGAAATTTTTTAAGCTGCTATTGATAGACAAAGATGATTTACTTTTTCTTATGCAGATTATTCAATCCTTTTATTACATCCTGGGTAATATTATAAATTGAATCCCGGTAATAAAATAAACCTGGTTCATGCGCAACAATATATGAATAGCCTTTTGATTGATTGTAGTCTTTCAAAAATCCTTCAATCTTATCCTTTACACTTTTCATTTGCCGCATGTAAAAATCCTGGTATTCCTGGTCAAGCGCCTGTTTACGATTCTGGATATTTTGTTGCATCTGCATTACATCGCGCTGGGCGGCTTCAGATTGAACCTGCGTCATAGTGGGACCCTGGTTTTGATATTTTGTGATCTTGTCCCGATAATTTTTTTCCAAACGTGTTAACTCAGTATTAATGGCTTCCTCCTTTTTCGTCAGTTCATTTTTTACTTCCTTTACCATTTCAAAATTGTTTTCTAAAGAATCCATTTCAAAATAGGCGATACGAAATTCATCACTGGTAAAGGTGCTGTCAGAACTATCTGATCTTGATGAAATTTTGGACGTATTGCCTGAACTGAAGTGGAGGTAAAACAATACAGCGATTAATAAAAGTGCGAGTACACTTAAAATTGTAGAAATATTTTTCATTTTCAGAACCTTTGGTCGCAAGATATACCCTTGCACTAAAAGAAAATTGTTAAAAGCTTTCACAGACCATTATACTGTATTTTAAACTCATTCTATGGTTAAGAATACGATATTAATTTAATGGACCTTTTTATAAAGAAAAGTAGGAAGGTTTGCTTCCTACTTTTCTTTTATTTCCTGGTAATGCAGAAAGGTAAATTTTCTGCTAACCATTATTTTAATTATTCTTCTTCATCAAAAGCCATTGCCTCACGGGTGGTTTGCAACAATTCATATTCTTCTTTACTACCAACGATCATGTTATCAAATTCACGCAAGCCAGTTCCAGCAGGTATCGGGTGACCTGTTATAACATTTTCTTTCAGTCCCATCATTTCATCTGCTTTACCCTGTATGGCTGCTGATGATAAAACTTTGGTGGTTTCCTGGAAAGAAGCTGCCGATATCCAGCTTTGTGTACCCAGTGATGCTTTGGTAATCCCCAATAAAGTCGGGGCCGATGTGGCTGCTTTGGCATCACGGAACTCAATAAGCTTTTTATCATTCCGGCGAAGAATGGAATTCTCTTCCCTTACTTCACGCAGACTAACGATCTGGCCTGGACGAAGTTTAGTGCTTTCTCCCGGATCGGTAACTACTTTTTTATCAAACACCCAATCATTCTCTTCCAGGAATTCAAATTTGTCTGTCAGGTCATCTTCTAAAAAGCGTGTATCACCAGGATCAACAATATTCACCTTACGCATCATTTGTCTTACAATTACTTCAATGTGTTTATCATTGATACGTACACCCTGCAAACGGTAAACTTCCTGAATTTCATTCACTACATATTCCTGTACGGCAAACGGACCTTTAATAGATAGTATATCGAACGGTGCCACCTGGCCATCGCTCAAAGCAACACCTGCTTTTACAAAATCTCCATCCTGTGCTAAAATCTGGCGGGTTAATGGAACCAGGTATTTTTTGGTAACACCATCTTTAGCATCTATAATAATTTCCCGGTTACCTCTTTTAATAGTACCCATACTAACCACACCGTCAATTTCGCTTACAATCGCAGGATTACTCGGGTTACGTGCTTCGAATAATTCAGTTACCCTTGGAAGACCACCGGTGATATCCCGGAGCTTACCAAGAATTCTGGGTATTTTCACGATAACCTGGCCAGCTTTTACTTCTTCCCCTTCTTCCTTAATTATATGACTACCCGTAGGTAAGTTGTATGATTTTATTTCTTTTCCTTCTACAAAAATGGAAGGAATTCTGGCTTTATCTTTTGTTTCAATAACAACTTTTTCGCGGTGCCCTGTTTGTTCATCGGCTTCTTCACGATAAGTTATACCTTCTACTACGTTTTCAAAACGAACGTTACCATTAACTTCCGCAATAATTACATTATTGTAAGGATCCCAAGAGCAAATCACATCACCCTTATTTACATGTTGACCATCCTTTACTTTTAATGAAGCCCCATAAGGCACGTTATTAGTAATTAACAACCGGTCAGCTTTTACATCCATGATACGCACTTCGCCAGTACGACCGATAACAACCTGCACTTTTTCTCCCTCATTATTAGTAGTAACTACAGTTCTTAATCCATCAAATTGAACCATACCGTCAAACTTTGCTACCAGTGAAGATTCTACTGAAGCAGAACCCGCAACACCACCTACGTGGAATGTACGTAATGTTAACTGCGTACCTGGTTCACCAATTGATTGAGCTGCAATGATACCAACCGCATCACCCTTCTGTGCCAGGTAACCTGTTGCCAGGTTTTTACCATAACATTTTACACAAACACCACGGCGGCTTTCGCAGGTCAATACCGAACGGATTTCAACTGCTTCAATAGCCACTTCTTCAATATGCCTGGCAATGGGTTCACTGATTTCAGTTCCCGCTTCAACAATCAATTCATCTGTCAATGGATTATAAATATCATGAACGGATGTACGACCTTCGATCCTGTCACTTAATGGTTCAATAATATCTTCATTATCTTTTAATGCAGTGGTTGCAATTCCTCTTAATGTACCGCAATCTTCTTCTGTTATTACAACATCCTGTGCAACGTCCACTAAACGACGGGTAAGATAACCGGCATCAGCAGTTTTAAGTGCAGTATCCGCCAAACCTTTACGTGCACCGTGTGTAGAGATAAAATAATCTAATACATTCAATCCACCTTTGAAGTTGGAAAGGATCGGATTTTCAATAATTTCTGAACCAGTAGAACCCGATTTACGTGGTTTAGCCATTAATCCCCTGATCCCGGCCAGCTGCTTGATCTGTTGTTTAGAGCCACGGGCACCTGAATCAAGCATCATATAAACAGAATTAAATCCTTGTTTATCTGCCGCCAGTTCACGAATCAAAGTTTCAGTTAAACGGGTATCTACTCTACTCCAGATATCAACTATCTGGTTATAACGTTCGTTATTGGTGATCAAACCCATATTGTAATTATCCCAAACCTCATCCACCTCAACTTTTGCATTTTCCAGCAACTCTTCTTTTATCGCAGGAATGATGAGGTCATTAATGTTGAACGATAAACCACCCTGAAATGCCATGCGGAATCCCATGGTTTTGATCTCATCCAGGAACTTAGCAGTTTTTGGGATACTGGTGATGGTTATAATATCTCCAATGATCTCCCTAAGGTTTTTCTTGGTTAATAATGCATTTACAAAACCCACCTCTTTAGGAACAGACTGGTTGAATAATACACGACCTACTGTGGTATCAATAAGTTTACTACTCAATTCATTATTCTCAAGAACATTGGCTTTTACTTTAATCCATGCATGTAATTCAACGATGCCTTCGTTATAGGCAATAATTACTTCTTCTGAAGAATAAAATACTTTGCCTTCACCTTTCACTTTCTCCGTGTCGGTAGTTTTCTTTCCTTTTGAAATGTAATACAATCCCAATACCATGTCCTGTGAAGGAAGAGTAATGGGTGTACCATTCTGTGGATTCAGAATATTATGTGATGCAAGCATCAGCAACTGAGCTTCAAGAATGGCAGCATGGCTCAATGGTACGTGTACCGCCATCTGGTCACCATCAAAGTCAGCGTTAAAAGAAGAACACACCAATGGGTGAAGCTGGATAGCTTTTCCTTCAATCAATTTTGGCTGGAAGGCCTGGATTGATAAACGGTGTAACGTTGGTGCACGGTTCAACATTACCGGGTGACCTTTCAATATATTTTCAAGAATATCCCAAACAACAGCTTCCTTTTTGTCAACCAGTTTACGGGCCGACTTCACCGTTTTAACGATACCTCTTTCAATTAATTTGCGAATAATAAATGGCTTGAATAATTCCGCTGCCATATCTTTTGGTAACCCACACTCATGCAATTTCAATTCTGGTCCTACCACAATAACTGAACGACCAGAATAGTCAACACGCTTCCCTAACAGATTTTGACGGAAACGACCTTGTTTACCTTTCAAAACATCACTGAGTGATTTCAATGCACGTCCACCTTCTGCTTTTACAGCATTTGATTTACGGCTGTTATCAAACAATGAATCCACTGCTTCCTGCAACATCCTTTTTTCATTTCTTAAGATTACTTCAGGAGCTTTAATCTCCAGCAATCTTTTCAAACGATTATTACGGATGATAACCCTGCGGTAAAGATCATTCAGATCAGAAGATGCAAATCGACCTCCATCCAAAGGAACCAAAGGACGAAGTTCAGGAGGTATAACCGGAATATATTGCATCACCATCCATTCAGGACGGTTATTGATTCTTGTATTTGCATCACGGAAACTCTCTACTACGCTTAAGCGCTTTAAAGCATCTGCTTTACGTTGCTGCGAAGTTTCAGTAGCTGCCGTATTCCTTAGATCAAAACTTAACTGATCAAGGTCTATGCGCTGCAACATATCATGCACCGCTTCTGCACCCATTTTAGCAATAAATTTATTGGGATCTTCATCCGGCAACATCTGGTTTTCTTTGGGTAATGTATCCAGGATGTCCAGATATTCCTCATCTGTTAAAAGATCCGCATGCACCTGTCCCTTATCGGCACGCAAACCGGCCTGGATCACCACATATCTTTCATAATACACAATGCTTTCCAGCTTCTTTGAACTTACGCCCAATAAATAACCGATCTTATTAGGAAGACTTTTAAAATACCAGATATGAACAACAGGTACCACTAATTTCAGGTGACCCATTCTTTCCCGACGCACTTTTTTCTCGGTTACTTCAACACCGCAACGGTCACAAACAATACCCTTATAACGGATACGCTTATACTTTCCGCAGGCACATTCATAATCTTTAACCGGTCCAAAAATTCTTTCGCAAAACAAACCATCACGTTCCGGTTTGTAAGTACGATAGTTAATGGTTTCAGGTTTCAACACCTCTCCATAACTGCGTTCCAGTATAGAGTCTGGCGATGCCAACCCGATTGTAATTTTAGAAAAAGCGGCTCTCGGACGATTTTCTTTTTTGAATGCCATATTTTGTTTCAGTTTTTCCGAAGGAATCCCTTCGATACTTGTTATTAGTATTTTGTTACCATCGAGATCAACACTATTCAGCTTTCGTTGCGTCGCACTCTTCAACGTTCTGTTCGCTATTGGCCCCATCCCGAATTTCCCCGAAGGGAAAGGCCATCTGCACACAGCCCAGGCTTTTCAACGAATCCTATCTTTTTGCAAAGTCACTAAACCTCTTATATAAAGATTAAATCAAAAAGAACTCTGCAATCTAAGTCCCCCCTTTGGAGGACAGGCGCTTTATTCGAATTTCAAGTCTAATCCTAAACCTCTCAATTCATGCACCAATACGTTGAACGATTCAGGAACGCCTGGTCTTGGAATATTATCACCTTTAACGATCGCCTCATAAGTTTTGGCGCGGCCAATAATATCATCCGACTTCAGTGTCAACAATTCCTGCAGAATGTTTGATGCACCATATGCTTCGAGTGCCCATACTTCCATCTCACCAAAACGCTGACCACCAAATTGGGCTTTACCACCCAAAGGCTGCTGCGTAATCAAACTGTATGGTCCAATTGAACGGGCATGCATCTTATCATCCACCATGTGGTGAAGTTTGATTACATAGATAATTCCTACAGTTGCTTTCTGGTGAAAACGTTCACCCGTCTCTCCATCATACAGGTATGTATGACCGAAACTTGGTAAACCGGCTTTCTCAATATAATTGCCGATCTCTTCAACTGTTGCACCATCAAATATGGGCGTAGCAAATTGTGTGTTCAGCTTTTCTCCTGCCCAGCCTAATACTGTTTCATAGATCTGCCCCAGGTTCATACGACTTGGTACGCCAAGCGGATTCAGAACTATATCAACATTGGTTCCATCCTCCAGGAAAGGCATATCTTCTGCCCTTACTATCCTGGCCACAATTCCTTTATTACCGTGACGACCGGCCATCTTATCACCAACTTTCAACTTACGTTTTACAGCCAGGTAAACTTTGGCCAGTTTCAATACACCGGCAGGTAATTCATCACCAATAGAAATATTAAACTTCTCTCTTTTATATCTTCCTAATTCTTCGTTGTACTTGATATTGTAATTGTGTAGAAGTGTATTGATCTGCCCGTCTATAGTAGCATCACCGGTCCAACCCAATGGATTGATGTTCTGGTAATCCAGTTGTGATAGGTTTTTCTGGGTAAATTTGGCTCCTTTACCTATTTGCACTTCTCCGAAGTTATTATTAACACCAGCTGATGGTTTTTCTTTTAACAGTGCCTGTAATTTTGATAACAGAACTTCCAAAACTTCAGTAGTATTCCTTTCATGAATCTTATCTAATTTTTCCAAAGAAGCCTTTTCGCGAATTTTGGCATTCTTATCTTTCTTAGCACGCTGGAAAAGTTTCTTACCGATTACAACACCTTCAACACCATTGGGCGCTTTCAATGAAGCATCCTTAGCATCCCCGGCTTTATCACCAAAAATAGCCCGTAATAATTTTTCTTCCGGTGTAGGATCTGATTCTCCTTTAGGTGTGATCTTACCGATCAGGATATCACCTTCACGTATATGCGCACCTAAGCGTATAATACCATTTTCGTCAAGATCTTTTGTTGCCTCCTCCGATACGTTTGGAATATCAGGCGTTAATTCTTCTTCGCCTAACTTGGTATCCCTTACTTCCAGTTCATATTCAGAAATGTGAACGGAGGTATACATATCTTCCCGAACAACTCTTTCACTGATCACAATGGCATCTTCAAAGTTGTATCCTTTCCAAGGCATAAAGGCTACTTTCAGGTTCTTACCTAATGCTAATTCACCATTTTGAACGGCATAACCTTCTGTTAAGAAATCACCTTTCTTAACACGCTGCCCTTTTTTAACGGCAGGCTTCAGGTTGATGCAGGTTTCCTGGTTTGTTTTTACAAATTTGGTTAGGCGATATACCACCAGGTCTTCTTCAAAACTTACCAGCTTTTCCATTTCATCCCTTTCATAACGCACATGAATTTCGTTTGCATCTACAAATTCAACTACACCATTACCGTCAGAATGTATCTGGATACGAGCATCACGAGCAGCCTTACCTTCTAAGCCAGTTCCAACAATAGGAGCATCCGGACGAATTAACGGAACTGCCTGGCGCTGCATGTTTGATCCCATCAGTGCACGGTTTGCATCATCATGTTCCAGGAACGGAATCAAGGAAGCACTTAGCCCTACGATCTGGTTGGGTGCAACATCCATAAATTCAACATCATTGGCTTCCAGTATAGGGAAATCACCTGTTTCTCTACTTACAATTTTTTCTTCAACAAATTGCCCTTTATCATCTAAAGGTGTATTTGCCTGTGCAATCCTGGCTTCATCTTCTTCTTCAGCACTCAGAAAAATGAGTTCCTTCATATTCACTTTGCCATCCTTTACTTTGCGGTAAGGGGTTTCTATAAAGCCCATTTCATTGATCTTGGCATGTACGCAAAGTGTGGAGATCAAACCAATGTTCGGACCTTCAGGTGTTTCAATGGTACACAAACGACCGTAATGCGAATAGTGTACATCACGAACTTCAAAACCTGCTCTTTCCCTGCTTAAACCGCCTGGTCCAAGTGCTGAGATACGACGCTTATGCGTGATCTCACTTAATGGGTTTGTTTGATCCAGGAATTGAGACAACTGTGAAGTTCCAAAGAATGAATTGATAACTGAAGAAAGTGTTCTTGCATTGATCAGGTCAACAGGAGTAAATACCTCGTTATCACGAACGTTCATCCTTTCACGGATGGTACGTGCCATACGGGCAAGACCCACTCCAAACTGTGCATACAACTGTTCTCCAACAGTACGTACACGACGATTGCTCAGGTGATCAATATCATCGATATCAGCCTTGCCATTTGTTAAACGAACAAGGTATTTAATGATCTCGATGATATCTTCCTTGGTTAATGTTTTTTGTGTTAATGGATTCTGCAGATTTAGTTTGCGGTTAATTTTATAACGTCCTACTTCACCCAGATCATAACGCTTATCACTAAAGAATAATTTATCAATAATTCCTCGGGCAGTTTCATTATCCGGAGCATCGGCACCACGCAATTGGCGGTAAATATGCTGAACTGCTTCTAATTCACTGTTAGAGGTATCTTTATTTAAGGTATTATATATAATAGCATAGTCTCCACCAACATCTTCTTTCTGGATAAAAACACTCTTTACATCCATATCACTGATCATCTCAATGGCTCCTTCATCCAGCACTGAATCTCTTTCAAGCACGATTTCGTTTCTTTCAATTGAAACAACTTCGCCAGTATCTTCATCCACAAAATCTTCCACCCAACTCCTTAACACACGGGCAGCAAGGCGCTTACCGACATATTTATCTAGAGTTTTCTTATCTGATTTCACTTCATCGGCCATTCCGAAAAGTTCCAGGATATCCTTATCTGTTTCAAAACCAATAGAACGCAGTAAAGTAGTAACCGGAAATTTTTTCTTACGATCGATGTAAGCATACATCACATTATTGATATCAGTAGCAAATTCCATCCATGCACCTTTGAAAGGAATTACACGGGCTGAATATATTTTTGTACCGTTTGGATGCACAGATTGTCCAAAGAATACACCGGGTGAGCGATGCAACTGGCTAACTACTACCCTTTCAGCTCCATTGATTACGAAAGTGCCACGTGGAGTCATGTAAGGAATATTTCCCAGGAATACATCCTGAACAATAGTCTGAAAGTCAACGTGCTCTTCGTCATTACAACTGAGTCGTAATTTAGCTTTCAAGGGAACTGCATAAGTTAGACCCCTTTCCATACATTCTTCGATCGTATAACGAGGTGGATCGATGAAGTAATCAAGAAATTCAAGCATGAAAATGTTTCGGGTGTCATTGATGGGAAAGTTTTCCCTGAACACACGGAACAATCCCTCGATATTTCTGCGATCGGGTGTTGTTTCTAACTGAAAAAATTCCTTAAAGGATTGAATCTGTACTTCGAGTAAGTCTGGTGTCTCGGCAAGGTGCTTAATCTTCCCGAAATCAACCCGGACATTCGTTTTTGTTGAAGCCATATGCGTTTAAAACCGGTTTTAAAAAGTTCAGGACTTATCCAAATCAATAGCTGGCCTTTATGTATAAAAAATAAAAGCAATTGAAACTCAACTAATTAATCATGATTTGGAACGTCAAAATGTATTTGGCCAAAATTAAAGGACAGCAAAGGTAAGGAATTAACCCTTACAAACAAGAAAACTTTCTCTCAAGTATTAAGCCAGAAAATACAAACTGATGAGTTAAAAAAATTACCATTTCGTAGTATTTTTTTGCCCTACTCCGTGAAGTAACTTCAATTAATCATGACCACAAGGAAATTCATAAAAGATTACTTGTATTTTTCCAGGAAAGAAAGAATTGGGGTGATGATATTAATTTTCATTTTAGTAAGTGTAATCTTCTTTCCCGCTTTTATTCCTGTAAAGGATAACACAATTCCCATAATAACAGATACAGAATGGACTAGATTGGTGAATTCATTGGAATCAAAATCAGCAAATTCAATATATGCTGAAGAAAATCTTCAATCATTTTCATATGAAAAAAGTACAGAAACATATACAAAACCCTTAAAAGGAGAGTTATTTTATTTTGACCCTAATAAAATAGATGCTGCTGGTTGGAAACGACTAGGGCTGAGAGATAAAACCATCAAAACTATTTTAAATTATACCGGGAAAGGGGGACAATTTAGAGCATCAGCAGACCTGCAACGCATTTATGGATTAAACAAAAATGAATTTTTACGCCTTGAGCCATTTATTAAAATTGATGGTAAAACAGAGAAGTCATATGCTAATAATAATTATCCGAAATTCAATGATTTAAAAACTACCACAAAAAATATACGGTCAACCAACTATGAAGCCATTGACATAAATAAAGCGGATATTGAAGGTTTTATTTCCTTACCAGGTATTGGAGAAAAATTAAGCACCAGGATCATCAACTTCCGAAATAAACTAGGAGGATTTTATTCTATTGACCAGGTATCAGAAACGTATGGACTTCCTGATTCTACTTTTCAAAAAATCAAACCCTTATTACGACATGAAGAATCAAACATTAATAAAATTTCCTTAAATAATGCTTCTAAAGATGAATTGAAGATGCACCCTTATATTAAATGGAAAATTGCCAATGCGATAGTGGAATATAGAAATCAGCATGGACCTTTTAAATCATTGGAAGATTTGAAAAAAATTATTTTAATAGATAATGAAACGTATTTAAAAATTCATCCCTATTTGGTAATTGATTAAATTATCTCTACTCTTAAATATATACTTACAAAAAAACCCCTGAAAAAATCAGGGGTTTTTTATAAATTTTAAAATGCCCATTATTGAATTTCAACATCTGCACCCGCATCTTTTAATTTAGCTACGATTTCTTCAGCTGTAGCTTTATCAATACCTTCTTTAATTGGTTTTGGAGCACCATCAACAAGGTCTTTTGCTTCTTTTAAGCCTAAGCCTGTTAATTCTTTAACGATTTTAACTACCGTTAATTTAGAAGCACCACCGCTTTTCAAAATAACATCAAAAGATGTTTTTTCTTCAACAGCAGCAGCTGCACCTTCACCACCTCCACTCATTACTACTGCAGCAGCGGCTGGTTCAATACCATATTCTGTTTTTAAGAAATCAGCTAATTCCTGTACATCTTTTACAGTTAAAGCTACCAGTTGTTCTGCTAATTGTTTTACGTCTGCCATGTTATTTAAAATTTTTTCCGTCTTCACAGTTTATTACTCCGACGGAGGGTTTAAAAAAATTTTGCCTTTATTTTCCCTCAGGCCTGGGTTATTAAAGCTAACGCTTTGATATTTTGATTATTCTTATTCTGCTTTTGGTTCTTCAGTAGCTGCCGGTGCTTCTGGCGTTGCGGGAGCTTCTGTTGCTGTTGATGCAGATGCTTCTGGAGTTGCAGGAGCCTCTGTTATTTCAGTAGCGGATGCTTCCGGAGTTGCAGGAGCTTCTGTTGCTGTTGAAGCAGATGCTTCTGGAGTTGCAGGAGCCTCTTTTGTTTCAGTAGCGGATGCTTCTGAAGTTGCAGGAACCTCTTTAGTTTCAGGAGCGGATGCTTCCGGAGTTGCAGGAGCATCTGCAGTTGAAGGTGCTTCAGTTGTTGCACCTTCAGCTTGTTTTTCGTGATGATGTAATAAAGCCGCCAGTACACGCTTAGCAGGTGATTGCAATAACCCGATAACTTCCCCGATTAATTCATTCCTGCTTTTGATCTTGGTTAAATTCACCAGGTTGTTATCACCCATGTAAACATCACCATTAATGAAAGCAGCTTTTAAAACTGGTTTTTCACCTTTGCTTTCTTTACGAAACGAACTAAGGATTAAAGCAGGTTCTTTCGGATTTTCAGAAAACATAAGAGCAGTTACTTTATGCAAGGAATCATACATTCCTGCATACTTTTCACTATCTAAAGATTCCATTGCCTTTTTAATAAGCGTGTTTTTAGCAACCTTCATTTCAACCTGTTTATTGAAACATTCGTTGCGTAATTTACCAACCTGTGCAACTGTTAATGCTTCAGTATCGGTAACATAGAAGTTGTTGTATTGACTGAATTTATCTTTCAACAATTCAATCACTTCATTTTTTTGTTCTTTGGTCATGTTAATTTATTTTAAATCCTGCTATGCCGGATTAATGAACAAAAGATTTGGTGTCAATAGATATACCCGGGCTCATTGTGCTTGCCATACTTACTCCCTTAAGATAGGTACCTTTTGCAGTAGATGGTTTTGCTTTAATGATTGCGTTAATCAGTTCCATGCTGTTTTCAGCAATTTTGTCTGGTGTAAAACTGATACGACCAATTGAAGCGTGAATAATACCTGCTTTATCTATTTTAAATGCAATTTTACCGCCTTTAACTTCATTAACGGCTGCGGCAACATCATTAGTAACTGTACCGGTTTTTGGATTTGGCATCAGGTTTCTTGGCCCCAGGATTTTACCCAGTTTACCAATTTTAGGCATAACTGTCGGTGTTGCGATGATTACATCAACATCAGTCCATCCACCTTCAATTTTCTGAATAAATTCATCCAATCCAACATAATCAGCGCCTGCAGCTTGTGCGGCAGCTTCTTTATCAGGAGGGCAAAGAACCAAAACTTTTTTTGTTTTACCGGTACCATGAGGTAATGAAACAGTACCCCTGATCGCCTGATCTGCTTTTTTAGGATCAACACCCAGTCGAACGTGAATATCAACAGAAGCATCAAATTTACAGGTTGTGATATCTTTTACTAGAGATGATGCATCTTTTAAAGAATACACTTTGCTGGCGTCAACCTTGGTATTCGCAGCTTTTCTATTTTTACTTATGAAAGCCATTTTAATTCGTTTTTAAATGCCTGCTCAGGGCAGACAGGTTAATGCATTAATTTTCCCAGGGAGCTTTTCCGTCAACTGTTAAACCCATACTGCGGGCAGTACCGGCTACCATTTTCATAGCGCTTTCAGTTGTAAAGCAGTTAAGATCAGACATTTTATCTTTTGCAATGTCTTCAACCTGTGACCAGGTTACTTTACCTACTTTATTACGGTTTGGCTCTTTGGAACCTTTCTGCACTTTAGAAGCTTCCATCAATTGAACTGCTGCCGGAGGAGTTTTGATTACAAAATCGAATGATTTGTCAGCATAAACGGTGATCAGTACCGGAAGTACCTTACCCATTCTATCTTGTGTACGCCCGTTGAATTGCTTACAGAATTCCATGATATTGATACCTTTGGAACCTAAAGCAGGGCCTATTGGTGGTGCAGGGTTGGCCTGGCCACCCTTACACTGCAGCTTTACATAGCCGGTGATTTCTTTTGCCATTTATTAATGTTTTATTGGTTCAAGCGACCCATTTATAGCCAATTAGCTAGTGGATCTCCCAAATTCTTTCATTATTAAGAACTTTCTTTGGGGTCGCAAAGGTAATATCATTCAACTAATAATCATCAATTTTTTCAAAATATTTTAGTTACCCATCCCTGCATAGACCCCCTTAAAAGTACTTGTTTCATTTAAAAGAAAAGGCTGATCTTTTTCAAGATCAGCCTTTAACTTAAACAATTATCATTTTAGCTAAGCTTTTCAACCTGCATATAATTCAATTCAACGGGTGTAGAACGCCCGAAAATTTTAACGGTCACTTTCAGTTTTTTCTTTTCATCGTTTACTTCTTCAATCACCCCATTAAAATCATTGAAAGGACCTTCTATGATCTTAATCGTTTCGCCTACAATAAATGGTTCACTCATGCTAACCCCACCGGCTTCAGCCATTTCGTCCATCTTACCCAACATTTTATTCACTTCAGACTTGCGTAAAGCAATAGGATTCTCTTTGCCCAGGAAATGTATGACACTATTGGTATTGCGGATTGCTTCTCTCAAATCCTCATTCAGCTTACCATTCAATACTTCAATCATTACGTAGCCGGGATAATAGTTTCTCTCCCTCATCACTTTTTTGCCATTCTGAACTTTATAAACTTTTTCAACCGGCAAAAAAACCTGTTTCACAATATCCGTCCAGCCACTGCGTGAAATTTCTTTATCCAGGTATTCTTTTACTTTTCTTTCTTTACCACTTACCACCCGTAAAACAAACCACTTAGTATCCTGCTGAGGCTTATTGCTTTCAGGAGTTTGTTCGCTGTTTTCTGTATTGGTAATCTGGTTATTAGTTACATCCATCTTATTAAATCTGTTGGTAAATAAATTTCAATGCTCCACCGGCTAAAAAATCCATCAGAGATATAATTGCCGTAATAATCAGTGTAGCCACTATAACGATCATTGTTGATTGTTGTAATTGTGCAAATGTTGGCCAGGTAACCTTTTCAAGCAATTCCTTATATGAATCCCGAAAATATGTTGCTATTTTAATCATAATATTTAAATTATATTCTAAGCTTAATACCAGAAGATCAAACCATTTCTGGAATCTCCTAAAATTTATTAGCACGGGCAGAGAGATTCGAACTCCCATCAACGGTTTTGGAGACCGCTATTCTGCCATTGAACTATGCCCGTTGAAAGCCCCAGAAAACCTCCCCATTGGGGAGGCTTAAACAGTAACTTACTTTTAAAAACAAAGTACCCAAGGTTTGCCCAAAGGTACTTTGCAAATATATTTAAACCTTCCTAATTCCCCTCCGGGGGATTAAGGGGGGCTTATTTAACTATCTCAGTTACCTGACCCGCACCTACTGTACGGCCACCCTCACGGATTGCAAACTTCAAACCTTTCTCCATAGCGATAGGTTGAATCAGCGTTACATTCAATGAAGTATTGTCGCCAGGCATTACCATTTCAGTTCCTTCAGGTAATGTACATTCTCCTGTTACATCTGTTGTCCGGAAATAAAACTGAGGTCGATATTTATTAAAGAAAGGAGTGTGACGTCCGCCTTCTTCTTTGCTTAATACATAAACTTCACCTTTAAACTGGGTATGAGGTGTGATAGAACCTGGTTTGCAAAGTACCATACCACGACGAACCTGGGTTTTTTCAATACCACGCAACAACAAACCTGCGTTGTCTCCTGCTTCTCCTTCATCCAATAACTTACGGAACATTTCAACACCCGTAACTGTAGATGGTAATGGAGTTTCCATTAAACCTACTATTTCAATAGCTTCACCAACTTTAATACGACCTCTTTCAATACGACCTGTGGCAACTGTACCACGACCCGTGATTGAAAATACATCTTCAACAGACATCAGGAATGGTAAATCAACCGGACGTGGAGGTAATGGAATGTAAGAATCCACTGCTTCCATTAATTCGTCAATTTTAGCAACCCATTTTTCATCTCCGGCTAATGCACCAGTTGCAGATCCCTGGATGATTGGTGTATTATCACCATCAAAACCATATGAACTTAATAACTCACGGATCTCCATTTCTACCAATTCCAACAATTCAGGATCATCAACAAGATCAACTTTATTCATGAATACCACGATCTGAGGAACACCAACCTGGCGAGCTAACAGAATGTGTTCTTTTGTTTGAGGCATAGGACCATCAGTAGCAGCTACAACTAGAATAGCACCGTCCATTTGGGCAGCACCTGTAATCATATTTTTTACATAATCCGCGTGACCAGGACAGTCAACGTGAGCATAGTGACGGTTAATGGTAGCGTATTCTACGTGAGCAGTATTAATTGTGATACCCCTTTCTTTTTCTTCAGGAGCGCCATCAATATCATCATAGTTTTTCTTCTCCGCCAAACCCTTTTTTGACAAAATATCGGTTATAGCGGCAGTTAAAGTGGTTTTACCATGGTCAACGTGACCAATGGTACCAATGTTAACGTGAGGTTTTACCCTCTTAAAGGTCTCTTTTGCCATTTTTATTTGTTTTTAGTTGTATATACTAATTATAATTATGAGATAAATATTATGGAGAAGCAAGTTAATGAGGCATTCTTTCTGAATATAACTCAAAACTATATTTCAACATTTTAACCTTAAGAGCCGTTAGTGAGAATCCCCGCCTGCGTGACGAAGTCGGGCAGGGAACTCACAACCTCTTCCCAATTATTACCGGGACGTCCTGCTCAATTATCACTAAGAACTCTGAGCCGTTAGTGAGAATCCCCGCCTGCGTGACGAAGTCGGGCAGGGAACTCACGACCTCTTCCCAATTATTACCGGGACGTCCTGCTCAATTATCACTAAGAACTCTGAGCCGTTAGTGAGAATCGAACTCACGACCTCTTCCCTACCAAGGAAGTGCTCTACCCCTGAGCTACAACGGCTAATGAAAGGCATTGAAGTCAGTAGATCAATAAATCAAAAAACTCCCGGTCTTTAACTTACTGATAAATGCTCACTTATTCTGACCATCTGTTCAAAATGAACTTCCTTGTGAGCGGGAGACGAGGCTCGAACTCGCCACCTATAGCTTGGAAGGCTATCGCTCTACCAAATGAGCTACTCCCGCTTAGTTAATGGCTTGTGGGCAAGGATGGATTCGAACCACCGAACTCCGAAGAGGACAGATTTACAGTCTGTTGCCGTTGGCCACTTGGCTACTTGCCCTAATTTGCTGATTCATGAATTATAAAAATCAAAAATCTGAATGCTGCCAATTAACTAAAATGATCAGAGCCACTTGCCGGGATCGAACCAGCGACCTACTGATTACAAATCAGTTGCTCTACCAGCTGAGCTAAAGTGGCCTTTGATTTTCAATATGAAACAAAAAAAGAACTACCCCTGTTTTTTGGGAAGGCAAAGGTAAAGGAAAAACTGAATTGCAAAAATTTTATACAATTAATTTTTAAGACCTCATAAAAGGACTGGGTATGATTTGTAGTTTGAACAATATCAAAAAAAAAGACCTCCTGATCAGGAGGTCTGAATAATTAGGCTGCTTGTTTTTCTTTTTTTCTTTTTATTTGAGTTACAAGACTATCAAAAGCTTCATCAAAGGAACTTTCGAAAGATTTAGTTGTAGATTTTACGAAAAAGTTACTTTTTGGAACATGTACTCTGATTTCTGCAATCTTGTCTTTAATGGTATGAACCACGTTGTCTAACTTCAGATATACATCCACCTTAATGATACGGTCGTGAAAAGTATTCAATTTTTCAAGTTTCCGGTTTACATATTCGATCAGTTTATCATCCGCATCAAAATGTACCGTTTGAATGTTTACGTTCATAATCAACATATTTAATCTGTGAAACAATAAATAAAAGAACTTTGGAAGTGTATAAATATCTAATACTTTTTTTAAAAATACACTGGTATGAAGTTAATCTGAAACCCCTCTTTTTCCAAATAAAATCTGGTAAAAAAAACCACGAAATACGGAATAAATTCTAAGCTTTTGGATGAGCCTTCTGGTATACGTTTTTTATCTTTTCAATAGTGTTATGTGTATAAATTTGAGTAGATGCCAAGCTGCTATGTCCCAGCAATTCTTTAACGGCATTTAACTCGGCTCCATGATTCAAAAGATGAGTTGCAAAACTGTGTCGAAGTACGTGCGGACTTTTTTTATCAAGTGTGGAAATATTACCAAGATAAGATTTGACTTGCCTGTATACATATTTAGTATACAGTTTTTTACCGGAGGTCGTTACCAATAAACATTCGGAAGTATCTTCAAATTCAAGCTGTTTTGCTGACTGATATTGTTTTATTTCTTTTAACAGGGTTGGCGGTATAGGAATTATTCTTTCTTTATTCCCCTTACCTACAATCTTTACCTGGCATTTATGAAAATCTATTTGCGAATTTTTCAGATTAACCAGTTCACTTAAGCGCATTCCTGTAACATATAATAATTCTATTATCAGGGTGGTGTTCAACCTGTCCCAACTTAGTTTATTAGAAGATTCAATCTCGTTTATATTTAAATCTGATTCTTTTACAAATGATGGAAGTCTTTTACTTTTCTTAGGTGCCTGAATATTATCAAGAGGTATTTTTTGAAGTACCCCTTTTTTTAATTGAAACTTAAAATATGATCGCAGAGCCGATAATTTTCTATGAATACTGGTGGGGCTCAGTTTATCATCCATTAATTCAACCAACCATCCTCGTACCATTAAGGAGTTGATTTCCTCTATGTTTTCTATTTCATATTGGGTAAAGAGATAGGCCTGAAATTGTTCAAGATCGTTCTGATAACTGGTGGAGGTATGCTGAGAATATCTTTTTTCAAACTTCAGATAATTCAAAAAGGCTGTTATGGTAGTAGATAAAGGTACAGGCATAAAAAAACCGGTAGCCGTAAAGTTAATAAACCTACGTCTACCGGAAACTATATAATAGTAACTAATTTCTTATTTTCCTTCTATCTGGCCCATTGCTATTTTCTGCTTGTAAACCGCTTTCAGAACTTCTCCACGGCGCTTAATAGATGGTTTGGTGAAAGACTGGCGTTCACGTAACTGCAATAAAACTTTGGCCTTCTCAAATTTCTTTTTGTACTTTTTGAGCGCCTTGTCTATGTTTTCGCAATCTTTTGAATCGATGATCAGCATAACTTATATACCTCCTTTGGTATTTTTTTTAGGAGTGCAAAGATAAAGGCATTTGGTTGAAATAATAAAATTCAAACCAGATAATTTCCGATTTTTGTCTGATGTTCACCGGAATTATAGAAACTACAGGCCATATTATAGATGTTATTAAAAATGGATCTAATAAAACCTTTTGGATAACTTCTTCCCTTACCCCGGAACTAAGTATTGACCAAAGCCTGAGCCATAATGGCGTTTGTTTAACGGTGGAAGAAATGAGAGACAATCAATACCGTGTAACGGCCGTTGAGGAAACGTTGAAGAAAACCAATCTGGATTCCTGGAATACCGGCGATATTGTTAATCTTGAAAGATGCCTATTATTAAACGGCCGTTTAGATGGTCATCTTGTTCAGGGTCATGTTGACACCACAGCGACTTGCATCCAAAAAAATGAAAAAAATGGAAGCTGGGAATTCACGTTCAGGTTTCCGGCTAAGTTTGCTCCTTATATCATTGAAAAAGGTTCTGTAAGTATGAATGGCATCAGCCTGACTGCATTTAACGTTGCCAAAAAAAAATTTACAGTAGCCGTTATACCATATACCTACACACATACTAATATGCAAAACCTTAAACAAGGTGATGAAGTGAATATTGAATTTGATATGGTTGGGAAGTATGTTGTGAAGGCACAGAAATTAATATAACTTATTAATTTTACCATTTCCATTCCAAAATCGTATTTATATCCTTTTGCTTATATAATGCAATACGATTTGAACTTAAAGATTGAATAATAGAATTATTATTAGCTGCTAATTCTATTTCTACACAAGAGAATAAAACCTTTTTCGAAAAAATATCTTTTTGGGAATAAATAGTGACCGAATCTTTATTCCCATTTAATATCCATTCGACCGCTTCACCAAAACCTTTTCGAAATATTAGTGCTCCTTTATACTGCATTGGTAAATTTATTGCTGTAATTTTTTGATTCCCTTCACCAATACATTCAAGAGATTTTCTTGAAACTTCACTTGAAAATCTATAAGAAGTAGCGGCATTTTGAAGGAGAATGCAATGAATAAAAATCAACAGAATCATTCCAACAAATAAAAATTTAATCTGCATTTTTGAAAAAACTTCAACAATAAAAATAATCACAAAAAAAGTTGCCAAATAAATGAACCTTTCTGATTCTGTATCGTGAGTATCAATTCCTAATGTGATTGCAGGTAATAAAGAAATGATTATTCCGAAAAAGGAAAATAATATTAAATGATTATTTCTCCATTTAAAAATTACAAGGATTAGTACAGAAATTAAGGCTAAATAAAAAAGTAAAAAAAGTGTACTACTATCAAATGGGGGTAAAAAACTTCTTGCTAAAAGAGTATTATAATTGTAAAATAGCGCCTTTAAATTTAAATTCTTTATTGCTCCTAGTTCATATGTTTCGACTCCTTGATTTAATAAAAAGAACTTAAATAATAAAAATAGGATAAATGAAATCCATATTGCTATGACAAATTCTAAACGAGTCCTAATTTTTTGGAAAATGTAAAGTAATGTAACAATAATAGGTAACACCCAGATTAACTCATAAGTAAATAAGCCAACAGAAAAAAAAATCAGTGATAATGTAAAATACAGATAAGATTTCTGTGATTTTAAAAAACATAGTAATGAACACAAGAAAAATAATGTATTCAATGATGAACCTCTACCTAAAATCCAAAAGATACTTTCACTATGAAATGCATAAACTAAGAAAAGAGTACAAGACAATATAGATTTTAATAAAAATTTATTATCATCATCAAAATATCTAAATAAGACTTTAGAGGTAAAGAATACCAATATTACATTTACAAAATGTATTATCAAATTAGTAAGGTGATAACCATAAGCATCTTTACCCCAAATGATATAATCAACCCATAATGAAAAATTTGATACTGGTCTTATAAATGAACTGTCATTCAAAAAATTCAATTCCGCTGCTTGTGGAATGTGAACAAAATCGTCATTTAAAAAGTAATAATTGGAAGGATTGCCCAAGTACATTACAAATAAAAGAGAAAAGAAAAATATAAGCAGGCAAAATTTATGTTCTTTTAATGATTTGATCAATGAATTTCTTATAAAAATAATCTATTAATTCACACCAATTTGATCTGTATCTGTGGCCCCCAAAAAAGTTTGATCCTTCACTCGCCTTTTACTTTATCGCATTAAATACATTTTACCATAACCCTTATTAAAAAACTGGTCCGTGCGGTCTCCTTCTGCTTTGTATTTATCCAATAACTTTCCATTTAAATTTGTGATGACGCGGTAAAGGTAAATTCCATTGGCG
>JACCYQ010000027.1 GCA_013696395.1 Chitinophagaceae bacterium
CTATTATCTTTTTTGTATCGCAATGATCGCTATGAACCGCAATGGCCGCAAAGAATACAGGAACTCCCTTGCGTCCTTTGCGCACCCTTTGCGAACCTTGGGATACTATTATCTTTTTTGTATCGCAATGATCGCTATGAACCGCAATGGCCGCAAAGAATAGAGGTAGATCCTTGCGTTCCTTGCGCATCCTTTGCGAACCTTGCGATACTATTTTATGTTTTGTATCGCAATGATCGCTATGAACCGCAATGGCCGCAAAGAATACTGGAACACTCTTGCGTTCCTTGCGCACCCATTTCGAACCTTGGGATACTATTTTATGTTTTGTATCGCAATGGTCGCAAAGAATACAGGTACTCCCTTGCATTGAAAAATGGATTCAGTTTATACCGCAAAGTTTTCTTCCGGAAGAACTGAAAGATCAATTCAAAATACTGATTAATGAAAAAGCTGCCAAGTTGCATGTATAGTATTTGTGTTTCAAAACATGTTACACCATATTATATAAATCAGGCAGACTACCGGCAAACCATATTCGCATTAATGATATGTAAATCGTAGTCACATTATAAATAGATTAATGCTTATTAATTGAACCGATCTTACAACTATTTTAAGGTACTTTTGCTTTTCAAAAAATAAAGATGGTTCAGCAATTCCTGGTACGTAATAATGTAAAAGATTTTGGTAACGGTTCTCAACCCATGTTATTTGCCCATGGATTTGGATGCGATCAGCATATGTGGCGCTTTGTTACACCGGCCTTTGAAGATGATTACCGCATTATTTTATTCGATTATGTGGGCTCCGGTAAATCAGATTATGCCAGTTATAACCCGGAGCGTTACCAGTCGCTGCAAGGATATGCGCAGGATATACTGGATATCTGCGAGGCACTCGATCTGCAGAATGTGATCCTGGTAGCTCATTCAGTTAGCAGTATGATCGGGCTGCTGGCAGCCATCGAAAAGCCATCGCGTTTCAGTCATCTCATTATGGTGGGTCCTTCTCCATGCTATATCAATAAAGACGGATACATAGGCGGATTTGAACATAAGGACATTGAAGGTTTGCTGGAAACCATGGAAAAAAATTATATCGGCTGGGCAAATTTCCTGGCACCACAGATCATGGGGAATGCCGATCGCCCTGAACTGGGACAGGAACTGACGGATAGCTTTTGCAGCACTGATCCCGTTATTGCCAGCCAGTTTGCAAAAGCCACTTTCTTTTCAGACAACCGCGAAGATCTTTCCAAATTAAAAACACCTTCTCTCATTCTGCAATGTGCTGAAGATATTATTGCGCCATCACAGGTGGGTGATTATTTACACCAAAACCTGCCGAACAGTACCCTGAAACAAATGAAAGCCACAGGTCATTGTCCTCAATTGAGTGAACCCGGAGAAACGATTCAACTGATACAGGATTACCTGGGTGTAACAGCATGATAGCGCAACTTTTTGATAAAGCTCCCTGTGGGTATATTTCCTTTTATGATGACGGAACTATTTTCGAGGTGAATGAAACGCTTGGTTCTATTTTACGGATTGATAAGCAAGCGTTGAAAGGTAAAAATGTTGAAAGTCTTTTTACACTGCCCACCAAAATATTTTGTCAAACCCATTTGTTCCCGCTGTTAAAAATACAAAGCCATGCAGAAGAAATTTTTCTGACGCTGTTAAGCAGTGACGGTGAATATTTACCGGTGTTGTTGAATGCACAAAGAATGGAATGGGAAAAACGAATGATCACTAGTTGTGTTTTCATTGTAGTCCCTAACCGCAAAAAATTTGAGGATGAATTGGTGGCAGCACGCAAGACCGCTGAAAATGCTTTATCACAAAATACAGACCTGGTTGCAGTAAAAGCAGCATTGCAAAAACATACTAAAAAACTGGAACAGCAAATGCGCCTGGTCAGTAGCCAGAACCAGGAATTGCAGCAGTTCAGCCATGTGGTAACCCATAATTTAAAGGAACCGCTGCGGAAAATATTATTTTATACAGAAAAATTGCAGGGAGAAACGCAGTTGCCAACAATGGAAAAACTGGCGCGTTCTGCCCAACAGATGAAAGCGGTAGTAACAGGATTGCAACAATATGTTTGGCTGAATGAAAAGGCAAATCAATACCAGCAGGTCAATCTCGATGCCATCGTTCAAAATGCAATCAGCCAGTTAACCAAAGAACATGATGCCCATTTACTGAACCTGCAAATGGATGTACTGGGAAGCCTGGAAGGCGATGAAGATCAACTGGAATTAATGCTATACCACCTGCTGGATAATGCGGTTAAATTTCGCAAAGGAGAAAAAGCCAATGTCATTATTAAATCAACCTTATTGAAACAAAATGCTTTCAGGCAGGTTGCGGGCAAATACGATTACCAGTCGTTTATAAAACTGGAAGTTACCGATGACGGTATTGGGTTTGACCCGGAATATAAAAACCATATTTTCGAATTATTCAGAAAGCTGCATTCCGGCGAAGGGCAGGGACTGGGCCTGGCTCTCTGTAAAAAAATTACCGGTAATCATGCAGGTATCATTGAGGCGGATGGCAAGCCAGGTATATCAACAACTATAACTATTTGGTTACCCCTGCAACAGGCAGCGTTCGGGTTGCAGGAAGCATTGCCAGGAATGTTGAATCCATAAATTACTGGTATTTTTGATTACTTGTTAAATGAAAATTATTATCATGCAAGAAAGAAATGTGCGGTCCATATTAGTTATTGATGATGACCAGGATGAATTTGAGTTGGTAAAAGAAGCTCTTCACCAGTTTAATCCGGGTATTTCGGTTACATACATTAATAATTGCGATGAGCTTGTTCAACACAGGCGTAAAAATTTTGACCTTGTTCTGCTGGATATTAATATGCCTCATCATGATGGATTTTTCTGGTTGAAATCGATCCGGAACAATGGCTATAATGATCTGCCGGTAATCATGTACACCAATTCTCTTTCTCCTGCACATATTGCCAAGGCCTATGAAGAAGGTGCCAATCTTTATTTTTCAAAACCGGATAGTTTTTCGCAATTGGTAAAAGGATTAAAAGAATTATTAAGGCTCGACTGGACCCATCCTTTTTCCATTACCGAAAAATACCAGCATGAGGGACGTTACCGGACTTTTAGTTTTTGAATGATGTGAACCATGAATTGGTGTATTAAAATCAGCGTTTAAAAATTCCTGGTAATTGTGCCTTGAATAAAAATTCTTCCAGGATTGCATTCAATGCAGTAGGCTGTCAGTTAAATTAAAAATTATTAAATGATAAATTATGACCAATATATTTTTTGATAGCTGGGAAAGTTTAGGCAGAATAATAATCATTACCCCGCTGGCATAT
>JACCYQ010000029.1 GCA_013696395.1 Chitinophagaceae bacterium
CGCCAAGTTTTCCATGATTAAAAAAAATAGAATTTTAGTGGTTATGCCCGTTGGTATGCATAGTTTTCCACATAATTCCTACCATCTCTTACCACTGCAAATATTCGTTGCACTAATTTATTTCTTACCGCATTTATCACACTCATTTTATTTTTTCCTTCTGCAATTTTTCTGCTGTAATACTGGTTGAGTTCATCATTATGTTGTATGGCAGCCATGGCACATAAGTGCAATAGCTTTTTTAAATGTTTGTTTGCAAATGGACTTACCTGCGTTTTGTAACGTACACTTGTACCCGAGCTTTTTGTAAACGGCACCACGCCACAATAACTTGCAAGTTGTTTACCCGAAGAAAACGTAGTAAAACCTTTGGTATAAATAAATACATGAATAGCCGTTTGCTTCCCTACGCCTTTTATAGAACTTACCCTGTTAATGGTTGCCTGTGTGGCAGGATCTGCCGCAATCAAATTATCTATTTTAGTTTCAATTGAAGCAATTGATTTTTCAATTGCCTTAATTACAGGCGCCTGTAATTTTACTTGCATTTTTATGATGCCTGCATCGTGGGAACACTCTGCTATTTCCTGTAGGGGGACAACCAATTGGTTGAGTGAAAGCTTTAGTCGATCACGCTGGGCCGAAAGCTGTCGAAGCTCCAGAACGATGGCCTGTTCTGGCTTCCATAGCAATACCTGATCTTTGTACCGGTAGGCATACAATGCTATTTGAATGGCTGCTGCCTTATCATCGCCACCCCGTTGCAACCCCATAGATTTTTTAATTCTTAGCGGCATTTCTACCCAAAGGTTAAGGCCGGTAGCTATTAAAAAATCAATCAGTACATAGGTATATAAACCTGTGTGCTCCATGCAAATGAGTACTTCTTCATGTGCAATTTTGTAATAGTTTAGCCAGTCTAAAAAGTCTGCAAAACCTGCTGCATTTTGGGTAAATGCCTGGTGCTTCATACCAGCAGTGTTCCCACCTGGGATCAATGCGGCATCAAATGTTTTTTTAGAAATGTCAATTCCAACAAAGTGATTAAATTGGGTCATAAACTTTTGTTTTTTGAAAACCTGAATATTTTGAAATCATCAAGACCTTGATAATGGGCCTTTAATCCCTATTTTCCATATGATGCTTCTTCAAAATAAAACCACAGCAGATTATAACTTGGCATAGGCCTCAATCCTTGCCGTAAACATAAAGCGCTGCTGTGGTTTACAGGTTTTCTGGTTAAATGATATCCACATATTAACACATTTCACAAAAGAAAAAAGTAGCAAAAAAGAAAAGGTAATAATAGTAGTACTTTTAAAACATAACGGTAGATACAAAACTAAAGGCCGTAACGTTGGTGGCAATTGGCTGGCTCCGTGGAAAGAGACTCTTAAGTTAGATATTCGGATCGACTGAAACTATAAAAAGTACATTAATCTTTTTTTGACAGTAATATCAACAAGTGGACAAGTAACATTTCCGCAGACAGTGAAAAAAATTATTAATGTCTGACGATTAGGAGTGACGTCAGACTGAAGCTAAATAATAAAAATATATAAGATGTTTTCCAGGAAGAGATTTCTTCGTAAAATTCAGTGAAAATAACATGGAAAAAAGATACAAAAACATTTTTCTCTTCTTTGTAGGCATATTACTCGTAGTGACTTGGGGATTTTATAAAACCTACATAATCCATTTCCCAAACTTTGAAGGTGACTACTATTTTGGAGGTAGTGGCTTAACCTATATTCAACACACACACGGTGCTTTAATGTTTATCTGGATTTCTTTTCTAATTATTCAACCTTTATTAATAAAAAATCGTTTTTATAAAATTCACAGAACGATTGGGATCGTGTCTTACTTTCTTGTGCCTTTACTTTTGTTTTCAATTTTTTTAGTTCAAAAGACAAGTTATTATAGATTACTTAGCTTGTCCACACCTAAAGATGCGATTGCTACAATTAACGGGATTGCATATATACCAGCTTTTGCCCTGTTTTATTCATTGGCGATAGCAAATAAAAGAAATATACCAAGTCATATGAGATACATGATTGGCACGTCATTATTACTCATAAATCCCGCACTTAGCAGAGCGCTATTTGTTTTCTTTGACATGGCGGCATCCGGTCTTGCTGTTTCCGACTATTTTGCAATGGCTGTCGTAGTCTTCTTAATTGGATATGATCACTACTACAACAAAAACTATAAACCCTATATTGTAATTCTTGTTGTTCTTTTAGGCGTACATCTTATATGGTTATTTAGATATACTGATATTTGGCAGTCAATTGGTGGAAAGTTTGCCTCGAATTTATTTTAATGCAATGGAAGCCCAACTGCCACCAACATTGTGTTTATAAAATTGTGGC
>JACCYQ010000031.1 GCA_013696395.1 Chitinophagaceae bacterium
TATAGGAAAAGCTGGCATCTATTCAGGATTCATTGCACAATCAAATTCCGGGTTCGCCCAACATGCAAGTAAGTTTCCTAAACCCTTAAACCCTTAAACCCTTAAACCCTTAAACCCTTAAACCCTTAAACCCTTAAACATTTCCACTAAACACCTTCACGTCTCAACGTAAATCAAACCGGTCCGGGCTCATCACTTTATGCCAGGCGGCTACAAATCTTTTACAAATTTTTCCTTTGCAAACACAACGTCTTCATCCTCAATCATCCCCTTGGGTTTTACAAGCTAATTATGCGGAGCACAATTGAATCCCAATGAGGTAAAACTATAATCCAGGAATAAGCTCATCAATGGAAAAATAGCTCATCAATAAAAACTATTTTTCTTAAAAATTTTTCAAATAAAAAAAACTATTTACATTCATGCAAACGATTGCACTAATTCAACTGCTTGCGGTATGCCGGAAATAATTAATAGAACAACTATTCAGGACATTGCACGTGAACTTCAACTAAACGCGTCAACCGTTTCCCGGGCATTGAACAATCACCGGGCAATCAGTGCAGCAACGAAAGAAAGAGTCAGCTATACTGCCAAACGTTTACAATATCATCCTAATAAAATTGCTTCATCACTTCGCCTGGGTAAATCACAGATCATTGGTGTAATTATTCCCAGTGCCGAAATAAATTTCTTTGGTTCGGTAGTTCATGGAATTGAAAGAATAGCTACTGAAAAAAATTTCAATGTGCTTATTTATCAATCGAATGAATTGATGGAAGCAGAAAAAAAAGGGATCATTACTTTTTTGCGATCTCGTGTGGATGGAATTCTTGCTTCTATCGCAAAGGAATCTACCAGCTTTGAACATTTCCTTGAAATCAAAAAGATGAAAGTGCCTCTTGTATTGTTTGACCGGGCAAATGATGATCTCACCGTACCTTCTGTTGTCATTGATGATTATATGGGCGCATATAATGCCACGGTTCATTTAATTGAACAGGGCTGTAAACGTATCGCACATATAAGTGCGCAGCAACACGTGGCCATATTCAAACAAAGATTAGAAGGATATACGGACGCATTAATTTATAATGGGTTTGATGTGGAAGAAGATCTTATCAAATTTGGAAACGTGACTATTGAATCCGGCAGATCATGCATGGATGAACTTCTGGGTATGAATGAACCACCGGATGGCGTTTTTGCGGTAGAAGATTTTACAGCTTTAGGCGCTATGCAAGCGCTGAAGAATGCACAAAAAAAAATTCCTGAAGATGTTGCTGTTATCGGTTTTGCAAATGAGGCATTTGGTGAATTTATAACTCCCTCACTATCTACCGTTGATCAGCAAACGATTAAAATGGGAGAAGAGTCGGCCAAATGTTTCTTTGAATTATTAGAAAACAAAAACTTCTATAAAGAACCTGTTGAAAAAAGAATCTTAAAACCTGAATTGATTTTTCGTGAATCAAGCCTGAAAAGAAATACCGGATAATCCATTTTACCCTGGCAAAACAATTCGACCTATTGGGAACATGTAAATATTAGTTTACTAAAAAAAACTCCTAAAATGGAAAAGAAAAAACGATTGAATTTGTTTATGATGTTAGTGGTTGCTTTGATGTTCAGCATCCCGCTGATTGCACAGCAAATAGTAAGGGGAACTTTACGCAATACCGCTGGAGAGCCTTTAGCCGGTGCCACCATCACTGTAAAAGGTTCCGACAGAAGTGTTGTTACAGATGTAAATGGAAATTTCACCATCGATGTACCGGTTGGGACAGTATTGGTTATTTCAACCGTAGGTTTCCAGGAAAGGGAAGTAACCGTTACTGGTGGTGAATTGAATGAAGTAATGCAACCTGTTGATGAATCTTTGAGTGAGGTGGTGGTGATAGGATACCAAACGGTCAGAAGAAGGGATCTGACAGGTGCTGTAGGTATCATTGATCCCAATACAGCCAACCGCAATGTAGCCAATACATTGGCTGAAAGTATCCAGGGATTAACACCGGGAGTAACCGTACGCAATACAGGTGCACCCGGAGGGGCTGCAAAGATTGACATTCGGGGTGCAGGAACATTTGCAGGTAACAATCCACTGTATATAATTGACGGAATGTACACCGATGCGTCACCTGATTTTAATCCACAGGATGTTGAATCTATCCAGATTCTAAAAGATGCATCGGCCGCCGCTATTTACGGAAGCCGCGCTGCCAATGGTGTAATAATCATCACCACAAAAAAGGGTAGACCGGGACCATTGAGAGTTACCGGAAGCATCAAGGCCGGAATTCAGAATGTTCATAACCGTTATGATATGATGGATGCCACCGCCTATCGGGATCTGGCAACAAAACTTTACCAGTCAGGAGGATTGCCGGTGCCTACATCGCTGACTTCTGATTTTGATCCGGCAATAAACACGGACTGGCAGGATGAATTTTTAAGGCAGGGTGCCATCGGTGAATACAACCTGGCTTTTTCAGGTTCCCTGGCAAAAGCTGTGAACTTCTACGTTAGTGGAAATCATTTCAGTAACAAGGGGCCGGTAATTGATAATAGTTTTAAAAGAAGTGGTGTAAGAATTAATACAAGCACCACATTCAGCCGATTTACCATTGGTGAGAATCTTTTATTGAGCTGGACAAAAGAGGATCCGATTGCGGCAACAGGCGTAGGTGTAAATCCATTTGTTGATATGATCACCATGCCCCCGGTTGTTGCTCTCCAGGATAGTAGGTATCAAAGTCCGGAAAATCCGGAAGGCTGGGGAATTGGTCTGAACAATGCTTATCTCAGTACGCTTACAGCAAATGTTCCGGCCTTACAGCGCTTAGACCAGTTTGAACAGAACAATTTTAAGATCAGGGGGAATGCGTTTCTTGATTTCAGAATTTTAGACGGCTTTACATACCGGTTTAATTTTGGCCTGGAAAAATCCGTTGATAAAGGTGAAGGATTGCGCAGGCCCGGCACCGTTAGACAGGGAACACCATCACCCAATAATAACCAGGTTGCTGTATTCACCAGCAGGGGAGAGTTTGAATCAAAACTTTTTGAGCATACTTTAAATTTTGAAAAGAATTTTGATGTTCACCGCCTGAGTGCCGTTGCAGGTTACAGTAACCAGAGTTTCGATCATCCCATATTTCGATTTACAACCATTGGTAATAATCCAACTACAGAGGATCCTTATACAAACCTGTGGAATAATGTCGGTTTATTGGGCAGGGTAAATTATAGTTATGATGATAAATATTTAGCCAGCGTCACTTTCCGCCGCGATGGAAGTTCACTATTCGGGGAAAATAACCGCTGGGGTAATTTTCCTTCCGCTTCAGTAGCCTGGCGTATTTCAAAGGAAGATTTCTGGAATGTAAATGCCATCAATGATTTAAAATTGCGGGCATCCTATGGATCTTTAGGTAACTCGGAATTTTTACAACCCTGGTTATATTATGCACAGATCAATCCATTTCCACGGGCTGTATTCGGACCCAATGAGGTAGAACAGATTGGCGCCATTGTAACCCGGTTAGCAAACAGTGACCTGCGTTGGGAAAAAAAGAATACGACTAATATTGGATTGGAAGCTTCATTGTTTAACAATATGTTCACCCTGTCTGCTGATTATTTTATTGCAGAAACGGAGGATGTATTGGTTGATCTTCCCATCAATCTCACAACAGGAAATGCCGGTGGAAATCCTGCAGTGAATGCGGCCTCACTTCAGAATAAAGGTTTTGAGCTGGCTCTTAGTTTCCGCCCCAAACCAGGACCCGATTTTAGCTGGGGTGCTACCCTTAATTTCACTACTATCCGCAATGAAGTACTCGCATTTGGTAATGCAACAACACTACATACACAGTTAGGTGATGCAAGAACGGAACTTGGCCGTTCTATAGGTGAATGGTATGTTTTAAAGACGGATGGTATTTTTCAAAACCAGGCAGAAATTGACGCGCATATAGGAAAAACAGGACAGGTTCTTCAACCATGGTCAATGCCTGGTGATATACGTTATGTTGATGTGGATGATGATGGCGAACTTGATTTAGATAAGGATCGTTACTATGCTGGTAGTCCCTGGGCTGATTGGGAAGCGGGCATTTTGCTGAATGGTGCTTACAAAAAATTTAGCATCAACATGCAATGGTATGCGGTTGTAGGAAACAAATTATATAACCGTCCCCGTTACCAGGTTGACCGCATGGACCAGAATACAAATTTTCGCGAAGGTGCTACATTCTGGACACCTCAGAATACGAACACCGAATGGCCACGGGCTGCCATTGGTGCACCTGACCAGGGAATTCAATACAATGTTTTGCCGCAAAGTGACCGGTGGCTTGAAGATGGATCTTACCTGCGTTTACGCAACCTGGAAATTGGCTACACGTTTAATGAAACGATGTTGAGCCGTATTGGATTTAACAGCAGCCGGATCTTTGTAAGTGGACAAAACCTGTTAACGTTTACAAAGTATAAAGGACTTGATCCGGATATAACGGGCGTAAATATTTTTGAGCGGGGATTGGATAATGGACAATATCCTGCCTTACGCATTATTTCTGCAGGAATAAATTTTGGCTTCTAAACATCAACTTCAAATTTATAGCGATGAATACATTATTAAAATATAGCCTCGCAGTCACATTGATCTTTTCAATAACTGCCTGCAAAAAATATACTGACCTGGATATCCAGAATCCAAACCGTCAGGATGAATCCAATTTCTGGAAAACCGGTACAGATGCACTACAGGGCCTGAATGCGCTTTACGGAAATTTTTACCGCAATGGTTCGCCCGGTTCAAGATGGACACCGTTTTATTTCGATATCCGTTCTGATGATGGTTATTCTACCAGTCCATGGAATGAATTACGGAGTATCGGTGATTTGAACATCACTCAATACAGTTTTGAGGTGAATCACGATACATGGTGGCATCATTGGAGAGGCATATACCGCGCAAACCAGGTGCTGGCAAATGTGCCGGATATAAGTATGGATGAAAATTTAAAAGCCCAATACCTGGGCGAAGCAAAATTCCTGAGAGCTTTATATTATTATAACCTGGTTACTATCTGGGGAAACATTCCATTGATACTGGAACCTTCTCAACCTGCAGACAAACCTTCGCAGGTACCACAGGAGCAGGTTTGGGCGCAGATAGAAAAAGACCTAACAGAAGCCGCGGCAGTGCTACCCAATTCTTATTCAGGTGAAGAAACAGGAAGGGCAACCAAAGGCGCTGCTTATGGTTTATTAGGTCGTGCACATTTGCAACAACTGGAATATCAGCAGGCGGCAGATGCATTGGCATGGCTGATTACCGGTCCGGGGCAGGGCATTTATGGATTGATGTCTGATTTTGGTGACAATTTTAAACATACCACGGAGAATAATATGGAATCAGTTTTCGAAGTGCAGTTTAAAATGCGGCCGGAAAATTCAGGTGAAGATGGACCTATGTCAAATGTTGGAACCAGCCGTCCTCCGTTTTTTGCACCACCGGGACATGGCTTCAATGATGCCAACATGCGTCGTTGGGTTGTTCATGAATTTTTAAGGGAAGAAACGGCATCCGGTGACAGAGATCCCCGGTTAGCATATACCGCGTTATATGATTCAACGGATGAAAGGGGACCAGATTTTACGATGGTTTACGGATCATCATTTACCTCCAAAAATTATGATCCTGCAATTCAGAACAGGGTTTGGTATCGTAAATATTTAGATGATTATTTTCGCATCAATGAATTTGAAGTTTTTAACAGCCCGATCAATTTCAGGATTATCAGGTATGCTGATGTATTATTAATGTATGCCGAAGCATTGAATGGATTGAACAGAACCTCAGATGCTTACCCTTTTGTTGACAGGGTTAGAGAACGTGCAGGTTTGGATCCACTTTCAATTGCACGCCCCGGCTTAAACCAGGCGCAGTTTTTACAACAACTGGAACATGAACGAATCATGGAATTGACCGGTGAATCTTTACGCTGGAACGACCTGGCACGATGGGGTTACTTCGATGATCCTGCAAAACTAGCCATCTTAAAAGCCCGCGATCCTGAATTTAATAATTTTGTTATCGGAAGAAATAAATACATGCCCATCCCTCAATCAGAATTGGACATCAATCCAAACCTGGTTCAAAATGAAGGTTGGTAAATATTATAAGGATGCTGTTTAATTTACAGCATCCTTGTATGTTGTTTTATTTTTTTCATGGATGCTAAATGTATGATGGATGAAAAATAAGTGGTGGATATTTTTATTGTTGTTATTTCTTAATACAACATCCTGCGATAAAAATTCAGGTGGTGGTACGCCTGCGCCTCAACCACCACCAGTTCCAACAAATACATTTACCAATCCCATACTTACCTCGGGTCCGGATCCATGGATCATTCAAAAAGATAACGTTTACTACTATACGCATACATTAGGGAACCGCATTGCCATCTGGAAAACTTCGAAAGTATCTGAATTGAGGAATGCACCGGTTACTGTTGTATGGACGGCACCCGCTTCCGGGCCTGATTCAAAAAATGTATGGGCACCGGAACTTCATTTCCTGGATGATAAATGGTACCTGTATTATACGGCCGGATCTTCAAACGATTTTGCAACCCAAAGGATTTTTGTGTTGGAAAACAGCAATGCTGATCCAACCTCAGGCACCTGGATAAGCAAAGGAGAAATAAATGATCCTGCTGCTAATGTATTTTCTATTGATGGTTCGGTGCTTGAACATGGGGGTAAAAAATATTTACTTTGGAGTTCACAGACATCTGATGCAGATAAAACACAAAGAATCTATATTGCAGAAATGGCCAATCCCTGGACATTAGCAACTTCAAGACAATTGATTTCTTCACCGCAATTTCCATGGGAAACAATGGGTGCACCACCAGCTGTAAATGAAGGACCACAGGTTTTAAAAAATGCATCAGGAAAATTGTTTATCATTTATTCAGCCAGTGGTTGCTGGACGGATGATTATGCCCTGGGCATGCTTACGTTAAAAGATGGGGGTAATGTATTAAATGCTTCAGACTGGATGAAATCATCTTCACCCGTATTTTCAAAAAATCCTTCATCATCTGTTTTTGGTCCTGGCCACAATTCATTTTTTAAATCAGCAGATGGAACAGAGGACTGGATTCTTTACCATGCTAATTCACAACCCGGACAAGGTTGTGGCGATAGCAGGAATCCAAGAATACAAAAATTTACATGGAACACTGACGGCACACCTAATTTCGGTCAGCCGGTAAAAACAGGAACTAACATAATAAAACCTTCAGGAGAATGAGAAGTACAATCTTTTATATTTTATCGCTCGTTAAAAATTATTTAGAAGTTAATTAATCGGATGTTTTCAACATGAAGAAACGAACCGTACTATTTTTTCTGATCTTTTTGTTTTTTGCCGGCGGTGCGCAGGACACCTTTCAAAATCCATTGTTGCCACATGGCGCCGATCCCTGGGTTATTCAAAAAGATAGTTTCTATTATTACATGCATACGACTGGCAGGGATTTGAATATTTGGAAAACGAAAAACATAACAGATTTGAAAAATGCGGAACATAAGAAAGTTTGGGTGCCACCCGATAGCACATCTCTTTATTCAAAACAAATTTGGGCACCTGAACTGCATTTTATAAAAAACAAATGGTACATATATTTTGCGGCGGATGATGGCAAAAATGAAAATCACCGAATCTATGTACTGGAAAACGAATCGGCGGATCCTATGCAGGGAGAATGGTTGATGAAAGGAAAAATTTCAGACTCTTCCGATAAATGGGCCATTGATGCTTCCGTATTTAAACATAAAAAAAAATGGTACATGATCTGGTCCGGCTGGGAAGGTGATCAGAATGGACAACAGGATATTTACATCGCCAAATTAAAAAACCCATGGACCATAAAAGGAAAACGGGTTCGCATTTCGAGTCCGCAATTTGATTGGGAAAAGCATGGTGCGTTAAATACGCCCGTTGATCCACCCTTTGTCTATGTAAATGAAAGTCCGCAAATGCTGAAAAATCAACATCGTTTATTTATTATTTATTCAGCCAGTGGTTGCTGGACGGATGAATATTCACTCGGCATGCTTTCACTCCAGGGCAAAAGAAAATTATTGGATTCTTCCCGTTGGGAAAAATCGCCCGAACCTGTTTTTAAAAAGTCAATAGTGAATGAAGTGTATGCACCTGGTCATAATTCTTTTTTTAAATCGTCGGATAAAACAGAGGATTGGATTATTTATCATGCTAATTCAAAACCCGGACAGGGCTGCGGCAGAAACCGTTCACCCAGGACACAAAAATTTTCATGGAACAACAATGGATCACCCATGTTTGGAGAGCCTGTAAAAGCAGGTGAGATATTACCGGTACCATCTAAGAATAATTAGAACTAAGATCAACTGTATAAAAAAAGTATTTAAACAGTCCCAATAATTTTGATATTAAAATTGCTTTTTTGCAGCGCTCATGTAGAAAAAGATATTGAGGTAGATATTTTAGGGCGTTACATCTGACCAAATAAAAAAAAATAAACAGATGAAAAGAAAACTCACCCATGCAATTCTCTTTGTTTTAATCCTAACGGTAAATGTAAATGCGCAAAAAAGCGATCGGCAACATCTTATCGTAATTGAACCTGCTAAGGTCTGGTCCATACAAAAAGCCCATGACTGGTATAGTCAGCATCAGTGGATAACAGGTGCTAATTATATTCCGCATACTGCCATCAATCAATTAGAAATGTGGCAGGCTGAAACTTTTGATCCGAAAACGATTGATACGGAATTGGGTTGGGCCCGGGATATCGGTTTTAATACCAGCGGGTATACCTTCACAACCTTGCATGGAAACAGGATCAGCCGGGGTTTAAAGATCGCATGAATCAGTACCTGTCAATAGCGGATAAACACGGCATCAAAACCATTTTTGTTTTCTTCGATGATGTATGGAACAAGCAACCGGAGGTGGGTAAACAACCAGAGCCCAAACCGGGCATTCATAATTCAGGATGGATGCAGGATCCCGGGGATCCCGTTTCAAGAGATTCCGCAAATTTTCCGGAACTGGAAAAATATGTAAAGGATGTATTGAACAGTTTTAAAACAGATAAACGAATCCTGCTTTGGGATCTTTACAATGAACCGGGCAATTCAGGTAAGCGGGATACATCGCTGCACCTGTTAACAAAAATATTTCAGTGGGCCCGGCAGGTAAATCCTCAACAACCAATCAGTGTTGGATTATGGGCCTGGGATTTTGAAAAGCTGAATACTTTTCAGGCAATCAATTCTGACATTCTTACCTATCACAATTATGAAGATCCCGAATCGCACCAAAGAGTGATTGAATTGTTGAAATCACATGGACGTCCAATGATCTGCACAGAGTATATGGCGCGGACACGCAACAGCCGCTTCTCAAATATTCTCCCCTTGTTAAAAAAATATAATGTTGGCGCCATTAACTGGGGACTGGTAGAAGGAAAAACAAATACGATCTATCAATGGGATACACCCATACCGGATGGCAGCCAGCCATATGAATGGTTTCATGATGTCTTTCACAGGAATGGAACACCATACAGGCAGGATGAAGTAAACCTGATTAAAAAATTAAATACTCAAAATAAGTAGAATCATGCATAAACTATTTTATATTTTTCTTTTAACAGGAATGATTACTGCTTCATGCAATGATGCTTCGGACAGCGGTCCTGCTAATTCAAAGGATACTACCCGTATACAAGGGGTAAAGCTGCCCGAAAAACAAAATTTTCAATCCACGATCGATAGTATGCAGACAGATATGTATGTATTAAAGAATAAAAATGGCATGACGGCTGTTTTCACAAACTATGGTGGAAGGATTACCAGTCTTTTTGTTCCAGCTAAAAATAGGGAAATGACGGATGTGATAGTTGGATTTGATAATGTACAGGATTATGTAAATGCAACCGAACCCTATTTTGGTGCAACCATCGGAAGATATGGCAACCGCATTGCAAAAGGAAAATTTACCCTCGATGGAAAGCAGTATACGCTGGCGATCAATAATGCGCCCAATCATTTACATGGCGGCACTAAAGGTTTTCAATACGTCGTCTGGAATGCAACACAGTTGAATGATTCAACACTCGAACTGCGATATACATCACCCGATGGTGAAGAAGGTTACCCCGGCAAACTGGATGTGAAAGTTACCTATGGACTCACTGCTGATAATGGATTAACAATGGATTATGAAGCAACTACTGATAAAAAAACAGTGGTTAATCTCACCAACCATGCTTTCTTTAATTTAAATGGTGAAGGCAGTGGTACCATCAACGATCATATGCTGATGATCAATGCAGAACAATATACCCCGGTTGATTCAACGCTGATACCTACAGGAAAGATGGAACCAGTTGCCGGAACGCCATTCGATTTTCGCGAGCCGGCCACCATTGGCTCCCGGTTAGATACTAACGCCAACGATCAGTTGAAATACGGAAAAGGTTATGACCATAATTTTGTTCTGGCAAATGCTCCGTCACAGGAACTGCGGCATGCTGCAACCATAACGGGTGATAAAACCGGGATAAGAATGGAAATATTTACACAGGGGCCAGGCTTGCAATTTTATGGCGGAAATTTTATGCAGTCAATGAACACTTTTAAAGGCGGCGTCAATGATGATTTCAGAACCGCATTTTGTTTGGAAACACAGCACTTCCCTGATTCACCAAATCAACCAAATTTTCCAGGCACGGTATTAAACGCAGGCGAAACCTATAAAACAAGATCTGTTTATAAATTCAGTGTACAGCAATAAAAAAATGGACAGGCGCAATTATATCATACTGGTTGCATTATTTTCAATGATCATCTTATTTGAAAGATGTGCGCCTGAACGTTTAATGCATTCAGCAAATTATTCCGGCAATCCGGTTCTGCCCGGGAATTTTGCGGATCCTTCCATCTTATCCTACCGCGATACATTTTACATCTATGCAACAACCGGCAGCGAAGCAACTGTATGGCGTTCCGCCGATTTTGAAAACTGGAAATTGACAAAATTAAACTGGCCCACATCAATGGGCCAACCCGATATCTGGGCACCAGCAGTAAGACAGGGAACTGACGAAAAATTCTATCTCTATACATCCACAAATCATAATATATATGCAGGCGTGGCTGATCATCCGCGTGGACCTTTTAAAAATATTTTGGGTGATGACAGCATCTTTATAAAAAACAGGCAGTGGTGGAATAAAATGCACAGCATAGATGCGGATTGTTTTATTGATGATGATGGGCAGGCTTATTTATACTGGGGTTCAGGATTCGATTTTGTTGATGGCATTTGTGCCGTTGGAAAATTGAATAGTGATATGGCCTCTTTTAAAGAAGATCCGATACTTGTTACACCAGAAGGCTTTTTTGAAGGTCCGCACATGATGAAACGAAATGGTATTTATTATTTGATGTATTCAGACGGACTGTATTATGATTCTACTTATAAGGTCAGGTATGCAACTTCCGCAAGCCCTATGGGCCCATTTGAACAGGGGAAGAACAGTCCTGTATTGAAATCAACACCCGATGGCAGAATAAGCGGGCCTGGTCATCATTACACATTCAGTTCGGGAGATCAGTATTACATATTGTATCACAGGCATGCATACCCGTTTTATAAAGGGATCAGGCAGGTGGCTATTGATAAAATGGAGTTTGATAGTGATGGTTCAATCAAAACTATCATCCCTGCAGAAACAGGCGTTCCGCTCCATTTCATCAAAAAGGAATACAAACGGGATTATTTAATTCCTGTAAAAGTTGAAGCATCTTCCTTTACAGATTCAAACTATAATGCAGAAAAAGCTTTCGATAAACATAATGGTACTTTATGGGCCACCAATCAAACAAATGTTCCTGCATGGATCAGGGCGGATTTTGGTAAGCAGGTAAATATCAGCAATTGCGAACTGGTTTTTGACCATGTGATGGGTGATTACAATTATACCATTGAATATTCCACCAATGGAAATGAATGGCTTCCATTTGCTGAGGGCAATAATGCATCAGCGGGTGAATGGCCAGTTGAACACCATCAATCCATTAAAGCAAGGTTTATACGGGTAACAATCAATAATGATAAGCAAAGAGAAAGAATAGGGCTTTGGGAAGTGAAAATCAGGTAGCGATTATTTTTCAATATGTAATTGTATAAAATGAAAATTAAATTTCTGTTACTGTTCTTAACTGGTTTTAGTTTTTCGATCTATGCGCAGCAACTGGTGCTGCCTGGGGATTATCCGGATCCTTCCGTGGTAAAAATTGGAAATAACTATTGGGCAACAGCTACCACATCAAACTGGGCGCCAACTTATCCCTTGTTAAAATCAACTGACCTGGTGAACTGGACCACCGAAGCGCATGTATTTAACCAGATACCGGAATGGGCTGATTTTTATTTCTGGGCTCCCGAGATTTCATATGATAACGGCAAAGTGTATATCTATTACAGTGCGCATAAAATGAATGGTAATTTATGTGTAGGCATCGCCAGTGCAGATAAACCGGAAGGACCCTACCGGGATCACGGTCCCATCATTTGCCAGGAAGTTGGATCCATAGATGCTTACCCGGTACGGGATGAAAATGGAAAACTTTTTATGATATGGAAAGAAGATGGAAACAGTGTTGGCAATCCAACACCTGTCTGGATACAGGAATTGAACGAAGAACGAACTGCCTTACTGGGCGAAAAAAAGGAAATGTTCAGGAATGATGAGAACTGGGAAGGCAACCTGGTTGAAGGCGTTTCCATTGCCAGGAATGGGGAATGGTTTTATGCTTTTTATGCCGGGGCGGGTTGCTGCGGTTCGGGATGTACTTATGCTAACGGTGTAGCACGTTCGAAAAGCTTATTGGGTCCTTGGGAGAAATATGATAAGAATCCATTGCTGGCTGGTGATGATGAATGGAAATGTCCCGGGCATGGTACACCGGTTACAAAAGATGGGCGCCATTATTTTATGTATCATGCATACAGCAAAACAGGCAGCATTTACGTTGGCCGCCAGGGATTACTGATGGAATACCGGTACACACCGGATGGATGGATAGAATTTATTAAAAATGAAACTGTGCAGGATGTGGCACCACCGGCAATCATCAGTGATGAATTTAAAAATAAAAACCTGGATCAATGGCAATGGAGTGTATTTCAAAACACCGAAAAAAAAGTTAAATGCGGCAGACTATCACTCGGGGCTTTACCAACTTCAACAGGGGCCTTCCTGGGCCAAAAAACCTATACACTCAATTATGATGTAACAACAACCATACACACCAAAAAGTCTTCGGCGGCAGCGGGCATCGCTTTGATCGGTGATGAAAAGAACCTGGTAAAGGCAGTCATTGAAAATGGGAATATCCAAATAATCCTGGTACAAAATGATACCGCCAGTACCATACACTCTGCGCCGGTTAATTTAAAAAGAAAAACAAAGTTGCGTATGCTGGTGCGAAATGGGAAAGACATAACTTTTCAATACAGCATCGATGAAAATGATTTTATAACGTTGAATGAAAAAGCTATTGATGGATCTAACCTGCCACCATGGGATCGTGCCCTGCGTGCAGGTTTGGTTGCTAAAGGATCGATTGGTGACAGAGCAGTCTTCAATGATTTTATATTGAACAATAAATAATAACTAATTTATAAATTGATTCACTAAAAACTAAAACCAACGCATGGACCTCCAGATAATCGACTATGCAATCATTGCACTCTATTTTCTTTTTGTGGTAGGCATCGGTATCCTGCTTAAACGAAAAATAAAAACAGGCAATGATTTTTTAATGAGCAACCGAAGTATTCCCTTGTGGATTACTTCCCTGGCTTTTATTTCGGCCAACCTAGGTGCACAGGAAGTATTAGGCATGGCTGCCAGTGGGGCAAAATATGGTTTGTACACGGCGCACTATTATTGGTTGGGTGCCGCATTCGCCATGGTGTTTTTAGGTATTTACATGATGCCATTTTATTACGGCAGCAAGGCCCGCAGCGTACCTGAATATTTAAAACTTCGCTTCGATGAAAAGACCCGAACGTTCAATGCATTAAGTTTTGCAGCAATGACCGTTTTTTCATCCGGTGTTTCTTTATATGCACTGGCGTTGTTAATGGAAGTGATCCTGGGTTGGGATTTTAATGTGTCCATCTGGCTGGCAGCAGGTATCGTGTTGATCTATATTTACCTCGGGGGATTAACGAGTGCTGTGTATAATGAAGTGCTGCAATTTTTCCTGATCGTATTGGGAATTGCACCCATGGTATTTCTTGGTTTGCAGAAAATCGGTGGCTGGGAGGGGATTGTAAGGAATGTGGATGATGCCAAATTGCATTTATGGCGCGGAATGGACAGCGCCGCTAATAACCCGATGGGTGTTGATGCATTCAGTCTCGTATTTGGTTTAGGATTCGTTTTGGCATTTGGTTATTGGTGTACCGATTTTCTGGTGGTGCAAAGAGCGATGATATCCCGTAATTTAAATGATGCAAGAAGAACGCCTATTATTGCGGCAGTTCCAAAAGTATTCATGCCGCTGATCGTTATTCTTCCCGGTATCTTGTTACTTGCTTTGCAAAATCAATTTTCTGGTTATGAATTACCACTCACACCAAACGGCGATGTAAATTATAACATGGCGCTTCCGCTGATGTTGCAGCAATTGTATCCAAGCGGGATTTTAGGTGTGGGTATTACGGCACTGATCGCATCGTTCATGTCGGGCATGGCGGGTAATGTAACGGCATTCAATACGGTTTGGACATACGATATTTACCAGTCGCACATTAAAAGAAATGCATCCGAAAATCATTACCTGAATGTTGGCCGGGCAACAACCGTTGTAGGTATTTTAATTTCCGTAGGCACTGCATATGTAGCCCGTGGTTTCAACAGCATTATGGACCTATTACAACTGGTTTTTGGTTTTGTAAATGCCCCCTTGTTTGCTACTTTTTTCCTGGGTATGTTCTGGAAAAAAACAACCGCTCATGGTGCATTCTGGGGTTTGGTGTCAGGTACGGCTGCTGCTGCAATTACACATGGTATTACAACAGCAGAAGGAAAGGGTGGGTGGATCGCTAATATTCATGAATATTATTCCGGTACCAGTCATGCGTTTAATATAGCAGGTATCGCATTCATTGTTTGTTTTGTGGTTACGGTGCTGGTCAGTATGTTCACGGTTCGTAAACCGGAGACTGAATTAACAGGCCTGGTATACAGCCTTACACCCAAACAGAAAGACAGTGCAAAAGTCTGGTACAAGAACCCATTATGGCTGGGTGTAATAGTGTTGATCATTACCGTTATTTTCAATATCATTTTCTATTAAAAAAAATATTATGAATAAATTATTTGATCTCAGTTTTGTTATAGGTATATTTTTTACCATCGTCGGTTTGTTATTGCTATTTTATGGATTTAGCGCCGGTGAAGAAGCGGCGCGAACTATCAATAAATGGTGCGGATTGGCTTTCACCATTTTTGGAATTTTCATGATCCTGATTTCGTTTAAAAAAGACGATGGAACCAGTTATGCAGAAGAAGAGAATGTGGATACTCCATTGAGTCAATACGGCGAAAATGAATCAATTTAAAATTGAAAATGTTAAGAGTCTAATATCCTATGTCGGTATTCTCTATAAAAGTTAATGCGGTATATTTAATTACCCTTTTTAAACAATTAACTGAAAGAATAAGTTGGTGAAACTATTTTTCAAAAAGCATTACGCCGATGGTGTAGGATTCATATGAAATGAAACCCGGGTTATTTAAACCCTACCGCTAAATGCTAAAATTTTATCTCTCCATTGAATAAGTAAACCGCAGATCTACATAATCAGCAACCTGCCGGTGTGCCTGCAAGTTAAAGCCTACTCCTAAATTCCGGTTGATGCGATATTGAAGACCCCACCGATGATAAAGCCGGTCATAATATGGAGACTGGTCAATAACGGAATAGCCTAAACGCTGACTGAATAAAAACTTACCCAGCAAAAATTCATGACCAACCAGGATACCGGCCTTCACAGCACTTGCATCTAAAGAATCACGTTTTAATCTTAACCGAAGTTCTTCATCATGATACAGTTCAGTGCCAAGTGTCAATGCATTAATACGACCAACCTGTTTGGCTACCTGCAGGTTAGCACCCAGCAACAACTTGTGAATGCGGTTACCATCATTATCTGTAGTTCTGCGTGGAATACCGAATATGCCGGCATCCCAGCGCAGGGGTGCATCCTGCCCGAATTTTTCACTGGTGCGTCTACCACTGTAAAATGGCCGGGTCTTTTTTTGATAACTCAATGCAATACCTGCCGTGGGCCAGTTAATCCCTTTATTGGGCTTCTTCATACCACCATTGGATTCATGCTGGTAATTAACGGATCCATTTAACCACCAATGATCGTTTAACCGGAACCAAAGTCCCAAACCAACTCCCAGGTATCCATTTAAATGCTGGCTGTAAGATTGGTTGGAAGGATTGCTGGTACTATCGAATGGATTAGTGAGCCAGGTTAAACCTGTTGAACCCTTAAAAGAAAATAAAAGATTGGTACCCAGTTTGTAAACAGGTTCCAGGAAATAGGCTGTCGTTATACCTTTTCCCAGTATTCTGGTATCAAAATTATAATAGGAGAGCAGCAGCCCTTTGCGCGGATAGCAATTACATAAAGCCCAGGTGGCTGAATCATTTCTTTGCCAGGCAAGGCTGATCTCAACACCTGTAGGGTTGGCACCTGATGTGTTTTGAACCGCTTCTGAATGAGCAAAAATAAATCCATGTTGAATGCCGATAGCTTTAGAAAAAATGGCTGATTGCCTGCCGGCTGATATACCCGCCAGCGAGTCCGTTTGCGCATGGACGCAAGGGAAACATAGAATAGCAAAACAACCGCTAACAAAATTTTGTAAATATCCAAACAGCCTCATGGTATTGGAATTTACAAAAAACTAATGCAAAATGTAAAATGCAAAATGAAAAATCATCATTCAATTACTAAAACCAGTCATGATTATTTCAAAGGGCAATTTTTTAATTATTATCTTTAATTTTCTACATCTTTTAACATATACTAAGGCAGCTTCTTTTTAATATAAGAACCCCAGGAGCCAAATCTTTCCATTTGGGTTTGCCAGTAAGTTGCATTCACTTCCACATCAGAATAGGGTCTTCCATCATATATTTCGGCCGTAATATCCACCAGGTCCCAGGCGTTATCTTGATAGCGCCAGTTAAAGCTGTGTGAAGCATTTTTATTATAACCTCCATTACCGGTTGTTATTTCACCAAAAACAATTTGTCTCTCATCTACTGGTAACAATAATTGAGCATCTGCTTTTTGAATCAATGCCTCACTATTGGTTCGAATGATGACCAGGGAATCACGCCAGTCATCATGGGCTACATTAAAGCCCACTTCATAATAGGTAAATGTTTCTTCTATTTTATCTTTCTGGCAGGATGTGAATAGGGTCGTGGTAATTATAAAGGAAACAATAAAGGCAATCCATTTCATAAACTGAGTTTGTTTTAAATTTTTGATTGATATATTGAATTGAACACCTGACAACAGGGTTTTACGAATCGTTGCATCCATCCCGATTTTTTGGAGGATAAAACTTTCGTATTAACATCTTTTTAAAAAACTAATTTTTTGTCACCTTTTTATATGTCAAATACAAAAGAGGAAAAAAAGTTCCTTCTCCTTATGAAGTGCAAGGTGTTTAACAACTGCTTATCATTTGACGGTAATGATCTTTATAATATTTTGCAATTGATGAATATGTCGCTGTGTATGAATGGCCATAAAAAGAATCCATTCTTTTTGGGTCAATGGTCCTGCCCCTGGTAATTCAAAATCGAGGCAGGTGAGGCTAAGATCAGTATGGTTGTCTATAAAATTTTTCACCGCTGAAATTTTTTCTCTCAAACCACGGATAAGTTTTTCCTTTTCAATCCATTTGGTGGTAGGAATAATAAACTCCGGAGATTCCATTTTAATACCAGTATTCTGGAAAACTTCCCGGATGCTGTTTATTTTTTCAGTCTCGGGCCTATTTGTTGGTATTGTTTTGCCACCCAGGATTACAACAATCCCAAATGATTTTGACAAATGATGACCTACCTGCCCGGCAGTCCAGCTTCCCTCAAATGGAACAGCGTTTAATTGCTTCTCTGTTAAAGAAGAAAGCAATTCAATCAAATTATTTGTAGTATCGGTAAATTCTTCTAAAAAATCTTTTTCCATCGGTTTGTTATGTTTCTGGGAACAATATATTTTTCTTTTTAAAATTAAGTTCTATTAAACGGATTGTAAGGGTGTAAACAGGACAATGATGAGGGCTAAACGGAACATTTTTTTAAACTTGAAACTTAAATTTCAACCTGGTACCATTATAACCTGATTTTTATTCCACCATTGATTACAAAACCATCCACCGGGGCATAAATATCCCTGAATACAGGGTTATCAATACTGCCTGTATAAATACTGTCAAACCGGGTTTGCCGGGTATCAAAAAAATTTTCAAAATTTATAAAAAGCGAAATCTTCTCCCATAATTTTTCAATCATCAATCCATTTATCCAATAAGCTTTACCCGTTGTTCCGTCACTTAATTTCTGCGGACTGTAATAATAAGCTTCCAGCCCGATCTTTAATTTTTCATCCTTTTCATACATCAAAACATTATTAAGCCGGTGCCTGGCCGTTAAAGGAAATCTTTCTTTTACATTATTGAATTGACTGTTTACATCGGCATACGTGTAACCGATAAACAATTTGAAATCATGAAAACTAAAGCGAAGATTCGTTTCCAAACCCATTGTATGCAAGTAGCCATTCGCATTTATAAATGCATAATCACTAGATGACTGATGGGTCAGTATAAGAGGTTCATCCAATTTTGTATAAAAGAAAAGCTGGTTGATGATGAAACCAACTTTACCCAAACTGGTCCGGAGGTTGAGATCAAGATTCCCACCAACAGATTTTTCATTGCGGGCCATTGATGGGTCAATAGGTATGATGTTTTGAAAATGTAATCTTTCGGCGTCTTCATTAAATACTGTTGGTGTTTTATATCCTAAGCCGCCACCCAACCGCGCGGTAAATGCCGGCGTTATTTTAAACATTGCAGAAAAGCGGGGCAGGATTTCCCATCCATATTGTTCAACATAATCGGCTCTTAAGCCGGTTTCCAAAGAAAACCTGTTAACCGGTGTCCAGGTGTTTTGAATAAAGACACCGAATGTATTGTAATGATAATTTCTGAGAATGGCTGCATTATGAGCCTCCTCTTTAAAATCATCCGTTAAAAAGTTAGCGCCGATGATCCATAACGATTGATTTGTTTGGGTATTTACATTAAGCTCAGAATAAGAAGATTGTTGTACACCTTCAAATATATAAGATGGTATAGTGATTAACCTGTTGAAATTTGTATAACTGCTTTTCAGTTGCAGCTTTGTGCGATCATTCAATATGTGCACAATATCGGCCTGCCCGGTAAACCTTTCCGTATCGTTCTGCTCAAAATATCCGGGTGTTCCATCGCTGATGTAGTTCATACTTCCACCAATCCTGTTCTCTGTAATATAACTGACACCGACATTCGCATTTGTTTTTTCACGATAAATAAATAACCTGGGTTTGATAGTATATCGTTCAAAAGAAGGTATAGCGGTTAATCCTATATCTGCAGGATCATAAGCAGTTCCTGTATTTCTTGATCCAAAAACCGTTAAGCCGATGGTATTAAACCTTTGGCTGTAAAATCCACTCAAATCCAAACCCATGGCTGATGTAGCGTTGGCGATAAAACTTAGTTCTCTTTCTGTACCCGGAGTTTTGGAAATAAGATTTACAAGGCCGGCAATGGCACCACCACCATATAAAGTGGATGAAGAACCTTTGATGACTTCTACCTGTTTTAAATCCAGTGGGGCAACCTGCATTAAACTAAGACCTCCGGAAAAACCTGCATATAATGGAAATCCATCTCTGAGTAATTGGGTGTACCTGCCGTCAAGGCCTTGAATTCTTATGCTGGAATTGTAAGAGGTCGCTGAAGTTTGCTGCGTTTGAATACCGGTACTTTCATTCAGCAACATTCTTATATCACCTGGCTTCATATTTCCTTTTTCTGTCAGTTCTTCACCCGAAATAATTTCCACTCTTGTAGGAATATCATTTATGGAGCGGCTGGAACGGGTGGATGTTACAATAACTTCTTCTTCGTGTTCGTGATCATCTTTCAGCCACACTTCGTAGGGTAAATCTGTAGGCATGGGAACGATAATCACTATATCCTGTTCCTGCATTCCTGCATAAGA
>JACCYQ010000013.1 GCA_013696395.1 Chitinophagaceae bacterium
GTTAGTCATTTGCGGATCGGCTTTCCCTTTGGAAAGTTTCATCACTTCACCTACGAACAAACCCATTAAACCTTTTTTCCCTCTTTTAAATTCATCAACTTTTTCAGGTAAACTATTTAAAACCTGACTAACCCAATTTTCAATTTCTGAGGCATCCGACTGCTGTAAAAGATTTCCCCTATTGGCAATTGCTGATGGTTCAAGCATTGGTTCCTTCAACATAACTGGAAAAATTTTTTGAGAAGCAATGGTAAAATTGACCTTACCCTCATCAATAAGCGCAATTAATGAACTTAATTTTTCAGGTGATACCGGTAAATCTTTTATGCTCGCATTATTTTCATTGATCCATGATTTAACAGGCCCCAATAACCAGTTGGATGCTGCTTTATAGTTTTTGGTAAATGAAATTAATCTTTCAAAGTAATCGGCCGATTCCCGGTCGTCCGTAAGCACTTCAGCATCATATTGCGGTAGTTGGTATTGAGTGGTATATTTTTGAATCCTTTCTTTTTGCAATGCGGGAATTTGACGCCTGATTTCTTCAATAAATTCATCTTTCAAAATAAAAGGTGTAAGATCCGGATCGGGGAAATAACGGTAATCATCGGCTTCTTCTTTATCTCTTATGGATGATGTTGTTCCTGAAGCTGCATCAAAACTTTTTGTTTGTTGAACAATTACACCATTATTTTCCAAAATGTCCACCAGGTTTTTTGCTTCCTGTTCAATAGCTCTTTTTATATTCCGAATGCTATTCAGGTTTTTAATCTCCACACGTGTGCCTAATTTATCATCCCCTTTTCTGCGCACGGAAATATTTGCATCGCATCGCAAACTACCTTCTTCCATATTGCCATCACAGATCTGTAAATACCGAACCAATTTCCTGATCTCGGTAACATATGCAAATGCTTCCTCACCACTTCGTATGTCCGGCTCCGTTACAATTTCTATTAAGGGTACACCAGCCCGGTTATAATCAATAGCTGAAAAAAGCGGATCGGCATCATGAATGCTTTTCCCGGCATCCTCTTCAAGGTGGATGCGATTGAGCCGAATATTCTTATCACCTTCTGTAGTTTGGATGGTTATAAAACCTCCCAGGCAAATTGGAGTGGTATGCTGAGAAACCTGGTATCCTTTTGGTAAATCCGGGTAAAAATAATTTTTGCGTGCAAAATAATTTTCTTTAACGATAGTGCTTTTACATGCAAGTCCAATTTTAACGGCCATGGAAACTGCTTCCCTGTTCATCTTAGGCAATGTTCCCGGATGGGCAAGGGTTATGGCACTAATATTTGTATTGGCTTCAGTAGTATTTGCAGCACTATCGCTACAAAATAATTTGCTTTTTGTAAGTAATTGCGCATGCACCTCTAACCCAATTACCGTCTCATATCGATCGTACTTGTTCATTTTAAAGTGCACAAAAATAGCCATTTATTCAGGTAAAGCCGGATAGTAAAAGTTAAAGCCCGCTGGAGTAATCCAGTCGGGCTTTATAATTTGCATGTATACGAAATTTACAGATCGGCAGTTTTTAGGCGGCGCGGTACTTTAACTTCGATATTATGTGTTTTACCATCGCGGGTAAGTTTCATCATCATTGATATCTTATCTTTATTCTCTTTTACTATTTTAGATATTTCATCTGCACTATTCACTTTTTTACCGTCAATTTCAGTAATGATATCTCCCTCTTTAATGCCGGCTTTCCCTGCATTACCCTCTTCATCTGCATCTAAAACTTTTACTCCCTGCCCATCTTCTGTATCTTGTATTGATAAACCCAGGCGTGGCTGGCTCATATTCCATGTAAACCCTTCGCCATACACACGTGGTAATGCGTGAACACGGGGACTGTGGTTTTCAAAAACTCTTACATCCGGTGCCATACTTGGAGAAAAATTGAATGTATTCATTCGTACACCTTTCCATTTACCCAATTCAACATTGGTAGTTTGTGATTTCTTATCACGCAAATAAGTCAAGGTAACTTTGTCGCCAGGTTTTTGAGCCTGAATGGCTTTAGAAAGTTCATCCGGATCAGAAATTTTCTTATCTCCCAGTTTGGTGATGATGTCTCCTTCTTTTAAACCTGCTTTATCGGCAGCTGTTTCCTTATTAACCTGGTTCACTTTAGCACCTTCATCAACCCTTTCAGTGATAACTCCCAACATGGCCTTATTTTCATCTTCGTTAAAAAAACCGAATCCTTCATCATTGGTTCTGAAATATGTACCGCCAAAGGCTCCATTCCTGTTTATGTTTTTGTTCCGATGGATGATAACATTTCCATCTTTTACATCTTTGGCATCTTTACCATTAATAGTGACTTTATCTCCATCAACCACAATAGTCATTTTTTCATTTGCATTTTTATTGGTGATGATGATCTGCTCGATATTCTCTTTTTTCGATTTATCGGGGTTTTCAGTTTTCTGGGCTATGGCAGGTACCATTAACATTGCAGCGGCAATCGCACCTGAAACATTTTTTACAATTTTTTGCATAACAAAGAATTTTTTATGAACTACGTTTGATTTCGTATTTCAAATATAGAAACATTTCGGAAATACGAAGCATTTCGGAAATGTTAAAAATACAAAAGGTCATAATACCGGAAAAACGGTAATTTATAAGATATTTCTTACGGATTGTATTACCGAGGATAATTGAGAAATATCCTGGCCACCTGCTGAAGCCAGTGCTTTTTGACCGCCCCCTCCACCTTTAATTAATGGTGCCACTATATCCCGGATAATTTTAGCAGCATCCATATTTTTTGACACTGTTACCGCTTCATCAATACCTATGGAAACAAATGGTTTACCATCAATAACAGCACATAAAACCACGATGTAGTGATCCAGGTTATTCTTAATATCAATACAAATTTTTTTTAATGAATCAGGATTACTGACTTCAACGATTTCACCGATAAATCTAATACCATTTATGATCTCGTTTTTTTGTAATAATTCTTTACGGATGATTTCCAATTGCCGGGCTTCCATTCGTTCAATTTTCTTTTCGAGTTGAACTTTATCGTCCATTAATTTTTCTATAGCTCTGAGTGGTTCTTTGGCTTTTAATAATTCGCCGATATGCTTAAACTGGCTCACCCTTTCTGAAATATATTCAATGGCTTTTGGCCCGGTCAAAGCTTCAATACGACGTACGCCAGCTGCAATAGCCGATTCTGCTGTAATGGTAAATAACCCGATCATTCCTGTCTGGCCTACATGTGTACCTCCACACAATTCAATAGAATAATCGGGATCAATAATTACAACCCGTACTATATCTCCATATTTTTCACCAAAAAGTGCCATAGCCCCTGATTGCATGGCTTCCTCCTTAGGTAGTTCTTTGATAACAACAGGTATGTTAGCCCTGATTTTTTCATTAACCAAAATTTCCACTTCCCTTACTTCTTCATTGGTCAATTTTGAAAAGTGTGAAAAATCGAAACGTAAAACTTCCGGAGATACGAGTGAACCTTTTTGTGAAACATGTTTTCCCAATACCTGTCTTAATGCAGCATGTAATAAATGGGTTGCAGTATGATTATACGTTGTATTCAGTCTTGATTCAAAATCAACAGACGCTCTTACCGGTCCGGAAATATTTTCTGGTAATTTATCAGTAAACTGAATAATCAGATCATTTTCCTTACGGGTATCAGTAACCGCAATTTTTTCTTCTCCAAATAACAACGCTCCTTTATCCCCAACCTGGCCTCCACTTTCGGCATAAAAAGGCGTTGTTTCCAATACAAGCTGATATTGTTCTTTTGTTTTTGATATCACTTTCCGGTATTTCGCAACCTTTGTTTCAACAGAGAGATCATGATAACCAATGAATGAAGTATTACCCGCTCTGTTTACGTTCACCCAATCTTCAGTATTAATAGCGGTAGCGTTGCGACTACGATTTTTTTGTTGCTGCATTTCAGCTTCAAAACCTTTTTCATCTACCTGTAAGCCATTTTCGGAAGCAATTAAACGGATAAGATCAACCGGAAACCCATATGTATCATACAATTCAAATGCCTGCTTGCCATTAATAGTTTTTGATGAAGAACTATTTCGTATTATTTCCTCTATCTTTTTCAATCCCTTTTCAAGAGTTCTTAAAAAGGATTCCTCTTCTTCCCGAATCACTTTTGCTATAAACTTCTGTTGCTGATCAAGCTCAGGGAAAACATCTTTGAATTGAAATGCAAGCACAGGAATCAATTGGTGAAGTAAAGGTTGTTTATAATCGAGGTATGAATAATAATATCTTGCAGCCCGCCTGAGTATACGACGGATTACATAACCTGCACCCGTATTGGAAGGTAACTGACCATCAGCTATCGTAAATGCAATGGCCCTGATATGATCAGCAATAACCCTGAATGCGACGGAAGCCCCATCCCGACCTTCCCCATAAGGGAAGGCCAGCATTTCACCGCCCTCACTTATTGAAGATTTTTCTTTATTTGAAGCATTTTGATTAAGTAAGGAATGTGCATTAGTTAAGCCTCCCCCATCGGGGGAGGTTTGGTGGGGGCTGTATTTTTTACCCGTAATTTTTTCTGTTTCCTTAATGGTACCACTAAAGATATCTGTATCGTAATTAGAGGTTTTTTCCTGTAAAACTCTAACTAATCTTTCTAATCCCATGCCGGTATCTACATGCCGGGCAGGTAATGGTTCAAGACTGCCGTTTTTTAAACGATTGTATTGAATAAAAACATTATTCCAAATTTCAATGACTTGTGGATGATCATTATTAACTAAACTTTTACCATCCTGTTTTTCTCTTTCCTCCTTCGATCGGCAATCAACATGTATCTCAGTACATGGACCGCATGGTCCTGTATCGCCCATCTCCCAGAAATTATCTTTTTTATTGCCAGCTAAAATTCTGTCTTCAGCTATCCATTTTTTCCATTCATTTATGGCGTCTTCATCAATAGGCAGATCCTCGTTTACATCGCCTTCAAAAACGGTTACGTATATGCGATCTTCAGGAATACCATAAATTTTTGTCAAAAGTTCCCAACTCCATTCAATAGCTTCTTTTTTAAAATACCCTGCTTCAGGATTTTGCGGATCGCCAAAGCTCCAATTTCCCAGCATCTCGAACATGGTATGATGATAAGTGTCTACCCCTACTTCCTCTAAGTCATTATGCTTACCACTAACCCTTAAGCACTTTTGCGTGTCAGCAATTCTGGGATAAACTGCTTTCTTATTTCCTAAAAAATAATCTTTAAACTGGTTCATTCCCGCATTGGTAAACATCAATGTAGGATCATTCTTAATTACTATTGGAGCTGAAGGCACAATTTCATGCTGCTTTGAACGAAAGAACTCGAAGAAATTATTTCTAATCCCGGCACTGGTCATCATAACAATAAAATATGGGTTGATTTTTGCTGATTATCCGATTATATTTGTTATCCCTGGTTTCAATTTGCAGGAAGCGCAAAGGTAAAAGATTAACACTGCATTTGAATACCCTGCAAATCAGGTTAACAGGCTGGTTGAATGAAGAAAATCAAATATTACTATAATACCAATACGCTCCGGTATGAAAAACTGGAAACACCATTGCGGGTTAAGCTGCTTCGCGTATTTGCTTTTCTGGCCACTGCACTGGTAACCTCTGTCATCATTTCTTATTTCGCATTTCAATTTGTTGGATCACCCAATGAAAGATTGCTGTATATGGAAAATGAACGACTCAATGACCAGTTTGAAGAGGTTGATAAACATTTAAAAACACTACGACAACAAATGGCTGAATTGGAAAACAGGGATAACACGGTATATCGTGCCATTTTTGAAGCTAATCCTATACCCGACAGCGCCAGGGTTAAAGCATTGGAAAAACAAAAAGAGATTGCCAATGTTGAAAGAATGAGCAGTAACCAGTTGGTATCATCCATTTTTGCATCACTAAATACATTAGGTAATCGCGTTGCGGCTCAAAAAAAATCATATGACGAGATAGTAAACCTGATGAAGAACAAAGAAGCACTGCTTGCAGCTACACCTGCCATTCAACCGATAAGCAATAAAGATCTGGGCAGAATAGCTTCTGGTTTTGGCTATCGTATCGATCCTATTTATAAAACCATTAAGCTGCATGCCGGACTGGATTTTACAGGTCCTACCGGTACTCCTATTTATGCAACGGCCGATGGAACCGTTAAAACAGCCAGCTTCAGCAATAGTGGATATGGTAACCATGTTATCATCAATCATGGTTATGGTTACGAAACGCTTTATGGGCACATGTCGAAAATAAAATCCCGCAATGGACAAAAAGTAAAACGTGGCGAAGTAATCGGTTATATTGGTAGTACGGGAAAATCAACCGGGCCACATTTACACTATGAAGTCAGAAAGAATGGACAAAAAATTGACCCGGTTTATTTCTTTTATAATGACCTTACTCCTGAACAATTCGACCGGATGCTAATACAGGCAGCAGCAGCAAACCAAAGTTTAGATTAACTTCAAAAAGGGCTTGAATTTTGTGTGGATAACGTGGTGAATTTAAAATTCAGTTTATCGTAATTTTGCCCTGCATGATGCAAAAACCATTCACTCAAATTACATTCGATTTTTCTGCTCAGGAAACTGAAAAGGATGAAAAAACCCTTTTTAATTCAGGGGAAGAAATATCAACTGCAGAGCATGAAATGGAAACCGATCTTAAGAATGATCTTCAACCTGAAAAAATAAAACCTGCACAATCAAGAGGAAGAAGATCATTAAAAGATAATGGCACTGATGATTTAATTCAGATTCCCACAGACGAAATTTTATTTCAAAAACTCTATTATCCAATTGGTGAAGTAGCTGAAATGTTCCGGGTAAACCAATCATTATTGCGTTATTGGGAAGCCGAATTCGATATTCTTAAACCTAAAAAAAACGGGAAAGGCGACCGTTTCTTCAGGCCGCAGGATATTAAATATCTGCAATTGATTTATGATCTACTCCGCCGAAGAAAATTTACCATTGAAGGTGCTAAAACTTTTTTAAAAAATAATAAGCAGCTGGATGATCAGTTTGATATGATCCGTTCCCTGGAAAAGATCAGGTCTTTTCTCCTTGAATTAAAAGCTAGCCTTTAAGATTATTATTGCTTCAACTTTAACAAGGGTTATTTTCTTCTTAAAACATTCATATTTATTTTTACAGGTACTTTACCAATTATCACACATGAAGAAAATCTTATTGATCGGTACCTTTTTATTCTCCGGCACTTTCTTATTTGCACAACCTTATTACGAACTTATACAGGAAGCAAATGGGCCATCCACCTTAAAAGGGTTGATATCCCTGGAAGAAATAAATAAAAATGGCCATAGTGAATGGTTTACAACTAACCAACAGGGTTATACACCAAATGCTCTAACCGTGGAAGCTTTAAAAAAATATGGATCGTCGATTCACATAGTCGCATTTATAGGCACGTGGTGCGATGACACCAAATTCATATTTCCAAAAGTTTACAGTTTAATGAAGGCCGCTTCATTTCCTGAAGAAAAATTAACTGTAATCGGAGTCGACAGGGAGAAGAAAACACATAGTTATCTTACAGAAGCGCTGAAGGTTGAGAACGTCCCTACTTTTATTATAATGCACAATGGAAAAGAACTGGGACGGGTAGTGGAATATGGGCAATATGGAATGTGGGATAAAGAACTGGGAGAAGTAATCAACACGAACGCTTCTTTAATTGGAATGAAATAAACACATTATTCCGGCAATTTAAATATCCTGATCAGGTTTTGAGATTGAGCATAAATTTTGGAACCTGTAAATAACATGTGATCATAAGGAAGAAAATGCTTCGGAATTTCATCATCTTTCAATGCAAATGAATTTACCTGGTAACGCTGTAAACGGTTATCCTTAGTTGCTATAATGTAACCTGAAGTCACAGCAATATTTTGCCACCCGGTATAGGGTATCCTGTTCTTCAATGTGCCATAATAATCGAAAACAAAGAATCCCCTGATGCTGTCATACAGATAGACCAAACCGTCCTGGTCAAAAATTTGCTGCGGCTGTGGGGCTTCTTCAAAAAGTTGTCTGAAATCGGGTGTTTCAAGAAGTAGCTTTCCTTCTTCATTAATCTTTTTAAGCTTATTTTCCAGCGCATCATATATCCAGACTTTACCATCATATGATTGCCCGATGGCAGAAACCTGGTAAATCCCATGTTTACGCAGGTCGATGGTATGACGCACATTCAGTAAACGGTCTAATATAACTATTGAATTATAATCTTTGTAATAAAGCAGAATTTTTAATGGGTTGGAAACATCTATAGTGCTTAGCTTGCCATAACGTTTTACATTATTGTATACGGCTATTGAATCGCCATGAGCATCCAGCTTTTTTAATTGATCTGTTGATGAAAGAATATACAGATTGTCCATATTATCAACTGTAAACTGCTGTATATCCCCTTGTATTGAAGTGATTAACGCAAACGAACTATCCTTTTGGGTAAAACCCTGGAAAGAAAAGGCTAAATGCAGAAAAAATAAGATTACTGATTTTTTCATTAATGAATTCTGATAATTTTATCATCCTGTCCACACCAGGAAAGCAATTTCATATCCTGCCCATCAAAAACAGCATATGTAAAATACCGGATCCAATCACCCAGGTTAATATACCGGCTATTATGATTCAGACGATAATCAATCGGTAAATGTCTATGTCCAAACACAAAAAAATCTTTGTGTTCTATTTTTAACTGTTCTTTTGAATAAATGAGTAACCATTCATTCTCCTCCCCTAAAAAAAATTCCTCCGTATTTCCGGCTTTTGCCCGGCTTCGATTACTTAAAAAATCCGCTAAACCCATTCCAATAGCCGGAGGTAAAATACCAAATAACCAGTTGCATGCGGGATTCCGAAAAATTTTTTTGATAAATTTATAACCCTGGTCTCCAGGACCCAATCCATCGCCATGTCCTATTAAAAAGCTTTTCCCCAGCAGGGTAAACGTTTTAGGCTCAAAATATACAGGGATTTTTAATTCTTTTTCAAAATATCCGTTCATCCACATATCATGATTACCAACAAAGAAATGCATTGGAATGCCACTATCACTAAGTTCAGCCAGCTTGCCCAGCAATCTTACATATCCTTTTGGAACTACTTTACGGTATTCATACCAAAAATCAAAAATATCACCTACAATGAATATTTCAGCAGCATCATTTTTAATATGGCCCAGGAAGGAAACCAGTTTTTTTTCTCTTTCAAGACTAAGAGAATGATCGGGAGATCCGAGATGAAAGTCAGAAAGAAAATAAATTTTATTGCGTTCAGGTGATAGCACTAGGTTGGTTTGTTTTTTCGTTTCCAATATTCCAGAACATCACCTTCCTCAATAATCGCACTTCCGGAAATATCACCATTAAACCAATAGATCCAGGCTTCCTGTTCTCTTTCATTTATCCAAACCAGGGTTTTATCCCGATGATATAGCGGTGTTTCTCCTTCTTCAATAACAACGCCTTCATAATCATCTAACTGAGCCATTGCCCAGGTAAACTCATCTTCATTTTTAATTTTATAAAGTTCTCCAATGATGAATTTTTCTTCGGCTGTATGTATGGCTGCAGGATATTCTCCCATATCATATAACAAACCCTTTGTCCTGGCCTCCCCTTCAAAGTGAAAATATTCGCTGATATACTGATAAGCCGGATGGTGAAATCCACTCCGCAATGAACCATATACAAAAAGGTAAAATAAATCCTGTTTCATCCGTATATTTTTATTTTTTCACGGTTCAATGGAACGCCGATATATATTGCTCCGTGTGGTAAAACTTTATATGGCGTTTCATATTTTTTAAATAATAGGTTCATCTACTAAAAAGCAATATACTTCTTTAGGTCCATGTACACCTACCACCAAAGTTTTTTCAATGTCTGCTGTTCGGCTCGGGCCTGTAGCAAAAGTAATCATGGATGGAAGCATTGAATCGTATTTGCTTTTTAAAAGTTTTAATGCATCTTTTATATCATAAACTACCTGTGATGTATATGCGATGCAAATATGAACGGGAGCATACACACTTACCGTACGGCCTACAGGTTGGGCAGAACTTAAAACCATACTTCCGGTGCGTGCAACCAAAGCCTCGCAACCGGTGATGCTAACATCACATTGCCCCAGGTCCACATCCTGAATCTGTACGAATTTATTTGCTGTAAACATTTCTTTCAGGGTGTCATCCCTGCAAAAAATTTTTTTCCATTCCATTTGTTGTACCAGCATATTCAGATGGCCTGCCAGTTCCTGGTGATTTGCACAAAAAACAAATTTACCCTGCAAGCGGGTGAATTCCTCTGCAAACTCAACTTCAAGCTCTTGTAATGCTGTATGAAAAACTGAACTTCCGCCTTCGCTTTGTGGAAAAGGAATAGGCGTTGATTGATTCAACGCCTTCCTTATTTTTTTTAATATTGTTTCTTTTGCGGGAGAAATATTCATGAATTCCCTTTCATTTATAATCCAGGTGGATGATTGGTTACATTGCTATCATAAGGTGGCACGCCTTCACTTATAACTCCTGTATCATGCTTATCCTTTTCAATTTTTTTATCGTCATCATCTTCATCATCATCTTCCAATATTTTCTTTTCTTCATAAGGCCGCTTACCGATTAATGCTTCAACATCACTTTGAAATAAAACTTCCCGTATAAGTAATGCTTCCGCTAAAATTTCAACCTTATCACGCTTTTCTTCAAGTAAGTCTTTTGTTCTGCGGTATGCTTCATTAATTAAAATTCTTACTTCATCATCAATTAACCGGGAGGTTTCTTCACTATACGGTTTAGTAAAATTATATTCCCCTTGCTGCGGATCATAAAAACTTACATTGCCTACTTTTTCATTCATACCATACACACTGATCATAGCATATGCTATCTTGGTTATCTGTTGTAAGTCATTTTGCGCACCGGTGGATATTTTACCGAAAAATATATCCTCACTTGCTCTTCCGCCCAGCGTCATACATATCTGGTCTGTAAGTTGATCCGTATTATACAGGTATTGTTCTTTGGGTGTATACTGCGCATATCCCAAAGCAGCGACTCCCCTTGGTACAATCGTTACTTTCAATAAAGGATATGCATGTTCAAGGTACCATCCGCAAATAGCGTGACCAGCTTCATGGTATGCAATGATCTTTTTTTCTTCAGGAGAAATGATCTTGTTCTTTTTCTCCAACCCGCCAATAACCCGATCGACTGCATCCTGGAAATCTTCCATTTCCACATGCTCTTTCCCTTTTCTTGCCGCAATCAGTGCTGCCTCGTTACATACATTGGCTATATCGGCACCAGCAAATCCTGGTGTTTGTTCTGCCAGTTTATGAATATCCAGTTTAGTGGAGATCTTAATAGGTTTCAGGTGCACTTTGAAAATAGCCTCTCTTCCTTTAAGATCCGGCTTGTCAATCGAAATCTGTCTGTCAAAACGACCGGGTCTTAATAAAGCGCTGTCCAGTACATCCGGGCGGTTAGTTGCCGCCAATACGATAATGCCGACATCAGTTCCAAACCCATCCATTTCAACCAACAGCTGGTTCAGGGTACTTTCTCTTTCGTCATTACTCATCATCGCATTCTTTCCGCGGGCCCTGCCTATAGCGTCTATCTCATCGATAAATATAATACAAGGTGCTTTTTCACGTGCTTGTTTAAAAAGATCACGTACACGGCTGGCTCCAACGCCAACAAACATTTCCACAAAATCGGAACCACTCAGGCTAAAGAAAGGCACCTGTGCTTCACCTGCAACTGCTTTGGCTAATAAAGTTTTACCTGTTCCGGGAGGACCTACAAGCAACGCACCTTTAGGAATTTTACCACCAAGGTTTGTATATTTTTTTGGATTTTTAAGGAAGTCAACAATTTCCATCACCTCCACTTTGGCTTCATCCAGACCGGCTACATCTTTAAACGTTATATTTACTTTAGTTCCCTTATCAAATAAGGTAGCCTTCGATTTACCTATATTAAAGATGCCTCCGGGTCCACCGCCAGAGCCTCCACCGCCACCCATCTTACGCATCAGTAAAATCCAGAGCGCAATAAACAGTAAAACAGGCAATAGCAAGTTTAGCACTCCGCTGAACCAATCTCTTTCCTGTTCAACTTCATATAAAACTTCCTCAATATTGGGGTTGGCTTCATAGAATTCTCTTATTTCGCGCTGAAAATCTTCACCAGTAATTTTAAAATACAAATGGGGACCTTCCTGGTTAATTTTACCGGTTACCCCTCTTTCAACATTATCATTATATTTTGCGATTTTATCTTTTTCAAGATAAACCCGCACCATGTTTTTGTTAGAAACAATGATGAATTTTTCTACATCCCCCTCAATCAGCATTTGCTTGAATGCATTGGGATTTGTTTTTGCAATATTGGTTGATAATGGACCAAAAAAGTTAAAACCGATCAGTACTGCAAAAATGATGGCGTAAACCCAGTAAATGCTAAATTTTGGACCCTTTTTTGGATTTTCTCCACCAGAAGGTTTATTATTGAAACGGGGTAATTTGTTATCGCTTTTATTATATGGATCTTGTGACATTGTATTTCTTTCTTATGAATTCCTGCTAATTAATAACTAATTGATTGTAATTGTTTAGCTGATTTTATTTTTAACAATAATAATAACTTATTTAATGATCATGCTCTTCTAAAACAGCATCATTCCACAATTCTTCCAGCCGGTAAAATTTTCGGCTTTCAGGGTGCATAATATGAACAACAACATTTACATAATCAATCAAAATCCATTGTAAGGCCTGGTAACCTTCAAAATGATAAGGAAGTTCCTCACACAGGTCATTTACTTCTTTTCGGATATTATCAGCAATAGCTTTTACCTGCGTGGTGCTGGGAGCATCGCAAATGATAAAGAAATCCGCAACAGCTTCAGGAATTTTTCGCAGGTCAAGTGAGGTAATGTTCTCTCCTTTCTTGTCCTGTATGGCGTGTATAATGGTTTTTAAAATTTTTGCGTTTTTTGTTAATCGCGTTACACTGTTTTTTTTTCGGTTCGTTAATATGGCCAGTTGTTCCAAATAATTATCTTTTATTAAATGAATATTTTTAAAGGTGAAAAAGCCTGTAATACGCCAATAAAACAACTTTTCACTAAGCGGGCATAAAATAACGGGTATTAAAAAAGAGATCTAATAAGGTATATTTCAAAAAAATTTCTTCCTGCTTATGCCTCTATCTTTACCAAAAATATGAATTAATTGCCACAACATCCTGCACCATTCACAATCGGTATCCCATTTATAGAACTGCCTGTGATTGAGAGTACCAACAACTATGCCATGGCAATGGTTCATGAAGGCTTGGCACAACCCGGAATGGCTATCATGGCACATGAACAAACCGCAGGAAAAGGTCAACGGGGTAAAAATTGGGAATCAGGAAGAAATCAGAATATCAATCTAAGTGTCATTATCAAGCCAGGAGAGCTTTTAATAGCTAATCAATTTGCTCTTTCAATAGCAACTGCGCTGTCTGTATATCAATTTATTGCTAAATATGCCGGAGCGGATGAAACCCGGATCAAATGGCCAAATGATATTTATTGGCGTGACAGAAAGGCAGCAGGAATACTGATAGATAATGTTTTAAGTCAATCATCTGATAAAAATAATGTTACGATATGGAAATGGTCGGTTATAGGCACAGGCATTAATATTAATACTCCAACATTTCCTTCAAATTTACCCCATGCTATTTCCCTGAAACAAATTACCGGGGATCATTATGATATTACCGCTTTAACACATGAATTGTGCAATATTCTGGATGAATATCTGCATTTATTGTTTGAGCAAAACTCTTCAACATTATTAGACCTGTATAATAAAGTTTTATACAAAAAGGACGAACCCGTAAAACTTAAAAAAAATAACCGGGTTTTCGAAGTTTTGGTAAAACATGTGAATGCAAAAGGACAGTTAATCGTTCAACATGGAATGGAAGAAATATTCAATCACGGAGAAGTTGAATGGCTTTTGTAAAATTCTTTGGGAATAGTTTCCAATCATTAATTCGCACTAAAATTTCGTACCTTCTACAGGCAACTTTTATTGAATGATATCCGATAATAGATTAAAGTTTTTATTCATTGCTATCGGTAGAAGAATTAAATGAACATATACGGGGTTGCACCCTGAATAAAAGAGAGAGTCAAAAAAAAATATACAACTCTTTCTACACCTATGCTATGACTATATGCAACCGGTATGCCGGTTCGGAAGAAGATGCATTAGAAATTCTGAATGATTCATTTTTAAAAGTATTTAAAGAAATAAACCATTTTATTCCGGCCTACCAGGATGTAAATAATTCCTTTAAAGGTTGGTTGAGAAAAATCGTAATCTGCACGTCGATTGACCATTACCGCAAAAATTTAAAGCACAAGTTAAAAACCGAGTTGAATGAAAATGTAATATCCCTTTCCAGCTTTACAACCGGAGCAATAGAAAAAATTTCACACGAGGAAATCATTATCGCCATACAAAAACTGTCACCGGCTTACCGGGCTGTAGTCAACCTGTTTATTATTGAAGGTTATAGTCATGAAGAAGTATCCAGGATGCTGGATATTTCGATTGGCGCCTCAAAGTCAAACTTATGGAAGGCCAGGCAACAGTTGCAAAAAATTATTAACCATCAAAACGGAGTCTTATCCAAAAAAAATGTCGTTTGAGGAATTAGATAAAAAAATCAGGGATGCCTCGGATATGCATCAGCCTTCCTATAACGAGAAGGCATGGACGAAAATGGAACGCATGCTCAACAGGCATCTTCCACAGAAAAAAGAATATAAAAAACGATACTTTTTTTGGGTGATCGCTTTTCTGGTAAGCACGCCACTGCTCATGATCTGGCTAAGCAGGGATTTGCCAGAGAATAAAGACGGTACACATACCAGAAAAGAAAATTTGTTAAAAACAATTCCACAGGCTATACCAAAAGAAAGCGCAGCAAATGGAAATGGTAAAAATATTTCAGAAACACTTTTAGGAAATGCCGTTTCAATTCCGGTTAAAAAACCAATCACGGGAAACATAACTACCATAAAAACTCCAAAACAAAAAAATTCAACTGGCAATTTTAAAACTGTCGATTCCCATTACCCGGATCATCCCATTCAATCGAAATCTTTTCAACCTGATATTACAAATGCTTTTTTGCGAAATAAGAATATTTTGAACCCTTTAAAACAATCCGCGGTTGAAAGGATGAATGGAAACATTTTGTTTGACAAAAACACCCTCGCTAAATATTATAATAATGACCTGCGTGCCGATGTTCCTTTAATTATTTCACCCATAAGCAATGACGATAACTTTTTAGGTGGCAAAAGGTCATTTGCTCAAAAACTATTTATCGCTGTTTCCGCCGGGCCATCTGTCAGTTCTGTAAATATGAATAACCCAGGTAAATTAACCACCCTGTATGGCGGAAGCATAAAATATGCATTGAATAATAAATGGACTATTGGAGGGGGATTTTTCATCAATAAAAAAATATATGCCGCGGGCAAGGAAGATTACAGGCCACCTGCAAATTTCTGGACTTATTATCCCGAACTATTAAAAGTGGATGCTGATTGCGATGTGTACGAAATACCCCTAACCATAAGCTATTCAATTAATAAAACCGGCAAACATGAATGGCTTGCTTCAACAGGTATTTCAAGTTATTACATGAAAAAAGAAACCTATAATTATTTGTATAAAAATCAGGCAGGACAGGTTCTTACCAGGGAATGGTCCATTGAGAATAAGAACATGCATTATTTTTCCGTCTTAAGCTTATCTGCTGGTTACAGGCATCATATTAATGATCGAATTTCGGTTTTGATGGAGCCTAATATTAAAATTCCGCTTAAAGGAGTTGGATATGGTAAAGTAAAGTTTTACAATGCAGGAACACTGATTACATTACAAGTAAAACCTTTTGCCAAAAAATAACCGGTGTATTTTGTAGCAACCTTTTTATTATAATTACCGATTGTATGATCAAAAGGTTTTTATGAAACACCGATCCACAATCTACCTCCTAACCCTGGGTATAATAATGATGGTCTTTTTAATAAATGCCTGCAGTAAAAGCGGAGGATCAGACCCTGTTACGCCAAATCCCTGTGCTTCTGTAACTGTAACAGTTACAGGAAATGCTACACCACCCAGCTCATCTTCAGCATCTGATGGCAGTATAACGGTAACGGCTACTGGCGGATCAGGATTTACATTCAACATTAATGGCGGAACTTTTCAATCGTCCGGTGTTTTTAATAACCTGGCTGCGGGAACATACACCATCACGGCAAAGAACAGCAACGGATGTACCGGGAGCAGACAATTCACCATTACAAGTCCTTCTGTATGCGGTGGCATATCGATATCACTTTCTGCTACAACCACGAGCGCCACGCCATGTGGCACGCCAAACGGAGTAATTACTGTTACCGCTTCCGGCAGTACCGGATTCACTTATAATATAAATGGTGGCACGTTTCAATCATCCGCTTCCTTTAATAATCTGGCAGCGGGCAGCCATACAATAATAGCAAAAGATGCCAATGGCTGTACGGCAACAGCCAATGTGAATGTAACTGCTGCACCCGCAGGACCACTATTCAGCGCCGTAAAACAATTAATGCAAACCAATTGTGTTAGTTGTCATAATGCTTCGCAATCTGAAGGAGGTATGAACTGGACAGTGGAATGCAATATTGTAGCAAACAGCGCCAGGATCAAAGCCCGGGCTGTTGATCAGAATCCTTCGGTAATGCCTCCCACCGGACCATTGCCTGCCAGTGAAAAAGATAAAATAACAGCCTGGATAAATGCAGGAGCAAAATTCACGGATTAACAAACTGCCCTGATGAAGAGAGGGAGTGTAAATTACACTCCCTTTTTTATAACCCTCATGTATCAACGAAACAAAGTAAAATTCCGGGAAATAGTAAAAGCCCAGCGGTACTGACCTTTTCCCCAACTCGTAATCGTTTTTGGAATAAACCGGTTTTCCAGTGTTTCCGTTGCATTGGTAAAATTTAAATGAAACACATGACCCTGGGTTAATATTTCCACCCCTACACCAAATACATCATACAATTCAATATTCATTGACCGGTATAACTGGCGGGCTTCCCGGCTATGGAAAGGATGAAAATAATCAGCTAATAAAATAAATTTTTCACTCACCGGAAGGCGGGCACCGCCGCCTATTGCAAATATTGTTTGATCATCCCCATTCATAACATAATTCCTGTGGACCATAGTGGCACTTGCCTGCAAACTGATTTTGCCGATCTTTCTTGCTATCATTAATTGAGCCGTTTCACTTATTCTGTCTGAAAAATCTTCAAAAGAATTCTCCTGCCCGGGTGCGGCATTGGCTTTCATTGAAGAAACTACCGCATTCATAAAGGCGGTTATCGAAACAGGATTGCCGGGGGCCGCTTCCTGTTTCATCAATTGATATTTCAGTCCCAGCTCATACAGTTGCTGTACCAGGCCGGCGCCCTTTGCTCTCGCTGCAATTACGTTCAGGTTATTCGTCAATCCCAACTGAAAACCAATCCTGATATCACTGGCATTGTCTAAACCAAAAAAGCGTTTAATGCCACCGTTAGATCCGGCAAGGTCACCGAAATTATGTGACACTTTAAATTCCAATACACCCTTACTTAAAACTTCCACTGTTTTAGTGTTGATTAACCCTTGTGAATGAAAAACCTTTACAGGAATTTTTTCTTCAGCAATCATATCATCATCAACAGTTTCTAGCATGATGACTGCAGTGTCTTGTTGGGAAAAAGCAGGAACTGTCGCAATGAAACCGAAAAGCAATAATAACTTTTTCATACCCGATTTTTATGGAGAGCGTTAAAAATTAACTTCAAATCGGGAAATATAATGTGAGGGTTGCTTGCCAGGTTAATTAATCGCGGCTATGATCTCTTCAGCATGGGCGGCTGTTTTTGGCTTATAAAATATTTTTTCAATTTTACCCTTTTCATCCAAAACAAATGTGGTGCGCTGTACACCCATGTATACATTATTAAACATTTTCTTTTGCTTCCATACACCATATTTATTCAATATGAGATGCTTTGGGTCCGCAATCAATGTAAAAGGCAAATCGAATTTTGTTTCAAATTTTTTATGGCTGGATGCATCGTCAGGACTGATGCCGATAATTTCAAATCCTTTCCTTTTTAATAAACCATAATTATCCCGCAGGTTACAGGCTTGTGCAGTACACCCTGGCGTATCATCTTTAGGATAAAAAAAAATCACCACTTTTTTTCCCTTAAAATCTTTAAGGAATATATTATTACCATCCTGGTCAATACCTGTAAACATGGGCGCTTTTTGCCCTTCCTGAAGATCCATGCTGAATGCTATTTTTTACCGGTAAAAATTTTTTCTAATTTATCGCCTGATCCACCAGGATTTAGTGGTCTTATTTCCTACAATATCTTCTGCAGTCACTTTTAACTCCCTTACTCCGTAGTTCCACTTTTCATCAAAAACATAAATATGCGAAGTGTATTTATCATTTGTAAAACGTAACCATTTACCATCCAGTTCGGCCCTGAAATTTTTTATTCCCGATACATCTTTTGGCCTGAACACAATCCTGGTTAAAGTTTTTAAATTCAACGTATCTCCTGATCCTAAAGAGTTTATTTCCGGTGGCGTTGTATCTATAACGGCCCTGAATGTTCCAAACTCCCGGAATGAAGCGGATATCCATCCATTTTGCCAATTCCCTTTTGCTACAGCACCACGTCCGCCTTTATCCTTATAAACTACAATTTTATCGCGGATTTCTTCAGCAACATCCTCGGTTGGCTTTATGCGGATGGTTATATTATTATGCAAGGGTATAGTCTCTTCTCCTATTTTATGACTCGCGGAAATGCTGCCGGCTACTGCATTAGTCCGGGAATAATTTACAGGCACAGTATCATATATGGCTGTTTCATTAATCACCACCTCAAATTCTTCCTGTTCAAAAACGTTCATATCACCTGGGTAAAGCATGACATCCGCATTGGTGTTCCCGGCAGGTTTATCATTCCCTTTGTATTGAACATTAAATTGAAGGGTTGATTTATTGTTATGAGCATCTGTTACTTCAATCCGGATAAGATGCATGGAAGTATCTGAAAGGTTTATGACACCATCATTATTGTAATCCTTGTAAATGTTACTCAAATCACCCGGCATCCTCGATAAATGTTGCAGGTAGGCGCCACCTTTTTTTCGTAAACGGTAATCAATATGCGCATTCATGTACCGGGTTTCATCGTACCCTACATCATCTATCACAAAAGATGTCATAGGTGTATTATCACAAAATATGGTGGCCGAAAAAATACCATTGGGATTGCTGGATCCTGTTATTTTATCATTAGCCTGCAATGCAAAACTTATCCTTTCAACCGGCGACTGAATGATGCGGGTACCAGCTAATTCATAACTGCCGGAAGTTTTTCGCAATGAATATAAGACGGGAGATTGTGTATACACACTTTGAGTTCTATCATACATGGCCAATCTGACAATAGTGGGTGGCACATTATCTTTTATTGGAAAATCGAAAAGCAATGGATTAATACATCGCTCTGTTTCCGTGTCCCTGATCTCAAAATGCACATGTGGCCCCTGGGATCCGCCTGTATTGCCGCTTTTAGCAATATAAGCACCTTTTTTTACCGGAAATAGTGTGGGTGAAATCTGCAGATCCACTGCCCAGGACTCCAGATTATATTGTTGCTCCTTTACATATTGCTGAAGTGCCAGGTAAAAAGCATTTAAATGAGCATATAATGTAGTATACCCGTTCGGATGCGTAATATAAATAGCCTGTCCAAAACCTCCCGGTTCCACTCTTATGCGGGATACATAACCTTCCGCTGCCGCATAAACATCAAGATTTTCACGTTGCTGCGTTCGGATATCTAATCCCATATGCCAGTGATTAGATCTGAGTTCTCCAAAATTGGCACTTAGATCCATTGGAATATTCATTGGATTTCGGAAATATTGTTGCGGGTAATTTTTTTGAGCGAAGAGTGAAATACTAAAACAAATTAAAACAACTGATAGAAATAACCTCATTAACCAATTTTTATGTAAAAAAATATCTGCAAAACTGTGTGAAATAAGCAACAATCTTTATTCCATACTGTTAAATTAGTACGGCACAATATTTTAGTCATTAAACGAAGAAAATAATTAATTGAACTTAAATATAATGATATGTCCAGAAAGTCAAACGCAGCAACATTTCTAGTAATTGGTTTAGCAGCTTATGGAGTTTATAAGTATTTTAATATGTCAGACGATGAAAAGCATGACCTGGTTGATAAAGGAAAGAAGTTCATTGATGAAAATATTCCTCAAAGTTTAAAGAATATATTCGCCAGAGAAGCGGAAGAACTCTATCCGGGTCGCTTTACCAAAGCATAGAAATTTATTTTTTAATGAATGATGAAGAGCTGGCAGTCAGCTCTTTTTTTTTGCATGATCATTTTTAATGGCGTTTGTGCAGGTTTTAATGGACCCATAAAAAAATTCAGCTGATAATATTTAAAGCCTATGCTGAAAGGTGCTTAAATTTCTAATTTCATTTTAAATCAAAAATTAATACGGCGATTTTTCCCTGACATGATTACTTTTGCGCAATTTGTTTTTCAACAACCGCAAAATATGCCCAAAGACAACTCCATAAAATCAGTATTAATTATTGGCTCCGGACCCATTGTGATAGGCCAGGCTTGTGAATTTGATTATGCCGGCTCACAGGCTGCCCGCAGCCTGAAAGAAGAAGGTATCCAGGTGATACTGATCAACAGTAATCCGGCTACTATTATGACGGATCCTATGATGGCCGATAAGGTTTACCTGCTTCCGCTGGATGTTGACAGTATTGAAAAAATTTTAGAAGAAAACGATATAGACGCTGTTTTGCCTACCATGGGCGGACAAACTGCCCTTAACCTGGCCAAGGAAGCGGAAGATCTGGGCATTTGGCAAAAGTATAAAGTACGATTAATAGGCGTTGATATAAAAGCTATAGACAAAGCTGAAGACAGGGAAAAATTCAGGAAATGGATGATAGAACTCGGTGTTCCGGTTGCTCCCGCCAAAACAGCCAACTCATTTTTAGAAGGAAAAGAATTTGCCCAGGAAATTGGATTTCCACTGGTAATCCGTCCTTCATTTACGCTGGGAGGTTCCGGAGGTGGAATTGTAATGGATAAAGATGAATTGGATGAAGCTTTGAACCGGGGTCTGATCGCCTCTCCCATTCATGAAGTATTGGTGGAAAAAGCCGTTCTTGGCTGGAAGGAATTTGAACTGGAACTTTTACGCGATGCCAATGATAATGTGGTGATCATTTGCACCGTAGAAAATTTCGATCCCATGGGCATACACACCGGCGATTCAATCACCGTTGCACCGGCTATGACCCTTAGCGATACAGCCTATCAATTGATGCGCAACACAGCTATTTTGATGATGCGTAACCTGGGAAATTTTGCAGGTGGCTGCAATGTCCAGTTTTCCCTGAATCCCGAAACCGAGGAGATCATAGCTATCGAGATTAATCCCCGCGTTAGCCGTTCATCGGCGCTTGCTTCCAAAGCAACCGGTTACCCCATCGCCAAAATTGCCACTAAACTGGCCATTGGTTATACCCTGGATGAACTGGAAAACCAGATCACCAAAAATACATCCGCTTATTTTGAACCCGCACTGGATTATGTAATTGTAAAAGTTCCGCGTTGGAATTTTGACAAATTCAAAGGCGCCAATGATACATTGGGCATACAAATGAAAAGTGTGGGTGAAGTAATGGCCATCGGAAGATGTTTTACAGAAGCCATTCAAAAAGCCTGTCAAAGTCTTGAAAATAATGCAGTGGGTCTTGGATATTATGGTAAAAGCATGATGCATGCCGATGAAATCCTGGAACATATCAAAACACCAAAATGGGATCGCATTTTCCGCATTAAAGATGCCATCCAGATGGGTGTGAGCATAAACTCAATTGCCAAAGCAACCCATATTGACCGATGGTTTTTAAACGAGATTCAAAAGATCTGCCATCTTGAAAAGCAGTTGGAAGCTTACAAATTAGATACACTTCCTGCAGAATTATTAAGAGAAGCGAAAGTGCATGGTTTCAGTGACGAGCAGATCTGTCGCATCATGAAAAACGGCAAAGAGGATGAATTATACGAAAAAAGAAAATCCTTAGGAATTACGAGGTTATTCAAAATGGTTGATACCTGCAGTGCGGAATTTGAAGCTAAAACGCCTTATTTCTATAGCACCTTCGAAACACCGGTACATGGGAATAGCCAACTGGTTACCAATGAATCCAAAGTTTCTGATAAAAAGAAAGTGATTATTTTAGGTTCGGGTCCCAATCGGATAGGCCAGGGAATTGAATTTGATTATTGCTGCGTACACGGATTGTTGGCCGCAAAAGAATGCGGTTATGAGGCCATTATGGTTAACTGTAACCCTGAAACCGTATCCACGGATTTTGACATTGCCGATAAACTTTATTTTGAACCTGTTTATTGGGAGAATATCTGGGAGATTATTGAACATGAAAAACCCATTGGAGTCATAGTTCAACTCGGTGGACAAACCGCGCTGAAATTGGCGGAAAAACTGCATGAAAAAGGAATTCCAATTATCGGTACATCATACAACAGCATGGATATTGCCGAAGATCGCGGTCGTTTCAGTGACCTGCTGAAGGAATTGGAAATTCCATATCCTGAGTACGGCACCGCCTGGAACGTTGACGAAGCGGTGAAAGTAGCTAATACAGTAGGTTATCCCGTTTTGGTGAGACCCAGTTATGTTTTAGGCGGGCAAAGAATGCGCATTGTAATAAATGATGAAGAAGTAGAAAGAGCTGTAGTGAGTTTGTTGAAACATATTCCGGGAAATAAAATTTTGATTGATCATTTCCTGGATCGATGCCAGGAAGCGGAGATAGATGCCATTTTTGATGGAGAAAATTTTCATGTAATGGGCGTCATGGAACATATTGAACCGGCAGGCATCCATAGTGGGGACAGCCATGCCATGTTACCTCAATTCAATTTATCTCCTCTTGTTGTTCAAACTATGGAAGAATATGCGGAAAAGATAGCACGTGATTTAGATATCCGGGGATTGATAAATATTCAATATGCCATCAAGAATGGTAAAGTATATGTTATAGAAGCTAATCCCAGAGCATCCCGCACCACACCATTTATTTCAAAGGCCTATGAGATCCCATACCTGAATATTGCTACACGGGTTATGCTGGGAGAAAACAAATTGACCGATTTTGTATTTGAAAAGAAGTTGAAAGGATTTGCGATAAAGGAACCTGTATTCAGTTTTAATAAGTTTCCGAATGTTAATAAAGAACTGGGACCTGAAATGAAAAGTACCGGTGAAGCCATTCGCTTCATAAAAGACCTGCGCGATCCTTATTTCAGGCAATTGTATAAAGACAGGAGTATGTACCTCAGTAAGTAATTTATCAATTTGGCAATGAGACAATGAGGCAATTTGGCAATTTGGCAATTAGACAATAAGACAATTTGAGAATTTGAGAATTTGAGAACACTTAAACCCTAAATTCTAAACCTTAAACCATAATGGTTCTACTAAACATTAAACCTTAAACTTTTTAAACCCTTAAACTTTTTAAACCCTTAAACATTTAAACCAACGCTACACACCAAACTCTAAACCCTAAACCTTAATGGTTCTACTAAACATTAAGCCTTAAACTTTTTAAACCCTTAAACATTTAAACCAACGCTACACACCAAACTCTAAAACCTAAACCTTAATGGTTCTACTAAACATTAAGCCTTAAACTTTTTAAACCCTTAAACATTTAAACCAACACTACACACCAAACTCTAAACCCTAAACCCTAATGGTTCTACTAAACATTAAGCCTTAAACTTTTTAAACCCTTAAACTTTTAAACCAACGCTACACACTAAACTCTAAAACCTAAACGCTACACACCAAACTCTAAACTCTAAACCCTAAACCCTAATATCTTATATTTATGATACATTAAAATTATAGCGTCATGATAAGAATACTCATTTTATCATTGCTAATATCCTCCGCCACATTTGCTCAAGAAACCAAGCCAAAAACTACCTTACAGAAATCAGTAGAGCAGGTAAAAAAATCTGCCAAAGAATTTGGAAACCTTTTTAAAAATAAAGACCAGGCGCAAATTGATTCATCGAATTTACAAGCAGGTTCGGATTCTTTAAAAAAAGTTGAACCGGTAGTGGATTCAATATTCCCACCGGTCATCACCAACCTGATGGTTAATTTTATTGTTACCGAAAACAAGCCGGAAAATCCAACAGCAACTAAAATGCAGGGAGAAAATTATTTTGAATTGCAACTGGATTATGGACAGGGCATGCGTACCAGTTATAATTTTTCCACACTAAAAAAAGATCATGCATTTGGCGATCTGAATAATGACGGTAAAGAAGACCTGGTGCTCAGGTTATATTCCAATACCGGCGGAAATTCTGATTACCTGGATCTCTGTATTTTTATACAAACACCTGCCGGATGGAGGCTGTTTAACATTCAGCCTTCATCAGATGAAGCATTAAAAGGCTGCGAAACAGGACAGTTTATCCCGCAAACAATAGAAAACGGATTATTGCTTGGTGAGTCACTTTGTTTTACCGATACAGATCCCAGGTGCTGCCCTTCCTTAAAATACAAAACCACACTAAAGTGGGAAAATAATGAATTGAGGTTTGTGAAAAAGGAGAAGCAATAAAAGTTGTTTGGTTGATATGTTGATTAGTTGATTTATGCTGCAGTGTTTTACGGTATTAAAAAATTTCGCATTTTTCATTTTGCATTTTTTTTGGGCGTTCCCCTGCGGGTCGGGCTTTCCGCTGCAATCTTTTGTTCGTGCCTCACAAAAGGATTTCCGCTGCAATCCCTAACGCAAAATCCGCAACATCAAAAACTGGGATGTTTAATCTTGTTTAGGGATCCACAATCCACACTTTTGAATTTTAAATTTTGAATTTTAACTTTCAAATGTTATTTGCAAACAACAGTTTCCGTTACTATATTGGGCTTTTATTCAAAGCCATTAAACTAACAATCCAAAACTATCCTTGCTATGAAATTGCCTGTTCCACAGTCTCCAAATTTTATCATCCTCTCATTTCTCCTGCTTACCATTTTAATATTACCCGCATGTTTATCCACCCGGAAAATGGATCGTTTTGTTTCGGAGCAATATAACCATCAGATTCCCAAACAGAATACTAAAAAAGCACCAGGCATCACAGTGGCATATGTAAGTCCATCACCCAATGAAGTAATTTCATCGAGTGAGCGAAAGACCAGTAAAGTATTGCCATTGCTTTTTTACTGGCAATGGGAACACAGACATACATCCACACTGAACACTTCCATACCTGTAAATAATTTTGCCAATAATTTATATGCTGTTGCCAATAAAGGTTTAAACCAAAAACTAAACGGGCAAAAATTAGCATTAACCGTGGAACAGGCGC
>JACCYQ010000105.1 GCA_013696395.1 Chitinophagaceae bacterium
TGTCAATACCTGTCTGAATGCGGTAAAGCGTAGGATTTTCCGGGGGAGCATAATTGTTAATCATTCCCAGGAAAGTGACCTTCTCTCCTTCTTTTTCAAGTAGGCATGCCATTTCAAACACGACCATACCACTGAAACACAATCCCAGTAGCCAATAAGGACCTTTTGGCTGTACTGATTTCACAATATCCACGTAAAACCTGGCCATTTCCTCAATATTCAAATGAGGTTCCTGGTTGATATCCAATCCCTTGGGCTGAATAGCATATACCGGCTGGTCGGCGGGAAGATGCTTTAGCAAGACACGCCATCGGTTGATATTACCATTGTGCATATGAATGCAAAACAAAGGTTTGCGGTTTCCTTTTGGTTGAAGGGGTACTAAACAGGACCAGGGTTTGGAGGACTCTTCATTATTGATAAATCCGGCCAATTCTGCAATAGTTGGAGCCCTGAAAATTACCGGTAATTGCACTTTAACTCCAATGATTTTTTCCACTTCATTAAACATCCTTACTGCAATCAATGAATGACCTCCCAACTCAAAAAAATTGTCATTTCGACCTACTTTTTCAAGGCACAGCACCGTGCACCATATCCCGGCAAGCACCTCTTCCACCGGGGTTTTAGGTTCTTCGTATTTAATGATGTCCGATGCTCTGCTCCCATCCGGCCGTGGAAGGGCCTTGCGATCAATTTTATTGTTGGGTGTTTGAGGCAATGCGTCCATAAACACAAACACGGTAGGCACCATGTAATCGGGCAGAACATTTTTCAGAAACTCCCTTAATTCTTTTATTTCAACCTTAATTCCGGGTTTTAGAACCAGGTAAGCTACAATTCGTTTTTCACCAGGCTCATCTTCACGTGCTACCACCACCAATTCACGAACAGATGGGTGCCTGGAGAGCAGTGATTCAATTTCACCTAATTCAACCCTGAAACCCCGGATCTTAACCTGGTTATCAATTCTGCCAATAAATTCCAATTCCCCATCACGACGGAAACGGACAAGGTCACCTGTTTTATATAACCTGGAGCCGGGATTGTTTGAAAAAGGATTGGTAATAAATTTTTCTGCAGTTAATTCCGGGCGGTATAAATATCCTCTTGCCACTCCGGCTCCTCCGAGGTACATTTCACCCGGCAAACCTTGCGGAACAGGTTGTTGATTTTTATCAAGCAAATACACCTGAGAATTCGGAATCGTTTTCCCTATAGTAGCGGGCTCATCCGGTTTACGCAATTTGCAGGTCGAATAAACAGTGTCTTCGGTAGGTCCGTAAAGATCATATACTTTTTTCACTGAAGAGCTTCCATAAATTTTATTAACCAGCGATACAGATAACGGTTCACCACATAGGATAACTGTAATTACAGTTGAAGGTACAGGGTTATCCGTTTTCATTACTTCCGCCAATGCTGAAGGAACGGTGTTAACTAACGTCACAGCAGCTTTGTCATTAGTTTCCGGCAGTTCGAGTATATCCTTTACAAGCACCAGTCTGCCACCAAGGCATAACGTCACAAATATTTCAAATATGGATAGGTCAAAGCAAATTGTAGTCGAACCAAGAACTCCGTCTAATTCCGGTTTGGAAAATAAATTGCCAGCCCAGGCTGTTAACGCATTTACATTTCGGTGCTCAATGGTAACTCCTTTGGGTTTCCCTGTTGAACCGGATGTATATATGTTATAAGCCTGGTTTTCTGAATGTACATTAGTTACAGGATTGTTAACCGGTTGCACTTTCAACAACTCATCAATATCTTCCAGGCAAATTATTTCCGTTGAAACTGCCTGCACAAGGTGTGATGACGACCTGCCAGTAATTACCATAGGCGCTTTTGCGTCGTTCAAAATAAAGCTGATCCGGTCGGAAGGATAGGAAGGATCGATGGGCACGTAAGCACTTCCTGATTTTAGCACAGCATACATGGCAACAATCATATCAATTGTACGATCCATGCAAATGCCCACAAGAATTTCAGGCCCTGCCCCTTTTGATATCAACAGGTGCGCTAAACGGTTGGCCTTTTCATTTAGTTTGAGATAGGTAATTTCATCGCCACGATGATGAACTGCAACAGCCTCACCTTGCTGCAACACTCTGCTTTCAAAAAGATGATGTATGCATTTTGTTTGATCAAACTCAAGTGGGTTGGTATTCCATTCAACCAGCACTTTGTGCTTTTCAGCTGGTGTAAGTAATTCCAGATGAGAAATTTTTTGATCAGGATCTAATACAATGCTTTCCATGAGTACCACAAACTCCTCCATTCTGGTATTGATCATGGAACTCTCGAACAAATCTGTATTATGCGTACATTCAAGAGTTAAATTATTTCCTGATCCGGAGGCATTGATAAAAATTTCGAAATTTTCATATTTCCTAGGATTAGTTGTAAAACTAATTTCACAGCCATGAAAATTAACACCGTTGGTAATACCAATATCCACATTAAACGAAACAGGAACCAATGGAATCCTGCTGGGATCTCTGGGAATATTTAATTGGTTGATCAGACTACCAAAAGTATATCGCTGGTGGTCATACGCATCAAGCATCTCCGGTTTCCGTTTTTTAAGATACTCATTGAAAGACAGGGAACCATCTACAGCTGCTCTTAAGGGCAGCAGGTTCACTGCGTGTCCTACGAGGTTATTCATGCCATCAACCGACTGGCCTGCTGCTGGTAGTCCAACTACAATGTCATCCAATCCTGTAATACGATGGAGAAAGATTTCGAATGATGCTACTAAGG
>JACCYQ010000114.1 GCA_013696395.1 Chitinophagaceae bacterium
GTAAATTAAATATTGATTCTACAAATTCAGGATTGGCGCTCACAGGGACCTTCAGTACCCGATCTATGGATTTCAGGGCGCCCAACCAGAATAATTTAAAAGGCGATATCCGGCTGCAAAAACAAACTGATTTTATGGAATCAGGTTTGCTTGCACAACTGGAAGCCCTGAACCTGCAGGAATCACTAAGTTATATGTCATCCCCCATTAAAAAAATGGAGCAGGCGCCAACCGATCCCGCACAAAAAATCATTTTTCAAAAAATAGAAAATGAGAATTCGGTAGCATCATCTCCTCTTATTGTAAAAGATATACCGGCAATTAAAATAGAAGAAACAAATGAAGATGTTGCTGCAACCATTAAAACAAAACCAGTACAAACCACCATTGCTGCAAATGAAAAACCGGTTTCCCCTCCAATGGTTGCAAAAACCAAAGAAACAATTGTAAAAAAAGAAACAACTAAAGCCAGCAAACCGGTTATCGCTAAAAATGCCGAACCCGCTAAACAAACTCCGGCGAAAATAGAGGAAGCGGTCATCACCAAAACCATTGAACCAGTTAAAAAAGAAACGGTATCAACGATTCCATTGCCTGTAAATAATTTTCCGGATGCCACACTTGTCGCTAATTCGGCTAAAGAATTTTCCAATCGCGAAACAGAAATTATCCGCAACGTATTTTTTACTGGCGACAGCCTCGTCCTCCGGTTATATGATAATGGAGAAGTCGACGGTGATATCGTCAGCGTTTTATTGAATGGGCAAGTTATTATGCCCCATGTAAAATTGATTGCAAGAGCCATCACCCAAACCATTTACATAACACCGGAAATGGGAGACAAACTGGAGCTGGTTATGTATGCAGAAAACCTGGGAAGTCTTCCACCCAATACCGGATTACTAACGATCCAGGATGGCGAAGAAAGATATTCTGTAAATTTTTCCGGTGACTTTCAAAAAAACTCCGCAATCATTCTTACAAGGAAAAGATAAGGAATAATAATTGTCCCGGTTCATCTCAAAACATTGGAGGTTAAGACTCTATAAATGCCCTTTTATTCTGTTAAACATATTGATTTTATTGCCAGGAAAATGATTCAGATTTCTATACTTTTTTCCACATCCTCTTGTAATGGCATGAATTTTTAACGTTGAATTCTGCATTAATTTATTTTAAAAAACATTTTATGGCAGAGCTTGATGTACAACCAAAGAAAAAATCGGTATTACCATGGATCTTAGTCGGATTGATCGTACTGGCCCTTATAGCTTTCTTTTTATTAAGAAATACGGATCTGGTGGATGATGTTACGGACGAGACCATTTTTAATGATTCTGTAAACAGGACCACCGATACGGTGAACCCGACAATGGATTCCCCTAACCGGCTTGCCGACACTACGGCGTTGCGTTAATCTTTGTAAAAATTGTTTTTAATAACTCTTTTAAAATAATACTACTATGGCATCAGATAAAAAAAACAGGCGCCTGCAGGAATTGCGGGGCAGTGATTTTGAAATTTCAGAAGGACAACCGGATATCCGGGGCTGGGAAGTACTGGATACTGAAGCCCGGAAAATAGGCCGTGTAAAAGAATTGATCTTTGATGTGCGTGACCGAAAGGTTCGTTATATGGCAATTGACGTTGCCCATAATAAAGAACTGCAATTAGAGGACCGGTTGGTTTTGGTTCCTATCGGACTTGCGCAACTGGATCATCCCAATGATGATGTTATTTTACAGAATGTAACTCCCTTCCAATTAAGAGCGCTTCCACGTTATGATGATGATTTGCTTGGTGCGCAGGTAGAAAGGGACATCAGTATGGTTTTTGGAAGAGAATTCACAGGATCTGGTTCTAATACAGCTACCGGATCTGGTTCTAATACAGCTGCTATGGCTGGTACAGGAGCGGCTGGACTTGCAGGAGCATCTACCGGAAGTTTTTCAAATGAGAATGATGTGGATGCTGATTTTTATAAGCATGAATTTTTTAACGACCAGAATATGTACCGCAACCGGCCCGAGAATACCCGTACGGAAAGCCCTTCGAACCAGGAATATTTTGGCAATGAAAATACAAGGCGTAATAACGAATCTGAAACTGAAAGACAATCCGAAAGTCTTGCAGCATCCGATAAACGGCATTATGATGATAAAGATGAAGACAGGATCCGGGAAGAAGTTCGGGAAAAAGACAGGGAGGCAGCCATGCTGGCCGCGACAGATAAACGAAACAGGGATTATGATGATGAAGAGCAACTGAGAAAAGATAGGGACCAGGAGCGGCAATCAGAAAGTCTTGCAGCATCCGATAAGCGGCATTATGATGATATAGATGAAGACAGGATCCGTAAAGAAGTTCGGGAAAAAGACAGGGAGGCAGCTATGCTGGCCGCAGCAGATAAACGAAACAGGGATTATGATGATGAAGAGCGACTGAGAAAAGATAGGGACCAGGAGCGGCAATCAGAAAGACTAACAGCATCGGATAACCGCGATTCAATAAATGAAGATCGCATTCGCGAAGAAGAAAGGATCCGGGAAGATGAAAGACGCAAAATCCGCGAAGAAGAAAGTCTGAGAGCCGGCAGGCTTGAAAGACAGCGGAATGAAACGGATGAAGAATATTTGAGGCGTATTAAAAAAGACCTGGAAGACAATAAGCGCTAATCAATATATCGAACGCAGGTTTATGTGAAGCAACCGGCTGAAGATTTGGTGAGTAAAGTATAAACCTGCGTTCACTTTTTTTAAAAAGCCTTTTTTACAAGAAATATAAAAAGTAGCTTTCTATTTAATTTTAAATATGAAAGCTATTTTTTTGCTCCTCCCTATTTTTTTCATTGCCGGTTGCAAACCCACCCGTTCCATTCCTGTTTCAGCTACAGCCAAAAATAATCAACAGCAATTCTGGAATCAGTTAGAAAAAATTTGCGGAAAATCTTTCGCAGGCGAGGTGATTGCAGCCCCGGCTAATGATACAACTTTCAAAAATAAATCGCTGGTAATGCATGTGCGCAGTTGTACTGACAAAACCATTTCTATTCCATTCATGGTAGGCGATGATCATTCCCGAACCTGGGTGTTTAGCCGGGAAGGTGATCTGCTTCAACTGAAACACGATCACCGCCATCCCGATGGTACGGAAGACAGCATTACGCAGTATGGCGGAATGACCACCAATACCGGCTTATCAACATTACAGGTATTTCCTGCGGATCAATTTACCACCCAATTATTACCAGCAGCCGCCAACAATGTTTGGTGGGTTGAACAGGTGGAAGGAAAATATTTTACGTATAACCTTCGCCGTGTGGGAACCGATCGATGGTTCAGTGTGCGATTCGACCTGAGCAAAGAAATGGAAACACCTCCCGCTCCATGGTGATTTTAATATAATATAGTTTTTCTTTAGGCTTTTAAATTTCATTTCAATTTTACGATGTTTAAAAAAAGCAATGCTTAAATTAGTGGCTTATGAAATATTTACTGGTAATACTTTCATTCTTTTTTATTTCTGCTACCGATCCAACCGGTGGTTTCAAACGCATATTTAATGGCCGTGACCTGGCCGGGTGGACCATTCATGGAACTGAAAAATGGTATGTTGAAAACCGGGAACTGGTTTGTGAAAGCGGGCCCGATAAACAATACGGATATTTATCAACCAATAAAAAATATAAAAACTTTATTCTTCAATTGCAATTCAAACTGGAAGCCAATGGTAATAGTGGTGTCTTTATCCGGTCGGATATTGAAGGCACAAAGATCAGTGGCTGGCAGGTAGAAGTAGCGCCGGCCGATCATCATACCGGGGGTATTTATGAATCGTATGGCCGCGGATGGATGATCAAACCATCACCCGAAAAAGAAAAAATATTAAAACCTAATGACTGGAATGATATGCGTATTGAAGTGGTGGGTGATAAAGTAACCACCTGGTTAAACGGGCAGCAAATGGTTCAACTTGAAGATGAAAAAATTGGGCAGGCCAATGGATTTATTGCATTGCAGATTCATGATGGCGGCGGCATTAAAGTTCGCTGGAAGAATATCCGAATAAAAACACTGCAATAAAAATTACTTATTTATAATGAATATTTATGAAAGATAATGCCGGATCATCCAGAAGAAAATTTTTAAAATCATTTGCTGCATCCACAGCGGCTGTTGCTGTGGGTTCCAATATATTGGCCGCAGAAAAAAACCGTTCCGTATTTCAATGGTTGAACAGAACGCCCGGAACTGCCAATGACAATATTAATATTGCATTGATCGGCGCAGGTGGCATGGGTGTACAGGATGCCATTACCGCATTACAGGTACCCGGAACCAAATTAGTGGCTGTTGCCGATCTCTATGATGGCCGACTTGCAGAAGCCAAAACACGCTGGGGAAAAGATATTTTCACCCATCGGCATTACAAAGAAATTTTGAATCGCAAAGATGTAGATGCGGTCATCGTGGCCACACCCGATCACTGGCACCAGCAAATTTCCATTGATGCTATGAAGGCGGGGAAACATGTGTATTGTGAAAAGCCCATGGTACATTCCATCGGTGAAGGACCTGCCGTAATTAAAGCCCAGAAGGAAACAGGCAAAGTTTTCCAGGTGGGCAGCCAGGGCGTTTCTTCTTTGGGCAATGAAAAAGCCAAAGAATTATTGAAAGATGGAGCGATTGGCGAATTGAATTATGCAGAAGGTTTCTGGGCCAGACATTCACCCATCGGCGCCTGGCAATATTTAATTCCGGAAGATGCATCACCGGCTACGGTTGATTGGGAAACTTATATCAGCAATACCACCAAAAGACCGTTTGATGCAACCCGTTTTTTCCGTTGGAGAAATTACCGGGATTATGGAACCGGCATGTCGGGCGATCTGTTTGTGCATCTTTTTTCCAGTCTTCATTTTATAACGGATTCTTTTGGACCCAACAAAGTGTATGCATCGGGTGGACTTCGTTACTGGAAAGATGGCCGCGAAGTGCCTGATGTTTTACTGGGTACATTCGATTATCCGCAGGCACAGGCCCATCCTGCATTCAATTTATCCTTGCGTTGCAATTTTGTGGATGGTACCAGCGGCACTACATATTTAAAATTAGTGGGCAGCGAAGGTTCCATGGATGTTACCTGGGATGATGTTACTTTGAAAAGAAATAAATCAGTGGCCAGCGATGATCCTTTTTATATTGAGCAAATGAAGAAAGCGGGCAAACAAGTCAGTGACCGCAAGCGTA
>JACCYQ010000117.1 GCA_013696395.1 Chitinophagaceae bacterium
CACGCTTCTAAAGTGGAAAATTAAAAACAAGTGTATGCAGGATAAAATTTTTACAACAGCAATGGAAAGAATTTCACTCACGAACTTGCTGAGGTTTCTCTTTTGGTCAGCAGTTGGAGGACTAACATTATATTTCATTGCAGGTCATCTGGTAAAATATACGACAAAGGGAATTCCTGATTTTTTTGGTGACACATTCTGGAACAAACGATTATGGTTTTATATTCATATTGCAGGAGGTTCGTTGGCTATTATTATAGGTCCGTTCCAATTCTGGAAAAGAATACGAATACAGTATGTAAAGTTCCATCGCACTGCCGGAAAGCTTTATATCATCGGTTCTATATTGGCTGTGATAGGTCTCGTAAGAATTCTCCCCGATAGTCTTTGTATGGCATGCCGGCCGTCTCAATTTATTGTTACTCCTTTATGGCTGTTAACTACCATCGCTGCATGGTGGGCAATCAAAAGAAGAAACATAAAAGCGCACCGTCAGTTCATGGCGAGAAGCTATTTGTTTGCTTTTTATTTCGTTGCAGTGAGAGTTCTCGACAGAGTGGGAGAGGCATTGCTTCCGTTTGTTAAAAAAGATTCAGGGTGGTATGCTAATACGGATTGGTTAGTGTGGGTAGTCCCACTAATTATTTTGGAAATTTATCAAACATGGTTGCCTTCTTTGAATTTGAAAACAGTAGGTTACAAAAAAGCGGCTGACACAACTAATGTGAAATCTGCTACTATAAATAAAATCGCTCAAAAAAAATAAACATTATGAACTATACGGTTAGATTGATGCAGCAAAGCGATGTTGATGCTGCTGCTGCTTCACTTGCAAAAGCATTTATGAATGACCCTTTGCAAAACTATACCTTCCCTGATGAACAGGAAAGAAAGGAGCGATCGCCTGCGCACTTCAAAGCTGGTGTGGAATACGGAATGAAGTTCGGTGAGGTCTATATCACGTCACAGGCTGAAGGCGCTGTTGTATGCCTGCCGCCCAACAAAACGGAGATTACTCCGGAAAGAGCAGAGGAAGGAGGGCTTACCAGGCTTCCTGAATTGCTCGGCGAGGATGCGGCAATCAGATTCCTTTCAGCGCTTGATTTTATTGACCCTTACCATAAAGAGGATGTGCCGGAACCGCATTGGTATATAATGATCCTGGGTGTAGATCCAGTGCATCATGGTAAAGGACTGGGTAAAGCTTTAATGGAGCCCGTGATGAAAAAAGCAGAGGCAAATGGGCAGCCGGTGTATTTGGAAACAGCACAACCAGCCAATGTTTCCTTCTACCAAAAACTTGGATTCAGCGTTCTTAGAGAATTGATAGATCCTACTAGTGGATTGAAGATGTGGACGTTCAGAAAGGGATAAAATAACCATCTAAAATCAAAACTACTAAATATGAAAAAGACAATCTTTATTGCACTTGTGCTTGTAGTATTCACCAGTTGCAATGAACAACAGGTAGACAAAAATTCAGAAGGTGAGAAACTCATGCAAACAAGCAGACAATGGTCTCAGGCTGCAGCTACCAAAAACGTGGATTCTATATTACACTATTGGTCTGATGATGCTATTGTTCTTTCACCCGGAGAGCAACCATTAACAGGAAAACAGAATATCAGGCAGATGGTTGAAGGAAGTTTTACCAGCCCTGGTTTTCAAATCAGCTGGGAACCAGAAAGTGCTGAAGTCTCGGAAAGTGGTGACCTTGGGTATTTACTGGAAAATACAAGAATGGTAATGCCCGACTCAGCGGGAAATACTACAACATTAAATTTCAAAGCAGTAACCATTTGGAAAAAGCAATCAGATGGCAGCTGGAAATGTGTGGTGGATGTGTTGAGTCCTTTACAATAAATAGTATTTTTTATTATACCAATGGCAGAAATTTTCGATAAACCTCTTCAAATAATAATATGGAAAAACTCGCATTTCTGCTTGCATTTGTTGTTTTACAACTAGTAGCTTTTAATCAATCAGTTTCAAATCCTGTTTATGAACGATCTGAATCCGAAGCAAAAACCATAGTCCAAAAAGTCTTAAAGCAATCACCTGTCATTGACGGGCACAATGATTTGCTTCGATATTATTACGACTGCAGGAGTTGCCCCAGAGAACTAGATGCTTACCGGTTAGATACTATAACGTCAGGTCATACCGATATTGTTCGATGGAAAAGTGGTGGTGTTGGTGCCCAGTTGCTCAATGTGTTCGGAAATACTTTTACTGCAAGAAATTTATTAGACGCATATGATCTGGTATATCGAATGACAGAAAAGTATGGAAACGATCTCATTTTTGCTACTTCTTCAACAGAAATAAGGAAAGCATTTCAAAAGAAAAAGATTGCTATAGTGCCGGCAATGGAATTCTCCATCAGATTGGAAAACTCTCCTGCGATGGTCAGGATTTTTCACAGACTTGGGTTGCGAGCTGTGACACTTGCCTACCAGACGAACGATCTTGCTGATGGCAGCGATGATACTGCAAAACACAATGGCTTATCAACTCTTGGAAAAGAAATGGTGATGGAAATGAATAGAACCGGTATCATGGTTGATATTTCTCATGTCTCGGAAAAATCAATGATTGACGTATTACAGATCTCTGAAGCCCCTGTAATTTTCAGCCATTCCAATGCGAAGGCTCTATGCAACGTTAACCGAAACGTTTCCGATGAAGTTTTAAAAAAATTGAAATCAAATGGGGGTATCATCATGCTCACGTTTGTACCTTATTTTACCACACAGGCTTTTGCTGACTGGTATAAAAAAGGCGATGAAGTTTGGATGAAACTAAAGAATCAGCACAAAGACAGCTTGCCGCTTGCAATAACAGATATGGAGAAATGGGAAAAAGAAAACACACCGCCTACTGTAAACGTAGCAGATATTGCAGATCATTTCGATTATGTAAAAAAAGTGGCGGGAGTAAATCATATTGGTATTGGTTCCGATTTTGACGGTATTGAATATGTTATAAAAGGATTGGAAGATGTAAGCACATTTCCTAACCTGTTAATTGAACTAGCAAGAAGGGGATGGACCGAAGCAGAGCTAAGAAAAATAACAGGTGAAAATTTTTTAAGAGTGTTTGAGCGGGTAGAAAAGATAGCAGCCATGAAAGTTCATAACTAATAACATTTTTACTACAAAATAAATAAGCATTACAAAATGAAAATCCTGCATAAATTCTTTTTAGTATTTCTGGCATCTATCCTGGTAACCTTTTGTTTCGCACAGCCACAAAAACAAAAAATTTTACTAGCCATTTTCCCTCATCCCGATGACGAATCAGCCATTGGTGAAGTACTGATTAAATATGCACAGCTCGGGTATAAAGTGCAACTCATTATTGCTACGGATGGAAAAGATGGAACACGAGTTACAAAAATTCCTGCCGGTGATTCATTAGGTAACCTGCGAAAAGAAGAAACAAGATGTGCATGCAAAATTATGGGGATTGCCGAACCTGTTTTCTTAGGCATTGAAAGGCTTGATACAAAAATCGGTGTTGGAAAATATTTTAAAGAACATAAAAAATTATTGCAACTGCTAAAAGAACAAATACCTCTAATCAATCCTGATTTCATTCTCACCTTTGGCCCCGATGGAGATACACACCATGCGGAGCATATAGTAACCGGAGCTGCCGTTACCGAATTGTTGTTAAGAGAAGGGTGGGTTGATAAATACCCATTATACTATATTGCATGGAATAAAGACCAGGGTGAAGCATTTGATCTTGGTTATGTAGATGAACAATATTTCAATATAAAGATTGAGTACACACAGGAAGAAGAAAATAAGGCATTACAAATAATGCCCTGCTATGTAACACAATATACTTCTGAAGAATTAATCGAAGACAGGCACAAGAAATTAACCGATCAAGCGAATGTATTTTATTTTAGAAGATTTCATTCGAGAAAAGGAATGCAGAAAGAATTTTAAATTTTCAAGGCAGGGAGAAATATTAAACTTGGTAACAACTTTTTCAATAAACTATATATACATCACATGAAAAAACAATTCACTTTTATACTCTTTTTTTTTATTGCTATAAATGCTGTTGCCCAGGATACCAGCAAAGTAGAAACTAAAAAATTCATCGCCCCTTCTATTCAAAATAACAAAGGCGGCGAAGATGCCAACCGAAATCTTACCATTTACCTGCCACCCGGTTATGCCAAATCAAAGGACCGATACCCGGTCATCTATTTCTTACATGGCTTTGCTGTACAAGACAATGAAATGATGGAATGGATAGGATTCAGAAACCTGATGGATTCAGCAATTAAAGCCGGCTATCTTCGGCCGTCGATATTGGTGTTACCCAACAGCATGACAAAATACTTTGGTAGTTTTTATACCAATTCTTCAGTAGCTGGTAACTGGGCCGATTTTATTGGAAAGGATGTAGTTGATTACATAGATAAAAATTATCGCACCATTGCACATCGTAATAGCAGGGGGTTAGCCGGGCATTCCATGGGTGGTACCGGTGCCTTAAAAATGGCTATGCTGTTTGCCGACCAATTCAGTGCAGTGTATGCCATGAGCCCGGGAGGGCTGCATTTTTCCGACGACTTAAGGTTGTCTCATCCTGCATTTAAAAGAGTATCAGAACAAAAAAATATGGACTCACTGCGAAATGCAGTGCCTTATTACGATTTTGAAAAATTCCCCTTTTATGAAATGATTTATTCCAGCATGGCACGGATGTATTCCCCCAATGTAAATGAAAAACTCTTGCAAGCTGATCAACCGATAAAATATATAAATGGAAAAATGGTCGTGAATGCTGATGTGCTGAAAAAATGGGAAGCCAATTTTCCCATTAATATGATTGACGATCATATACCTGCATTAAAAAGTTTAACGGCGTTAAAAATAGACTGGGGCCGAAACGAAGATTTTAAACACATCCCCAGAACTAACATGGAACTAAGTAAAAAACTGGAAGCATTTGGTATCAAACATTTCGCAGAAGAATACATTGGTGATCATGTAAATATGCTGGATGGTTTTGAGGGAAGAATTTTTACAGAAGTGTTCCCGTTTTTT
>JACCYQ010000150.1 GCA_013696395.1 Chitinophagaceae bacterium
CAGACTAAATGGAGAAAACGAAAATGAAAGATGAAATAGAAGGTTTAGCACATAAACCACAAAAGAAAAAGACCTCATAAGTGATAAACTCGTAAGGTCTTTTTTTTATGGTGTGATCCCGCTGGGACTCGAACCCAGGGCCCATACATTAAAAGTGTATTGCTCTACCAACTGAGCTACGGAATCATCCTTTGTTTTTAAAAGGAGTGCAAAAATAAGGTTGCTGGTTTTATATGCCAAAACTTTTTCTAACTTTTTGTCATTAACCGGTTTATATACAAAAAGCCAACCCTTTATGACAATTGCAAATGCCGTACCCAGCCTTATTCTCCATTATGTGGAATGGCTGTTTTTAATTCCATAATCTCAACAAAAAATATAAAAACTCATGTTACCATAGTGATAATTCAATTACCTGATTCTGTATCCTAATAACTCCCAACTAATCAACCAAACAACTTAACTCACCAGGCAACCAAACACAAACTTTCTCAATTAAATACTGCCGGCCTGTTTTTTTTATTTTAGGTTTGCGTTTTTAATGATTATACATGTCTTCATTCTTTAAAGATAAAGTGGTTTTGGTAACCGGGGGAAGCGATGGAATTGGCAAAGCCCTGGTTGAAAACCTGTTGGCAATGGGTTCCTCTGTAGCTACATGTGGACGAAATCATGATAAATTGTACCAACTGCAGGCGAATTATCCCTCGCACCCTCTTCATACAGTGGTCACAGATGTAAGTAATGAACCTGAATGCCGGAATTTGATTGAAAGCACCCTTGATGTATTTGGTGGTATTGATATACTCATAAACAATGCAGGTATCAGTATGCGGGCAGAATTAAAAGATGCTGACCTTGATGTTTTTCGTCAGTTGATGGACATTAATTTTTTCGGCAGCCTTTATTGTACCAGTTATGCATTAAAATCAATTACTGAAAGAAAAGGCACTATTGTAGGTGTATCCTCCATTGCCGGATACCGCGGATTGCCGGGTCGCAGTGGATATTCCGCATCTAAATATGCCCTTCAGGGATGGCTGGAGGCATTACGCACGGAATTATTAGAATCCGGGGTTCATGTGATGTGGGTTTGCCCGGGATATACCACATCCAATATTCGGAATGCAGCCCTTACAGAAAAAGGGGAACCACAGGGTAACAGCCCGTTAGAAGAAGAAAAGTTATCAAGCGCAGATGATACTGCCCGCAAAATTTTACGGGCTATTGAAAAAAGAAAACGAACCCTGGTAATGACCATGCAGGGAAAACAAACTGTTTTTTTAAATAAATTTTTTCCTAATCTGGCCGACAAACTTGTGCGCAGGTTTTTTTATAAAAATGACAAGCTGATAAAATAAATAATCCAGGATGGTTAATGCGTATTAATGACATCCTCCATTTATTAAATCTTTAGGCATAGATTTGATGCAATGAGTAAAATTCATATCGCTGCTAAATTATTTTCTTTCAACTAAAACAAATCCAGGCCCGCTAACAAGAATTTCCATATGCCGTTACTCACACTTACATCCGACTTTGGAAACCAGGACTACCTGGTTAGTGCGGTTAAAGCGCAACTGCTGAAAATAAATAATGATTTCCGGATCATTGATATTTCCCATAACATTGCTCCTTTCAATTATCCGCATGCAGCTTATGTATGTCGGAGTGCCATGCGATATTTTCCACCGCATAGTTATCACCTGATCCTTGTAAATCTTTTTGAAAAAAAACCGGAACAAATTTTATTGGCCTTTCATGATGATCAATACCTGCTGTGCGCTGATAATGGCTTGCTATCCATGATCCTTCATCAAAAACCGGAAATGATGATCGGCATTCCCCTTGAAAAAGAGGCTGCTAAACATACAATGTATTGTGTAGAAGTTATGGGTAAGGCAATCGATCGTTTTGTAAATGGAGAAGCTATTGAAAAAATTGGAAACCCCGACGCGGTTTATATGGAAAAAAATCCCTTCAGACCAGTACTGAATGACGATTGGATGGAAGGGCAGATCATTTTTATCGATAATTTCGAAAATGTAATTATAAATATTACCCGTGAGCAATTTGAATTACAACGCCGCGGCCGTTCTTTCAAAATAGTTTTCAAAAGAGATGAAATCATTGACCGTATCAGTGAATCATATGCAGATGTACCCGCTGGCGAAAAACTTGTTTTGTTTAATAGTGCAGATTATATGGAGTTAGCTATTAATAAAGGTAATGCTGCCGGGTTGTTTGGCTTGCAGGGTTTTAATGAAAAGAACCAGCAGGTTTCATCTATCATGCAAAGCAGGCTGTATTATCAAACGATCAAGGTTTTTTTCGAGTAGAATCTTGAGGAATTGGGATATTAGGAATTAAGAATTGGAGTGAATACCAATCATTCAACTACTATTCAAAAATAGTTCAACAATAGTTCAACTACCATTAAACCTTTAACCTCTTTAACCTTTAAATAAAATTCCCAGATCTGGAATTTCACTTCGATCTTGTACTTTTAAATTTTGACTTTTAAATTTTAATTTAATCAATGTCCATTATTCGTATCGTAAAAATGACCTTTGCACCTGAACACCTGGATAAGTTCATGTCCATTTTTGCGGAAAGACAATCTACCATTAAAAAATACAATGGCTGCCGGCACCTGGAACTTTGGCAGGATGAAAAAAATCCATTTATATGTTTTACCTATAGCATCTGGGATGATGAACATCATTTAAACGCTTATCGCTTCTCTCCTTTCTTTAAAGAAACCTGGACGCTGACTAAAGCGCTTTTTACAGAAAAAGCCGACGCCTGGACCACTAAAAAAATAGAAGTATAATGGTGACTAGTGATATTTAAACGGCAAAATATCAGTCATATATTGGCGTTTGGTGTATAACCGGTTTAGAAGTAAATCCTAAATTGTGCCTAATAGATCAGAAATATAAGCCTGCTTCCCTATTTTTGCGAACCTCTCCTTCAAACTGAGGGGATCGCTCAAAATTAACCCTTTATGAATTTTAGAAAAGTAAACAACATTACCGGATGGGTAATCCTGGTAATTGCGTCTTTGGTGTACTTTTTAACCCGCGAGGCAACAGCCAGCTTTTGGGATACCGGAGAATTTATTTCATCTGCCTATAAAGTGATGAACCCCCACCCGCCCGGAGCCCCTTTTTTTACTTTATTGGGCAGGACATTTGTCATTTTTTTTGGAAATAGCCCCGATACGGCTGCCCGTGCGGTTAACCTGATGAGTGCGCTGGCCAGCGGTTTTACCATTTTGTTTCTTTTCTGGACCATTACCCATTTTGCCCGTAAAATGTATGTTAGTGTGGGTGAAGAATTAAACACACAACAATTATTTACCGTAATGGGAGCAGGCGTCATCGGTGCCCTTGCTTACACTTTCAGTGATTCATTCTGGTACAGTGCTGTTGAAGGTGAAGTGTATGCCCTTTCATCATTTTTTACAGCGCTTGTATTTTGGGCCATGTTGAAATGGGAGCATGCTGATGAAAGAGCCGGTAATAATATGGTTGACCGCAACCGGGCAGACCGGTGGATTGTTTTTATCTTTTTCATGATGGGATTATCAATTGGTGTTCACTTATTGAACCTTTTGACAATTCCTGCCATTGTAATGATCTATTATTTTAGAAGATATGCCTACACCAACAAAGGAGCCATATACGCTTTTATCATTGGTTGCATCCTTACTGGAGTAGTGCAGGTGGCCGTAATTCAATGGTCAGTAAAATGGGCTGGTAAATTTGATATTTTCTTTGTAAATAATTTTAACCTTCCTTTCTTTTCAGGTTTCATCATATTTTTTATTCTCCTGGCGGGATTAATTTTCTGGGGATTAAAAATTGCCCGTAGCAAAGGTTTGTATTTCTTAAGATTGGGTTTATGGTCTGTTATATTTTTAATGATCGGCTATTCAACTTATGTAACATCACTGATTCGTGCCAATGCAGACCCTGGTATTGATATGAATAATGTTGACAATCCTATGAGCCTTGTTTATTGGCTAAGCCGTGAACAATATGGAAGTGCGCCATTGGTTTACGGGCCGCATTTTATGGCTGATTATAAGATTAACCCCGCCACGAATTATATTGAATTTGATGAAGGTGATATGCGCTATGTAAAAGGCCAGGATAAATATATACCCATTGGTCGCCAGCAGGAGCCAAAATTCCAAAGCGAGGATATGCAATTATTCCCCCGGGTATGGGATCGCAGCAACGACCAGTTTCATGTTGATTTTTATGCCGACTGGCTGAACCTGGGAGAATACCAGGATGCACAGGGCCAGCGTAAATATGAAGATCCAAGTTTTGGTGATAATTTAAATTGGTTTATCACTTACCAGAATGGTCATATGTACTGGCGGTATTTTATGTGGAATTTCGCCGGTCGCCAGAATGATATCCAGGGTTTTGGTAACAAAAGGGATGGAAACTGGATCTCCGGGTTTTCGTTTATAGATGACCGTAGGTTGGGTGATCAGTCAAGATTGCCAGACAGTATCAGAGACAATAACGCCAATAATAAATTATTTCTTTTACCATTTATACTCGGAATTCTTGGATGCATTTATCAGTTTTTCAGAAACCGCAAAGACTGGATCGTAAGTTTCCTGCTTTTTTTCTTTACCGGACTGGCTGTTGTTATTTACCTGAATCAGCCCGGCAACCAGCCGCGTGAACGGGATTATGCTTATGTTGGCTCTTTCTATGCTTTTGCCATCTGGATAGGTTTAGCGGTCATAGCTATTTCGCAACTGGCAAGGAGTTTACAAGACAAGCTTACTTTTAAGAATACTTTATTGTATGGTTCCATCGCCACATTTGTAATCGGTTTATTGAGCAATACAACTTCTACTTTTGGTGATGCAATGATCAGCAGCTTAATGATGACCGCCTTATTCGCTATCATCTCCGCCATTGCAGTTTTTGTTGCCCGCGGACTTTCATCTTCCGGAAAAAATGCCATGGCAACTAGCCTTGTTGCATTTATTATTTGCCTTATCTCGCCCATATTAATGGCACAGCAAAATTGGAATGATCATGATAGAAGCCAAAAAACATTGGCCAGGGATATTGCAATTGATTACCTGGAAAGTTGTGCGCCGAATGCCATCGTTTTCACTTTTGGTGATAATGATACGTACCCGCTATGGTATGCCCAGGAAGTTGAAGGAGTTCGTAAAGACATACGCCTTATAAATAACAGTCTGCTTGGAATTGATTGGTATATTAACCAGTTGCGGTATAAATTAAATGAAAGTCCGCCCATTGATGTTATATGGACACCGGAACAAATACAGGGGCATAACCGGGAATACCTGCGTTACCAGCCGGCCGGATCTAAAGAGCGTTTTTATGACCTTTATGATGTAATGAAAAATGTTTTGGGCCAGGGAGAAAATGTAACAAGCTTCCCGGTTAAACGGTTTAAAGTTCCGGTTGATGCAGAACTTGTAAGAAAAAATGGAACACTGAGTACCACAGATTCTATTTTACCGGAATTATTATTCGAAATACCAGAAAATAAAAATGACCTGACCAAGAACGATTTGATGGTATTGAACATCATTGCCTCAAATGCATGGAAACGTCCTATATATTTCACCTCTCCCTATGGCGATTTAGGTTTTGGACAATACTTGCGTAAAGATGGTATTGCTTACAGACTGGTGCCTGCGCAAATGAGTTATCCGCAGCAAAACTGGGTGGTTGAAAATACACTTCGCCAGGTTGGAATGGGAGGAACTTCAGTCAGGGATAATAATACAGACTATATGTATGAGAACATGATGACTAAATTTAAGTTTGGAGGCGCGGATAAACAAGGTGTTTATTATGATGAAGAGAACAGGCGTCATTTACTCACTATACGCACCGCTTTTGGCGAAGCAGCCGGAAACATGGCAGATAAAAACAGAAAAGATGAAGCCCGTAAATTGCTGGAAAAAGCTGAACAGAATATAAGGACCGATAACTTGCCTTATGCAATGGTAAGCAGATACAACTCTCACAATCAAAGTGGATTGGTTTACCTGGAAGCAGCTTATAAAGCAGGCATGGCTGAACTGGCTGAAAAAATAAGGAAAGTTGTGAGAACCGATCTGGAGCAGCAAAAAGCATATTATGATTATCTGAAAACGGAAAGAGAACCATTATATAATTCAATGGTAACCGAGGCGGAGATCAATAACAGGATGCTGGTAGTGCTGGAAGCCGTTGAAAAACAGTATGCACCGCAATTACAGCAAAAAACCGGGGTTGAGGGTCCTAACCCGATCATCAATACACCTGCACAGGCGGCTGATTCTGTAAATTAAAACATCATTTTAATGTTAATAAAACCTCTGCAATGGCAGGGGTTTTTTGTTTTGAACATTATTCCCTGTAACATGTTGTTAAGACTAAAATAAGGTTTGATTATTGATGTAAATTGCTTTGGTAAGGATCAAAATCATCAAAATGTAATTTTGATCCTAAACCTTAACCTAAACCTATACTATGCAGGGTTTCCATTTCACAAAATTTGATCCGGCAGCCAATGGCAAAACACGTTTTGAACAGTTGTTGGATATCTTCATGCAATTGCTTACCTATACCAGTGGAGATGTAGCAGAATCGTTACAATGGATGAACCAATTAAATAATGAATATGAGTTCACCGATGATGAATATGGCATGGGTGATTTTGTCGACGATTTAAAAGAAAAAGGGTACATCACGGAAAATAATATCAACGGAGAAATAAAGATCACTTCAAAAACGGAGCAGGGAATTCGTAAAAAAAGCCTGGAAGAAATTTTTGGAAAATTAAAAAAAACCAAACAAGGCGAACACCAAACTTTTAAACCCGGCCAGGGCGATGACACCAACCAGGATACCCGCCCTTTTCAATTTGGCGACCAGGTAGAACAGATCGATTTTACGGAATCGATCCGCAACGCACAGATCAACCATGGCATTGACAGTTTTTCCATGCAGGAAGATGACCTCACCATTCGTGAAATGGATTTCAAAACACAAACATCTACCGTGTTAATGATTGACATTTCCCATTCTATGATCTTATATGGCGAGGACCGTATTACCCCCGCCAAAAAAGTGGCGATGGCATTGAGTGAGTTGATCACTACCCGCTACCCGAAAGACACGTTGGATATAGTTGTATTTGGTAACGATGCATGGCCTGTTGAGATCAGGGACCTACCCTATTTGCAGGTTGGCCCTTATCATACCAATACCGTAGCCGGGTTAGAAATGGCGATGGATATATTGCGTCGCCGAAAAAATCCAAATAAACAGATCTTCATGATCACTGATGGTAAACCCACTTGTTTAAAAATCGGTAAACGGTATTATAAAAACAGCTTTGGATTGGATAGAAAAATCACAACCCGCTGTTTAAACCTGGCGGCACAGTGTAAAAAATTAAAAATTCCCATCACCACGTTTATGATCGCTACAGACCCTTACCTGCAGCGCTTTGTAAATGAATTCACAGAAACTAATAATGGCAAAGCGTTTTTTGCCGCTTTGGATAAATTAGGTGCCTTTATTTTCAGGGATTTTGAAAGTGGAAAAAGAAAAACAGTTTATTAAAATTACTATTATACTTACCAGTTAGGTTTTATCAGGTTGGGTAAAAAATTAAAAGAATGAATATTGAACATATACAGACAGTAGGAGAATTAAAATCGGGTGGTTATAAACCACGCAGCATAAAGGAAGAGATCAGGGCAAACCTGCTGAAGAAACTAAAACAGAATGAAAAAACTTTCAGCAACATTGTAGGTTACGAAGATTCCGTAATCCCTGATGTGGAACGTGCTTTATTAAGTCGGCATAATATATTATTCCTTGGTTTACGCGGGCAGGCAAAGACCAGGATGGCCCGACAAATGATCGAATTACTGGATGAATATATCCCGGTGATCAGCGGCAGTGAGATCAATGATGACCCACTTTTACCTGTATCAAAATACGCAAAGGACCAATTGGCGGCGCATGGTGATGAAACGCCTGTTCATTGGGTACACCGCAGCGAACGTTATGGCGAAAAACTGGCCACACCTGATGTAAGTGTTGCAGATTTGATCGGTGACATCGATCCCATAAAAGCAGCAAATTTCAAATTAAGTTTTGCCGATGAAAGAGTGATCCATTATGGGATCATTCCGCGAAGTAACCGTGGTATTTTTGTGATCAATGAATTGCCCGACTTGCAGGCTCGCATCCAGGTGGCGCTGTTCAATATTTTGGAAGAAGGCGATGTGCAGATCAGGGGTTTCAAACTTCGGTTACCATTGGATATATTGTTTGTTTTTACAGCTAACCCCGAAGACTATACGAACAGGGGCTCTATTGTAACACCCTTAAAAGACAGGATCGAAAGCCAGATACTGACACATTATCCCAAAACCATTGAACATGCTCTTTCCATTACCAGCCAGGAAGCGGAATTAGCACCTCAGCAGGAAAAGATGGTGCATGTAAGTGACCTGGTAAAAAGGCTGATCGAACAGGTGGCTTTTGAAGCCAGGGGCAGTGAATTTGTTGATAAGAAAAGCGGTGTGAGTGCTAGGTTAACTATTTCAGCATTTGAAAACGCAGTGAGTGCGGCTGAAAGAAGAGCCATCATCAATAAAGAAAAAAATACACAGGTATGGATAAGCGATTTGGTTGGGATCATTCCTTCTATTACCGGTAAAATAGAATTGGTATATGAAGGTGAACAGGAGGGTCCATACCAGGTAGCCATGAACTTGCTGGATAAAGCCATACGCACCCAGTTTATCAGTTATTTTCCCAATCCTGATACGATCAAGAAAAGAGTAAGACCCGGTTCCGAAAATGTACGCGAGGAGAATCCATATAAACCCATCACAGCATGGTTCGATAAAGGAAATCACCTGAACCTGCTTCTCAATAATAGTGAGGAGGAAAAGATCCAGTTGCTTTACCAGGTAGATGGGCTGCATGCCATGGTTAAACGCTTTTTCCCAAAGTCAAATGAAAAAGAAACAGCGTTGTTAATGGAATTTGTATTACATGGGCTCGCCTCATTCTCTATGATCAGCAAAAAAGTATTGGAGGCTACCATCGAATTCAAGGACCTGATCGGCAGTATGATGAATTTAGGCAGCCGCAGCTACGATGATGATGAATTTGATGAAGAAGCGTAGGAAAATTAATAATTTAAAAGTCAAAAAATAAAAGTCAAAACTATTGCAGATCGATGCAAAGTTTTGGCTTTTTGCGTTAGAAAATTATCAAATTATCAAATTGACTCATTAAAAAATATTCACTTCTCTTTCCAGCATTATCCCAAATTTCTCCTGAACACTTTCAAGAATCTCCTGGCTTAGTGCATAAATTTTTTTGCCTGTCGCATTTCCATAATTAACCAATACCAATGCTTGTTTTGGGTGGCAACCGGCATCACCTCTTCTTACACCTTTCCATCCGCATTGTTCTATCAACCAGCCTGCGGCAATCTTAAACGTTCCATCATTGTTTGGGTAAGCAACAACGTTAGGAAAGCTTTCTTTTAGGGTTGAAAATTGTTCATTCGATATAGATGGGTTTTTAAAAAAGCTGCCGGCATTCCCGATCACTGCGGGATCTGGTAATTTAGAAGTCCGGATATTAATTACCGCCTGGGAAATGGCTTGAATGGATAATTTATTAACACCCATCTGCACAAGTTCCTGTTCAATGGCGCCATATTGTGTATGAAAAATCGGTTGTTTTCTTAAACAGTATGTTACACTCAAAATAACGAACTGGTCTTTGAATCTTTTTTTAAAAATGCTGTCGCGATATCCAAATTCACAATCGTTTAATGAGAATGTAAAACATTTTTCTTCTTTGATATGATAGGCTTCCAGGTCATAAAAAACATCTTTGATTTCTACACCATAAGCGCCGATATTTTGCATGGGTGATGCACCAACATTGCCCGGGATCAGCGACAAATTTTCAACACCAGCCAAATTGTGCTGCAGGCAATATTGTACAAAGACATGCCAGTTTTCGCCGGCTCCGGCTTTCACGTATACATAATGTTCATCCTCGGTGATAATATCAATACCGCGTATATCATTTTTTAAAACCAGGCCATTTACATCACCGGTAAATAAAATATTGCTTCCACCACCCAATATCAATAATGATTGACCATGGTTTTTTGTTTGTAAATTCTCTTCCAGTTCGGACTGCGATTCGAATGAGTTATAGTACCGGGCCTTTACGTCTATACCAAAAGTATTAAACGGTTTTAGCGAAAAATTTTCTTTGAATTCCATATTATGTACTTTCTGAATGCAGGATTAGATTATCTTAAAGCAAGATTACATTAAAATCATGAGTGCAAAAATCGCAACAATTATCGGGGCCACCGGCTTAACCGGTAACCACCTGGTTCAATTACTTCAAAAAGATCATACCTATGAAATAATCAGGTTGCTGGTTCGCAGACCGATCCAAACCAACGGACCTAAAACAGAGGTCAAGTTGATTGATTTTTCTGACTATGAATCTTTGCGCTTAGGCATAGAAGGTAGTGAAGCGGTTTTTTGTGCAGTTGGAACCACCCAGAAAAAGGTAAAAGGTAATAAGGATGATTACAGGAAAGTAGATTATGAGATACCCTTAAGAGCCGCACGTGTGTGCAAAGATTCAGGATGCGAAAAATTTATTATCGTTTCTTCCGTAGGCGCTGATCCGGAGAGCAGGAATTTTTACCTGCAATTAAAAGGCGAAGTGGAACGTGATCTGAAAATTTCCGGTGTTCGAAGTATTCATGTAATGCAGCCAGGTATGTTACTGGGAAAAAGAAATGAAAAAAGAATGTTGGAGAGAGGGGGTCAAACAGTTATGAAAGCCTTTTCAAGGCTAATGAAAGGAAGTTTAAATAAATACAGGCCCATTCATTCAAAAGAGGTGGCGGCCGCTATGCTGGTCTGTTCCCGGCAGGATGATCCCGGTTTTTTTGTACACCAGTATGATGATATGAAGCGTTTGAGTGGAATGATTTCGGTTGGTTGATTTTGTTGAGGCGTTTACAGGCCTCCTATATACACCGGTGCAGGCAGTCAGAAATCCCTATTTTATTCGCATCGTAAAGAAATTGAAAATTATTTGGGTGTTGTCACCCTGAGCTTGTCGAAGGGTCAATCGATCGGCTTCGAAAGGCTCAGCCTGACACACTAATATTCGGTTAATAGCCAACCCTACCAATCAACAAAATCAGCCAATCAACTATTCTGGAGATTGTCACCCTGAATGTTAAGCTGCTTGTCACCCTGCCTGTCCCGATGCATATCGTTAGAGCCTGTCGAAGGGTCAATCGATCGGCTTCGACAAGCTCAGCCTGACACACTAATATTCGGTTAATAGCCAACCCTACCAATCAACAAAATCAGCAATCAACTATTCTGGAGATTGTCACCCGGAATGTCAAGCTGCTTGTCACCCTGAATGTTAAGCTGCTTGTCACCCTGAGCTTGTCGTAGGATTTTCGAAGGATTGTCGAAGGACACCCTATCTGAATAATTTTTTGATAATTGAACTAAAGCATTAAAGTCCTCTGTCATCAATGCTATTTTCTTTTTTCTACTCCAACCTTTTAATTGCTTTTCTCTGGAAATAGCTTGTTTGATATCTATAAACATTTCGTAGTATTTGAGAATAACAGGTCTTCTTTTAAAAGTAAAACATGTGGGGTCGATTCCTTGTAAATGTTCATCAAATCTTTTATCGAGATTATTGGTTACTCCAACATAAAACAGGCCATCACTGCACTCCAATATGTAAACAAAATATTGATGTTCTTTCATATTGGAATTTACAAAAAAAAGAATTAATCACTGGCTTCGACTGGCTCAGCCTGACACCTTGCATGTCATTCTGCTTGTCACCCTGCCTGCCCCGATGAATATCGTGGGAGCTTGTCGTAGGGTTGTCGAAGGGTTTCTGTTTTGATCACCAAATTATTTTTCAATGAATTTATCATAGGACTTCGACAGGCTCAGCCTGACACTCAAATTTTCAATTTCTTGCCTTATCAATCAATTCAACATTTCAACAAATCATCCTATCAACTTATCAACCTGTCAACTAAAGCATCACATCACATCCACATCAGGCACAATCACTACGCTTCTGAATCTTTTTTCGTTATGCAGTATTGCGATGTTTTTAAAAATATCCAACCGGCATTGATGCATTAACCGGGTATCTTTTGGAATCTTAATCAACAGTTCCATCAGGTATTGATTTCTAACTTTGTTCACTACAGGTTCTGCAGGGCCCGTAATGTAATCGCCATATTTATTTTTCATTGCGTCTGCAAAGCGGTTAGCCGCATCCGTTACAATCTCTTTCATTTTATGCCTGAAGCCCAAATGCACCAATCTTGTATATGGAGGATATTGGTATTGCCTGCGTTTGGGTAATTCTTCTGCAGCCATCCCTTTATAATCGTGTAATTGAACATATTTTAAAATCGGGTGAGATGGATTACTCGTTTGCACCAAAACCCGACCGGTGGCTTCTTTGCGACCAGCTCTCCCACTCACCTGCTCCATTAA
>JACCYQ010000155.1 GCA_013696395.1 Chitinophagaceae bacterium
AATAATCTCTTTCACTATTAAAGTTCTCCAATTCATTCGCCACTGCGGTAAGGAAGGTTGCCCCCAGGCTTCCATCCACAATACGGTGATCATAGCTCATGCTCAGGTACATCATATGTCGGATAGCTATGCTGTCGCCATGTGGGGTTTCTATAACAACCGGGCGTTTTTTAATAGCACCTAAAGCAAGAATAGCAACCTGTGGCTGGTTAATGATCGGTGTTCCCATCAGGCTGCCAAATGTGCCTACATTGGTAAAAGTAAAAGTGCCGCCTTGCGTATCATCGGCCTTTAATTTATTATTTCTTGCATTATCGGCTAGTTGATTCACCTGTTTGGTTAAACCTGTAAGATTTAACTGGTCTGCATTCTTAATAACGGGTACAATCAGGTTTCCACTAGGCAGAGCAGTAGCCATACCAATATTGATATCTTTTTTGATAATGATATTATTTCCATCAAGGGAGCAATTAATCAAAGGGAAACGTTTGATGCATTTTACGATTGCTTCAATAAACAATGGCGTAAAAGTGATCTTGCTGCCTTCTCTTTTTTCAAATTCCTTCTTCACTTTATTCCTCCACATCACAAGGTTCGTTACATCAGCTTCAGTAAAACTGGTAACATGCGGACTGGTTTGTTTACTGCGCACCATGTGATCTGCAATCAATTTACGCATGCGATCCATTTCAATGATCTCTACATTGCCTGAATAATTGGTGGCCACAGGAGAACGTTGTTGGGTGACGGGTAATTGGTTTTGTTGCGGAGGAGAAGACTCGCTGCTAACAGTTTGTTGATGTTGTGAAGATGTTTGCGCCTGCGTTGTATGTTGTGGTTTTATTTTGCCAGATTTACGATCACTCACAAATTGCAAAATATCTTTTTTCGTCACCCTGCCTTCATTGCCCGTTCCTGGAATTTTTTCAAGTTCGGTCATGCTGACACCTTCACTGGCTGCAATATTTAATACAAGTGGTGAATAAAATCGTCCATTAGGAGATGATGCAGCAGGCTGATCCTGCATAACTGAAGTGACTTCAGTATAAGAAGTTTCTTCCTGTTCTTCCTGGACAGGAGGAGGTGTATGAAATTCTCTTTGGGGTTCAGGCTGTGTTTGTTGTTGTGGACGTGATTGTTCTGTGTTTCCGCCATCATTGATCCTGGCTATCACCATGCCGATTGGCACCACATCATTTTCTTTGAATAAAATCTCTTCAATAGTTCCTTCTGAAGTCGAGGGTACTTCACTATCTACTTTATCGGTTGCTATTTCCAGTAAAGTTTCATCCATCTTGATAGAATCGCCGGGTTGTTTGTGCCATTTTAAAATGGTGGCTTCCATAATACTTTCACCCAACTTTGGCATTACCAGGTCAACAATTGCCATAAACTTATTTTATTTATTTCGATTAATGTTTTAAATAATACAGGCGATTGAATCACTTTCAAAAGTCCATTTTTAAGAAGATTTTGCTGGTTTGCAAGTCAATCGTTGCGGGCAAAAATAATGTTTTCAATTGAATGCGGGTGGTTTGCCTCATTCTGCATTATATGTTTCGCTTTCAACATAATTATTGATGAATTTTCTTAGCATATTCAAGGCTGTATATGAAGTTTGCTGAATATTCCTCATCCTGTCGAACCTGAAATGAAATTCCTGGGTCACAATATGGTCTTTATTGCCAACTGCTATCCAAACCATGCCCACCGGTTTATTTTCAGAACCGCCATCGGGGCCCATAATGCCAGATGTGGCAATGGCATAATCTGTTTTCAATTCTCTTAATACGCCCTCCACCATTTGTATCACTACATCTTCACTAACGGCACCCACAGTTTCAAACAGCGTTTCATCAACGCCAAGAATATCTTTCTTTACCTGGTTGTCATAACTCACCACCGTTCCTTTAAAATTGCTGGAGGCACCTGCATTCATGGTAAGTAAATGAGCAATAAAACCACCTGTGCAACTTTCCGCCGTGCCTACTGTTTGCTTTCTTTCTTTCAATAATTTACCTACAGTTTCCTGTATGGACATATCCTCGTCAATCACAAGCCATTCTTTTACGAATTCTTTTAGTTCCGCAAAACTTTTTTCAATGTCCAGCTCCAGTGTATTTTTATCTTCACCTTGTGTTGATAACCGTAAACGCACCATCCCGTAATTGGGCAGGTAAGCCAGTTTAATATGTTTGGGAAGGTTTTCTTCCCAGTGTTGAATATGATCGGCCAGGTAAGATTCACCTATGCCGTATGTAACAAGGGTTTGATGTATGATCACCGACATCTTGAATGTGGACTGAATGCGAGGTAATAATATTTTGCTAACCATATGCTTCATTTCGTGCGGTACACCCGGAAGTGAAATGAATACTTTATTATCTTTTTCGAACCACATGCCAGGAGCTGTTCCTTTTTCATTGAATAAAACCTGGCAGGCTTCCGGCACAATGGCTTGTTTCAGGTTCCTTTCGGTAACTTCTCTTTTAAATATTTGCTCAAATAAATAACGGATATGCTTAACCGATTGATCATCTGTTTTCCATTCGCTTTCAAAATATTTAGCTAATAAAGGTTTGGTAATATCATCTGCTGTGGGCCCCAAACCTCCGGTCATGATAATAATATCTGCTTCCTTACTTGAATCATCCAGAACTTTCCAGATATCATCCCAAATATCTCCTACAGCTATGCGCTTTTTCACCCACACTCCAATTTTATTCAATTCCTGCGATATCCACCCGGTATTGGTATCCAACGTTTGCCCAATTAGTATTTCATCACCAATGGTTATCACAATTGCATTAATCATATGAAGGATTAAGAAATGATTTAGATAAAAATGAATTTATTTGCAATGTAATAATGGATATTATATGAAAAAAGTTTGTTTGTTTGCTTTCGTTTTGCTTAATATGGCCCAAGCTGGAGCCCAGACAGTGACCAGTAAATTAGAAAAAGCTTATGCTGTTTTTGAGAAAGATGAACAGCTAAAATTTGCTTCCGCCTCTTTATATGTGATTAATGCAAAAACAGGAGCTGTTGTGTTTGACAAAAACAGCCAGGTGGGTTTATCGCCGGCATCTACTCAAAAAGTGATCACCGCTGCTTCGGCCATGGCCTTACTGGGACCAGAATTCCGCTATGAAACAAATTTTTACAATGCTTTATCCATTCAATCACCTGCGGAAAATAACTTGCTTGTTATTGGTTCCGGAGATCCCAGTTTTGGCAGCTGGCGCTATACCGCAACTAAAGAAGAGCAGGTTTTTAAACAAGTGGCCAACGCTGTTAAAGAAAAAAATATTACGGGATTCAACGGTTCTGTAATCGTTAACGACTTTTTAATTGATCATGAAGGCATTCCGAATGGATATAATTGGGTTGATATTGGTAACTATTATGGTGCAGGTCATTATCGCCTGAACTGGCGGGAAAATCAATATGATATTGCTTTTAAAACTGGTGAAAAAGGATTATCGGAAATAGCATCGGTGAAGCCGGCAATTCCTGGAGTTGTTTTCGATAACCAGGTAACTGCTGGCAAAAAGGGAAGTGGTGATAATGCTTATATTTATTTTAAACCTGGTTCTGAAAAAATGGTGATCAGGGGAACGGTTCCACCTAACGAAAAAGCATTCACTATTTCCGGGGCCGTCCCTGATCCTTCCAAATTTTTTGCAACGCAATTAATGGAATATTTTAATCAGCCTTCTATTCAGCTACCCGTTAAAAATGGGTATCAGCCTAAAAAATTAAATAATGCTGAAACGAGGGAGGATGATTTTTCTATTTATAAACTGGAACCGGTTTACACCCATCGATCACCTGCCCTGGACTCCATCGTTTATTGGTTTATGAGGCGCAGCATAAATTTGTATGGAGAAGCTTTAGTCAAAACCATTGCATTACATTATAAACAAAAACCTTCAATGGAAAACGGATTAAAATTCTTAACTGATTTCTGGAAAACGCAGGGCATCCAGGACCATGAATTAAATATGTATGATGGGTCTGGTCTCTCACCATCCAACAGGGTTACTACAAAAGCGCAAGTGGCCGTATTATCTTTTGCCAGGGAACAAAAATGGTTTAATCAATACAAAAATGCTTTTCCAGAGTTTAACGGAATGAAAATGAAAAGCGGAACCATCGCCGATGTAAAAGGTTTTGCAGGTTATCATACTTCTAAAAATGGCACGGAATACATATTTTCTTTTTTGGTGAATAATTATTCTGGAACATCATCCGCCCTGGTTCAGAAAATGTATAAAGTGCTGAATGAAATCAAATAATGAAATAGGGATGATTACCAGAATAATTTAATTTTAAAAAAACCTCGCTGGCAATGATAACCAGGCGGGCACAAAGAAGCAGGCGATCCAGATAGTGATTACCAATAGTTTTCCTCCAATAGAAAGATCCTGGTATAATGATCTTTGTAATATACTTTGAATACCACTAACCACTTTATGTTCATTTTCCGCATAGGCATATGGAGGGGCGGGGGCCAGATCCTTGTAATCGGCACTGTGCCTTATCAACGCATTCCTGATCTGCCAGTATTCCTGGTCACTGAGATCATTATAATCTTTGTCCAGGTCAATCCCTTCATCCTCCAACCTCCCGGTTAACCGGTTATTTTGTACATCGGTAAACATTCGGATTAATAGCATAACAGGAAAAATAAATAATGGATAAAAGGAAATGGCCCATGCAAAAAAGCCCATGGCAATAGCGGATAATACAATAAAAATTTTACCGATTATATGGTAGCTGTCCAAAAAAAGCCGGTTCAATAACTGGCCGCCATCCAATGGATACACAGGTAACAAATTCAGTACGTTCAGGTAGATCAATATCCAGGCTATGCGTTCCATCATATAATCATTGTAATACCCCGCCAGGTAAAAAATGGCTATTCCTAAGATAATGCCGGGTAATGGACCTGCTAATAAAATGATAGCTGATTGCTTTTGGGAGACTTCATTCTTATTACCGGTAACATAGGCGCCCATGAG
>JACCYQ010000191.1 GCA_013696395.1 Chitinophagaceae bacterium
ACTTACAGGTTTAACAGTCGCTTTTCCCTTAGCCATCGGGTGAACCTTTTTCCCAGAATTAATAATATGGGATATGCATCTACGTTATGTGATGATATTATTTTTGCAAATCGAAGAATTAATACTACAGAGAGTATTCTGAATTTGAAATACAGTTTCAACAATAAAATGGGCCTTACGCTTCGTGGCAGGCATTATATGAGCGCCGTAGAAAACAGGAAATTCTTTTCACTTCAGCAGGATGGAGGTTTAGTGGATAATCCCTCTTTCACTCAAAACGCAGACCGAAGCGTAAATTTCTTTAATATCGACATGGTTTATACCTGGCAATTTGCCCCCGGCAGTTTCATAAATTTGGTTTGGAAAAATGCCGTTGTAAATTCAGGTAATGCTGTAGAGACAAATTATTTTAAAAACCTTGGAGAGACATTGGATGCAGATCAGAATAATAATCTTTCATTTAAGATCATTTATTTTCTCGATTACCTGAAATTGAAGAAGGTTAAACGCGAAGGTTAAGGTAAAGGTTAATGTTTAAGGGTTTAATTATAGATAATCTGCGTTAAACATTTAAATAAGACGACCATGTATCCTTCCATCTTTAAACAAAATGTAAACCCTTCATTTCTTAAAAATTTGGGCTTTTGAACAGTTTTAAATTTTGACTTTTAAATTTTAAATTTTTAATTCCTAATCTCCCCATACTCTTCCTTCCAGTCCCATTTCCAGCGTCGATGGCTCCATAACCAGACCTCCGGATGTTTGCGGATCACTTCTTCAAGGTAACGGACATAGGTACCTGTAATTTCACCAGCCTTTGTTTCTTTGGGTTCCTCAAAAGCCAGTTTAAAATGTACCTGGTAATACCCTCTTTTTTCTTTGAGGAAATGACAGAACACCACAGGTATATTTCCGCGCCTGGCACCACTTTCGGGGGCTTTAACAAAGGGAGCCGGCTTTCCCAGGAAATTAAACCACATAGCATTTCCCGGGTCCCCGGGGTTTTGATCAGCTACTAACGCTAATGAATAAGTCGTATTCCGGTGTGATAAAATAGCATGGCGCATATCCGTAGCAGGAAGTAACACCGCACCTGTTTTCGACCTGAACTTTTTAAAGATGCGGTCAAGATGTTTATTGGCTATAGGCATATAAACCGTTAACAGAGTATGGGGTATATTCAGGGGAATTCCCAGGTTTGCATATTCCCAGTTAAAGTTATGGCTGCTGTGTATCTGGCATTTTTTTCCTTTCTGATACAAGTAAGTGAACACGGAAAAATCGCCATAAAAATGTTTTTTTATAAATTCTTCATCAGCGCTGATCAGCTTGATTGTTTCCATAAAAGAATCACAGAAATTGCGATAGAATTTTTTTGCAATACCATTTCTCTCATTCTTTGTTTTATCCGGAAATGCCTGAAGCAGGTTACTACTTACCACCTTACGGCGATAACGTGAAATGTAATAAATAAATAAATAGGAAAGGTCGGATATACCATAGAGGATTCTCATTGGGAGCAGGGAAGCCAGATAAAGGAAGCCGTAAATAATTCGATACATGCAGTCTATTTTAAAAAAATCAGTATGTTCCCAATAGGTAATGTATTGCTTACGTTCATGCTTAACCGAAAAATTGACAGATTATATCTTACTTACAGAATTATATTCTGCACCAGGTTACTTTTTTCGGGATAATCTGTATTATAATGTAATCCCCGGCTTTCTTTCCTCAGGGTTGCACCTTTAACTACCAGATAACCAACAGTAATCAGGTTTCTTAATTCCAGTAACTGTGGAGATACAGTAGATGATTGATAAAGTTGCTGGGTTTCTTCAAAAAGCAGGTCAAGCCTTCGTATGGCTCTTTGCAAACGTATATCGTTTCGTACGATACCCACGTAATCACTCATCACCATTTGCACTTCTTTTAAACTTTGGGTAATGAGGATCATCTCCCTCGGTTCCGACGTGCCCTGTGCATTCCAGTCTGGAATTTGCTCATTTAAATGGAGGTTGTTAATGGTATTGGTAGCATCAATAAAACAACGGTGGGCAAATACAAGCGCTTCAAGGAGGGAATTACTCGCCAGCCGGTTGGCACCATGTAGACCGGTGCTGGCACATTCACCGCAAGCATATAAATGTTGAATGGATGTGCGGCCCCATTCATCTGTTTTTATTCCACCGCAGCTATAATGTGCGGCCGGTGCAACCGGGATCATTTGTTGGGTAATATCTATGCCAATGGATAAACACTTTGAATATATATTCGGGAAATGTTCCACAAAATTTTCCCTATCAAAATGGCGGCAATCCAAAAAAACATGTTCTGTACCGTTACGTTTCATTTCACTGTCAATGGCGCGTGCTACAATATCACGCGGTGCAAGATCTTTTCTGGTATCATATCGTTCCATGAAAGCTTCACCATGAATATTTCGTAAAATTCCTCCATCACCTCTTACAGCTTCTGTTATCAGGAAAGCATGACCACGATTTCCCGGTTCAAACAAAGCCGTTGGATGAAACTGGATGAACTCCATATTTTCAACTTTTCCTTTGGCCCTGTAAAACATGGCTACACCATCGCCGGTTGCAATGGCAGGATTCGTTGTTGTGCGATATGCCTGTCCATTTCCACCGGTTGCGAGCAGGGTAATTTTTGCCAGTATTTTTTCTATCTGGTTGCTGCGCAGGTTTAAAACATACACACCAAAACTTTCAATATTGGTTGTTGATTTTGTAACCAGGTAACCCAGGTGGTGTTGGGTAATAATATCAACCACAAAGCAATGATTGAGCAGTTCTATGTTTGGAGCATTTTCAATCGCTTTAAGTAATGCTCTTTCAATTTCTTTCCCGGTTACATCTTTATGATGCATGATTCGGTTTTCAGAATGTCCGCCTTCTTTCCCTCTCTTATAATCACCTTCCGCATTTTTATCAAAGTCGGTGCCCCATGCAATAATTTCATCCACTCTTTCTGGGCCTTCCGTTACTACGATCTCCACAACCTGCTCATTGCATAGTCCATCGCCTGAGATCAGTGTGTCTTCAATATGCTTGTCATAGCTGTCGTTCTCCAGGTCATTAACAACCGCAATGCCGCCCTGTGCATACTTTGTATTGGTTTCGTCCGCAGTGGTTTTGGTTATGATAGTCACTTTTTTATCAGGACATTTTTCCGCCACCTTTAAAGCATAGGTTAAACCTGCAATGCCGGAACCAATGACCAAAAAATCTGTTTGCATGTAACTGGATTAATAAAAAAATCTTGTTGAAACAGGAGTAAAATTAGGTACAATAATGTTGTGGTTAAAAAGAAGGTAAGGATAATGGGTTAACCGGCTGCAATACTACTATGATGCGTATTTGCGACGCTCCGTTCATCGGTTGATCCGCTATGGAGCCATATCGGTTAGTCATGTTTTATTTGAAGGAGGTTTTCAGCCCTGAACCATTTCAGCTTCAACCCATGCATTATGCTCTTTCAATAAGTTGATCAACTCCTCTACGGCTATTTCACTCGGCACATTGCGTTTTACAATTTCTTTGCCTTTATACAATGTGATTTTTCCCGGCCCGCTGCCTACATATCCAAAATCGGCATCTGCCATTTCACCCGGCCCATTGACTATGCAACCCATGATGGCGATCTTTAAACCTTTTAAATGATTGGTTACCGAACGAATCTTGGCGGTTGTTTCCTGGAGGTCAAATAAGGTTCTTCCACAACTGGGACAGGAAATATATTCTGTTTTGGATATCCTGGTTCGGGTTGCCTGTAAAATACTAAAGGCGGTGCTGTTTATAAATTGTTCGGGTGAAAGATTTGATTGATAATTGCGTCCGCCCGAATTCATTTGTGCATAACTGTTAGTCAGCAATGCGTAAGATGTTGATGACATGCCGAATGATAATCCGTCGCCAAATCCATCCAGCAACAAAGCACCTGATTCTGCTGCATAATGTACCAGGTGCTCATCAGCCGTTTGCCAGTGACTGTCTATCATAATGACAACCGGGTTTTTAATATTCCGGTCCATGAATTCAATGAACATTCGTCTTACCGATTGCATGGCATTGCTATTTGTACTGCTTAAACACAGTACCACCGCCGGATCATTAGTCAACTCATTCAGCCCTGTAAAATCATTGATATCCGTAGCATCATTGAAACAATCAACCATAACAAAATTTAACTGGCTGCTTTTTATCTCCGCTTCCAGGTAACCGGCATCCTGGTAAATGGGGAAATATTTTTCTTTAGCAACTTCATCTGTTCCCTGCATGATCTGCTGCCACAATGCGGGATAAACAATCACTTTCAAAGTGCCTGGCAGCGAAAAATCCAGTTGATGATTTCCTGTGAAAATAAAATCAGCGGCGGCATCACTGATATTCCATTTATCTGTGGCTTCAAAATAGGTATATCCAATATGCTGCAAATGCGACGGTGTAATCTTTTCAATTTTGCTGAAATCTGCAATCACCACCGGTACTTGTTGCATCCCTATAATATCTACAGCGAATGTTTCTCTTCTTTTATACTCAAAAGGGGAGTAGGGAAAATGGTTTCCATTTAATGCCGGTACATGTGGTTTATTTTTTGTTTCTGCTAATACCGGTTTCTCGTAACGCTTCACCAGGTCCCTGCACACGGGAATTTCAAATTCAGGATCTTCGGTTAAGGATACCCGTATAGTATCACCGATGCCATCTTCCAATAAGGTTCCGATACCTGCAGCACTCTTAACCCTTCCGTCTTCACCGTCACCTGCTTCTGTAACACCCAGGTGTAGAGGATAACACTCACCAAATTCATTAAACATGGTTTTGATTAGCAGCCGGTATGCCTGCACCATAACTTGTGGATTGCTGCTCTTCATGCTTAATAAAACCTGGTGATAATCCTGCTCCCTGGCGATGCGCAAAAATTCCATGGCGCTTTCAACCATTCCCATGGGCGTATCACCATAACGGCTCATAATGCGGTCACTTAATGATCCATGATTGGTGCCGATCCGCATGGCCGTTCCATATTCTTTACAAATTTTTATCAAAGGTGTAAACCGGGTTCGGATACGATCAACTTCTTCCTGGTATTCAAAATCAGAATATTCCAGTACTTCAAATTTTTTCTTATCTATATAATTTCCCGGGTTCACTCTTACTTTTTCAACAATCCTTGCGGCGATCTCTGCTGCATTGGGCGTAAAATGAATATCCGCAACCATTGGCGTTGTATAACCACGGTCCCGCAATGCATTTTTTATTTGCAACAGATTCTCAGCTTCAGTTTTAGAAGGTGCGGTGATCCGAATCAGTTCAGCGCCAGCTTCAATACAACGAATACTCTGTTCCACTGTAGCTTCTGTATCCATGGTATCGGTTGTGGTCATGGTTTGAATACGGATAGGATGCTGGCCACCCAAAAGCAGGTCGCCGATCTTCACTTCACGGGTAATTAATCTTTTATAGGCTGTTATAGATTCGGTATAGAATTGCATGATATTATTTATACTTCGTTGCTCCTGGCTGCAAAACTAACAAAGAAAATTTTGAGGCATTGTTAACTTAGCTGTTCATAATAAAAGTTATTGTACAATGTATTTGTATTTACCAGTCTTTGGGCAAACTGCTGCCTCCTCTTTCTTTATTTTTCTGTAATCGTTCCTGCGCAGCTTTTTCTTTTTGTTCCAGCAATTTCAACTTTTGTTCCGCCTCTTTTTGGCTCATTTTTGACTGAGGTTTTTGTTGTTGTTTGCGATTCTGCTGGTTATCATTTGAGGAAGATTGTTTTTTTAGCTCCTGTAGGGCTTTTTGCAGGTTATCTCTTGCTTCGTTATCATCCGGGTTATTTCTTAATGCATATTTATAAGATTCAATGCTTTCTTCCAATTTTTTTTGCCGGGTGTGTATAACACCCTGGTTATAAAAAGAAGATGCCCGAATACCAGCATCATCCAATTCTATTAACTGAGCATAAATATTTTGAGCTTCGGTAAGTTTATCCTGGCGTACCAGGGTTGCGGCCAGGTTATATTGTGCTTTCGCATTATTTCCATCTGCTCCAAGTGCTTTTCTATATTCGTCTTCAGCCTCTGCATATTGCTGTTGCTGAAAAAAATCATTCCCTTTTGCGATATGCGATTCCACTTGTTGGGCTGAAACAACAAATACTAACAGAGATGTACATAGGTAAAAAATATATTTCTTCAATGGTTGAAATTGTTAGATAAAACTTTAAATAATTTATGCCAGGACTTTTTTCGTTTCGGGTATAAAGAATTCCAGGGTCATAAACAGTAACATGAGTCCGGCAAACCAGCCATAATAATTCTGGTAATTCATTAACGAAGTATCGCCAAACGCTTTTCCTTCAATCCCGGATAATTGTTCCATTATACTGTTAACGGCAAGTTCGCTGCTTTCCAGCCTGGTATATATTCCGTTTGTTTTTTGAGCTATCAGCTGTAATGATTCTTCATTCAACCTGGATATAACGATATTCCCTTCAGTATCTTTTTTCGCTTCACCTGTTTCAGGGTCAATAATTTCAGCCCCCTGCGGTGAACCAATTCCAATGGTATTTACTAAAACACCTGCTTCTGCCAAAGCTTCTATACTTTCTTCAATTCCTGGAGAATGATCTTCACCATCTGAAATAAGCACCATCGTGTTAAAACGTTCCTCCTGGTTGTTGAAAGCCCGGCTGCCCATATCCAACGCCTGGCTCAGAACGGTTCCCTGTGTTGGGATCAGGTCCGGGCTGGCGGCATTCACAAACAATTTAGCTGCTGCATGATCGGTTGTTAAAGGCATTTGCAAATAGGCCCTTCCGGCAAAAAATATTAACCCGATACGGTCTTCGGGTAAGCGATCAATGAGTTTAATAATGGTTTGTTTCGCCCGTTCCAGCCTGTTGGGAGCAAGATCGGCAGCCAGCATACTTTTGCTTACATCCAGCGCAATAATTACATCAATTCCCTTGCGCATAACTGTGGTGTCTGGAACGGGTTTACGTAAATTGGCAATGGCCACTACGCCAACAGAAAATGCTATAAATAATAATACAGACTTCAGCAGGAAGCGACCCGGAGAAAAGTCCTGGGTTAGTTGTTTAACAAGTGCTGGCTCGCCAATTCGTTTTGAAACAACTTTTTTCCAATGCAATAGCCGGGCAAACATCAAAACAAGAAAGATGACGAAAACCAGGGCAAGGAGATATTCTATATGTTCAAATCGGTATTTCAGTTCAGTTGAATTGGATAAAAATTAAACAAATACTATGCTAACATTTTATTTAATGCCTTTGAAGAATTCGTATTGGGTTAATATGTTTTTCAGCATCTTAATCCTGATGGCAGGCATATCGATTGTTTTATCGGGTGATTCAATATTCATCACAAAAAAATAGGGATGGCGGTTTTCTTCTATCCAGCCAATTATCCAACCTAATTGGTTGCCATTTTCTTTGATGCCCCACCCGGTTTTATAACTTAATTTATAATTGGCATCGTTTTCAAATAGCATGGCATTTTTTACGATGTCCTGGTTTATCCTGTGAAAAGGCAGTTGATTAAAATAAAGTTTTTTAACCAGGCCAAGTTGTTCATCCGGAGTGATCTTTACAGAATTATCCAACCAGAAAGTATCCAGGTTATCCCGGATCTTAAACTGACCACTCTCATTTTTGCCATAACCCAAAGAATCCAGCCAAATTTGCATGGTATCTTTTCCAATGCGCCGGGCCATTTCCATATACCAGGAAGGACAAGAAATGCGAAATGCATTATACATATTCATATCGCGGTTACATTCACTGCGGCCACGGTCAACACCATCCCAATTGATGATCATGCTGTCATTGATGATCTTCCCGGTTTGCAAACCTATTAATGAGTTTATGATTTTAAAAGTGGACGCTGGTAAATAACTGCTGTCCCTGAAACGACTGAGATTATAAACTTTAAATTCATTGGTTCCGTTATCCAGCATGGCAAATGTTCCATCTACCTGGTGCTCATCAAAATATGTTTTAAGGCTGTCATCGGTAGTTACATTATTCATTGAACAGGCAGAAAAAAAAATCACAGGTATTAATAAAACAAGGGTAAACTTCATTCCAAAAAAATTTTGGCAAAGTTAAGCCCACCGGCCCCAAATAGTTGTTTCATAAAAAAAGGCCCCATAAGGCCTGTATAAATTTCAAATAGTGTAACTTAAATGTAGATGCCGTTTTTAGTTTTGTAATGCTTTACCCCATTACAATCTTTTTTCATAGAAGTACAGGATGAGATCATAAAACTTATAGCCAGCCCCGCCAGAAGATATTTAAAATAATTTTTTTTCATTTTCATTTTTTTGAATACATCAAATACAGTTATATAAAACGGAGAGGGATAACTTCTTCAGCAGTTACAAACGAACCTACTGATCACTAATTGCATTTCATGGTTTTTGAAATTAATTTTATAGAAGCATTAACAGAAATGATCTTAAAAGAACTATAACCCTTAAAATATAAAACAACTGTATGAAACTGATTTTAATAATACTGGTAACGGGTATATGCCTTTTTGCCTGCAAGAGTAAAAGTGATCAAACTACCTTAAAAAGTGAAGATGGAAAAACAACGGTCACTATGAATACCAGTAAAATGGAAGCTGGTGCCAATGAAATGCAGAAAAAGATGGAAGAACTAAAAAAACTGGAACCGCTTACTACTGACCAGGTTAAATCATTTTTTCCGGAAAACCTGATGGGGATTAAGAGGTCATCGTTTAATGCCAATAGTATGATGGGCTTTTCAATGGGTGAGGCTGAATATCGTGAAAATGACAGCACCAAACTAAAGCTTTCCGTGTATGATGTGGCTGGTGAAGCTGGTTCGGGTATTTATGGCCTCCAGTTTTGGGGAGCTATGAATATGCAAAGTGAAAGTGATGATGGCTATACCAAAACCATTGAATTTAATGGTAAAAAAGCCATTGAAAAGTTTGATGCCAGTGATCATTCTTATGATTTGATGTACATGGCTCACGATCGTTTAATGGTAAACATAACTGGTGTCAATACAACATTGGATTTGGTAAAACAAGCAGCCAACCGGCTGCATTTTGATGTAAAATAAAATGGTGGAAAAAGTAAAACAGGCATTTTGGAGTGCCTGTTTTATTTTATGCTTTGAAAAATATTATTTCAACACGTTTAATTCTTTTCCAATCCGGGTAAAAGCTTCGATGGCTTTATCTAATTGAAGTTGTTCATGCGCGGCACTGATCTGCACTCTTATACGAGCCTGGCCCTTAGGAACAACCGGGAAAAAGAACCCGATCACATAAATTCCTTCATGTAATAAACGAGCAGCAAATTCCTGGGCCAGTACAGCGTCATAAAGCATAATCGGAACAATAGGGTGTTCACCAGGTTTAATATCAAAACCAGCATCGGTCATTTGCTTCCGGAAATACTGCGTATTTTTTTCCAGTTTATCCCTTAAATCGGTTGTTTTACTGAGCAGGTCCAATACCGCTATGGAGGCGCCGGTTATAGAAGGAGCCAATGTATTGCTGAATAAATACGGACGGCTTTTTTGCCTCAGCATATCTATTATGGTTTTTTTGCCGCTGGTAAATCCACCACTGGCACCACCTAATGCTTTACCCAAAGTACCGGTGATAATGTCAATACGACCCATTACTCCTCTGTATTCATGGGTGCCCCGGCCTGTTTTACCCAAAAAACCGCTGCTATGACATTCATCAATCATAACTGCGGCCTCATACTTATCAGCCAGCTCGCAGATCTTATCTAATTGGGCTATGGTTCCATCCATGCTGAAGGATCCATCGGTTACAATGATCCGGCTGCGGGCTCCCGACGCGGCCTTCAATTGGGTTTCTAAATCATCCATGTCATTGTGGGCATAACGAAACCGCTGTGCTTTACATAAACGAACGCCGTCAATAATGGAAGCATGATTCAATGCATCTGAGATAATGGCGTCCTCTTCATTATAAAGCGGTTCAAACACACCGCCATTGGCATCAAAAGCAGCTGCATACAAAATAGTATCTTCTGTACCCAGGAACTCCGAAAGTTTCTTTTCCAGTTCTTTATGGATATCTTGTGTGCCGCAGATGAATCGCACACTGCTCATACCAAATCCATGGCTTTCAAGGGTTTTATGAGCCGCCTCAATCACCGCCGGATGAGATGAAAGCCCCAGGTAATTATTGGCGCAAAAGTTTAAAACCGTTTTCCCATTAACCATAATCTCAGCCCCCTGCGGGCTGGTAATGATCCGTTCCTCTTTATACATCCCCGCCGCTTTAATTTCATCCACTTCATTTGCTATCCGGGTAACCAGTTTTTCGTCCATTTTTTTTCTTTTAATTGGCAAATATATACAGCCCGTTCACATATTCCGGCATTCCATACAGGTAGATTTTGCAGGTTCTTTTCAAAAAATTTAATTTTACCTGTAACATTATTTAACGTTTTGCGTCAAAGTGATGAAATTAAGATGTCATGAAAGCAAAAACACTCATTATTATCGTTTTCTTTTTATCTCTGATCACTTTTTCAGTGGTAGCATTCATGGCATATGCATCTGAAACCTGCACTGCTATTTGCCCGGAAGGAATGGATGAGAAAAATCAGGATGAAAATATTCCCGGTTTGATGATCTGGGAAAACCTGCCGGTTCCGATTAATGCAAGCAGCCAGTTTAGTTTCTGATTTTTTTTATTTGCTGTAACATTTCTCATACGCTTTGCGTTTCACCACTTAAAAAAGGGTTAATAAGTATCTTTAATCCGATTTCAACTGTTTATGTCCGAATTAGAATACAATGAATGTGTGAATCTTTATGCTGACAACGTGTTCAGGTTTATAGTAAAAAACCTGAAACATGAAGAAGATGCAAGAGATGTGGTTCAATCTGCATTTGAGAAAATGTGGCGAAACCGACTGGAAGTTGATCCGGCAAAATCAAAATCCTATCTTTTTACCGTTGCATATCACCAGATGATTGATCATTTGAGAAAAATAAAACGCATCCAGTTAAAAGATGAATTTAATGCTGAAGTAAAAGTGTTTAACCGTCCTGTAAATAACCTTCGAAAAATCCTGGACGAAGCTTTGGCACGACTCCCTGAAACACAACGTTCGTTGGTTCTGTTAAAAGACTATGAAGGATATAGCTATGAAGAAATTGGCCAGATAACCGGACTAAACAGCAGCCAGGTAAAAGTTTATCTCCATCGTGCCCGGGTACAATTGAAAGAATATTTAGTGAAGATTGAAAACGTAATATAATATGAATATCAACCGCCATAATTACGAAGATTTTTTTATCCTTTACCTGGATAATGAATTGAACCTGCAGGAAAAAAAGGCTGTTGAAGATTTTTTGTTGATAAATCCCGATCTGGAAAGAGAAATGAGCGCCCTGCGTCAAACTATTTTTACACCTGATACCAATCTTGTTTTTACAGGAAAGGAACAATTAATGATGGTTGATTCATCCCACATAAATGTATATAACTACGAAATGTTTTTAGTGCAATATATGGATGGGGAACTTTCACCTGGTGAAATTACAGAACTGGAAAAATTCATTGCACTGAATCCTGCCATTCAACAGGAATTAAACAGGTTGAAAAAAACCCGTTCAGCGCCCGATGCAACTGTTGTTTTTGGAGATAAAACATCTCTTTATCGTCATGAAAAAGTTCATCACATCTATTCTTTGCGTTGGTTGAAACAAGCCGCTGCAGCTGCTGTAATTCTTACTGTCGGCACCGGAATTTTTATGTTATCTGATAATAAATCCACTGATATTGATTCGATAGTTACGGTTGCTGAAACTACCCAAAAAGCTCCACAACAAATAATTGAACAATCAACTTCTCAGGGGAACAACAATGAAATTGTACCTGCCCAATCAGAATCTGGTAAACCTTCACCTGCTCTAAAAGAAACGATAGAAAATAAACAGGTGCCAGTTCAGTTTGCTTCCATAAATCAGTCCAATAAAAAAGTTCCAATCAATCATTCAGTTAATGTTGCTGCCACTGAATTAACTGATTTAGAAAAGCCCTTAGACGTTCCCGTTAGGTTAAAAAATATCAGTACAGCTGATGAAAATGTTTATGCTAACCTGCAACAACAAAATATTAACGAAGATGCTGTAACAAATAAATTCCCGGTGCGTACTACAACGGAAGCATCACCTGGTATAGTTCAACCAATGTATGTGGTAGATGTTGCAGATGTTGAACCAGAGAATAAAAGAATCCGCGGGTTTTTCCGGAAAGCTACAAGGATCCTGGAACGCACAACCAACATCGCAGCTGCCAATGATGATGATAAATTACTGGTAGGTGGCTTCGCAATCAATCTTAAATAATTCCTGTTAAACAGGTTACCATTAAAAATAAAGAAAATGAAAAGTTTTTTTACACTTTGCACAATTATCATTTTGTCCTTACAGGGATATGCGCAGACGGATACTACCATTAGCCCTAACGCAGATACAACGATAACGCCACAGTCCGATACAATCAGGATCGGCGGAATGGTGATAATTCGCAAAAGCGGTGGAAATGATAGCACCAGGCATCAGGACCGTGACTTTAAAATTCAAAGCCGCAAAAGAAATAACAATTCCAACATCAACACAAATTGGTGGATTGTAGATCTTGGTTTTAGTAACTATGTGGACAATACGAATTATGCAACTGCAAATTCCTCAGGCTACCTGGCTGGTGGCGGTCATGCATTTGTTGAAGATGATTTCAAATTACGCACCGGAAAATCAGTAAATGTGAATATCTGGGTCTTTATGCAAAAGCTGAATCTTATTAAGCATGTAGTAAACCTGAAATATGGTTTGGGTGTTGAATTGAATAATTACCGGTATAAGAAAGATAACCCGATCAGCTACAGCGAAACAAGTCCTCCACAGATTATGTGGGAAGAGAACATGGAATTTTCAAAAAACAAACTGGCAGCAGATTATGTTACAGTGCCATTAATGATAAACTTTAACACTACACCTAAATCAGGTAACAGGGGTTTTAGTTTGAGCGCCGGTATCAGTGGGGGATATTTATACAGCAGCCGTAATAAACAAATAAGTGACGAAAATGGCAAGCAAAAGGAAAAAGGTGATATCGGGATCAATCGCTGGAAGTTAGCGTACATAGGTGAACTTGGATTGGGTCCGGTAAGATTGTATGGTAGTTATGCCATTACTGACCTGCACGAAACAGGACTTTCCCAGCGCCCTTATAATGTAGGTATAAGATTTAGCAATTGGTAAATCTGGGATAAATTATTAATACAATACTAATTAACTACGACAGAAAAATGGTTATGTTCTTAACAGATCATAACCATTTTTGTTTTTTGGAAAATACTACTCCTTTTTATTTTTGGCCAGGAAGTTTTATTAATTAACTTACCAACAATAAATAAAATAATCTTATGGCATACCCAATAGAAGATATAGAAGGCATCGGTGTAACATATGGAGAAAGACTTCGCAATATCGGCATCGCATCAACCAATGTATTACTGGAAAAAGCCGGAACTAAAAAAGGAAGATCGCAGGTAGCCGAAAAAACTGATATCCCGGAATCCTTGGTAAGTACATGGGTAAACCATGCCGATTTAATGCGGATTAACGGGATTGCAGCTCAGTTTGCGGAGTTACTGGATGCAGCTGGTGTTGGTTCAGTGAAAGCATTATCCCAGCAAATGGCAGCAACATTGCACGACAAGCTTTTAGTGGTTAATAAACAATATGGATTAACAGGACGTATTCCTTCGGTTGAAGCAGTAAGGGAAATGATCAATGAAGCAAAAAAACTTACGCCGAAAGTTACTGTATCATAATTCAAAATTCAGGTTGTATTACTTGTAATAATTACGCCTTAACGGGTTATTGTAAACATCCCGTTAAAAGATTTCCACACTAAAAAATAAACAAGCATTGTGTCCGTTACATTAGTCTGGACAGCTTAAACGGACTCGATATGAAATCAACCTTCCTACTTTTTATTTGTATGTTGGTAAGCGGATTATTTTATTCACCGCTTTATTCAACATCAACCAACAAGCCAGCTAACTTATTTTTTAAAACCCATGCCGCGGTGAAACCATTCGGGAAGGTTAATATTATTATTGACAAGTCAGATTATGAGTTGAGTGTATATGATGAAAAGGGATGGTATGCAACCTATCCTGTGGTATTTGGTGCAAATCCGCTGGAAGATAAAAAAATGGAAGGTGACCGCCGCACTCCTGAAGGCAGTTTTATAATCCAGGGAAAAAAACCACACGATAAGTGGAGCCGTTTTATGCATATTAATTATCCAACTAAGGAAAGCTATGACCGATTTAATAATCGTAAGCAAAGAGGCGAGATACCTAAAACAGCAAAAATTGGTGGAGCCATCGGCATTCATGGAACATGGCCACGCGAAGATTACCAGATTGATCGCTATAAAAATTGGACATTAGGCTGTATCTCAATGAAGAATAAAGATGTGGAAGAATTATATCGCTTTATTCCGGTTGGGACGCAGGTAACAATCCGTAAATAAGTTGATTGGTTGAATAGTTGATTGGTTTTCTTCGCCGAGCTCCGGATGGGATTAGGAATTGGGCCATTACCCGAAAATTGATTTAAAAATCCTTAAACCCTTAAACCTTTAAACCCTTAAACTCAAAATTCTTGTGCTAGCCTGAAATATGTTGACCGTTTTTGAGCGATTAATTAAACTCAAAAACAATCAAAATGGCAACGATTGAGCAGTTAAAAACAAACAGGAAGGTATTACGTCCTTATCGTTATTTCAGTGAAGATTTTAAGAAAAAGAAGGTAGCTGAATTGGACAAAAAGCAAATAACGGTTACGGAGATCTGCAAGGAATATGAAGTAAGTTACACTGCCGTTTACAAGTGGATTTATAAATATTCAGTTATGCGTAAGAAAGGTATTAAAATGGTTGTTGAGGCTGAAAGTGATACCGCTAAGATCAAATCTTTGAAGGATCACATAACCCGGTTGGAGCAGCTTTTAGGTCAAAAACAGTTTCAAATAGATTTTCTTGAAAAGCAAATGGAAATTGCTTCGGATCAGTACGGGATTGAATTGAAAAAAAAACTTTCTGGCAAACCCTCTGCTGGTTCTGGGAACACCGACAAAAACACACCTACAAGTTGAATCAAGTTTACAGATATAGTGGTTACAGCAAACAATCTTTTCATCAAAAAATGAATAGAAAGCTTGGGGAACAAGAGCAAAACCTGCTGCTTTTACCCATCATTACCGAACTGCGTCAGGAACATCCCGGCGTTGCAGCCAGGCAGCTTTACCTGATTCTTCAACCAGAAAATATAGGTCGCGACAAGTTTGAAAATCTGTGTTTTGACCATGGTTTTAAGCTGGAAAGGCCTCGAGCTTACAGGCGAACCACCGACAGCACCGGCGTGATCCGTTTTCCGAACCTGATCCTGGGCATTGAGTTTAATGGTTTAAACCAGGCCTGGGTCAGCGATATTACCTATTATCAGATTGGAGATCGTTTTTACTATCTCACTTTTATCATGGATATATTTTCCCGGAAAATTGTTGGCTATAGCGTAAGCAAAAGGCTGTTTACAATCCATACAACCATACCAGCACTACGTATGGCCCTACATGATAGAAAGCCATCCGCAGGCCTGATTTTCCATTCAGATGGAGGCGGTCAATATTACTGTAAATCATTTTTAAAAATAACTGAGGACTATAAAATCAAAAACAGCATGTGCGATGTAGTATATGAAAACCCGCATGCAGAAAGGATTAACGGCACCATTAAAAATCAATATTTAAAAGGATATAACCCGCAGCATTATAATTCATTAAAAGAATTTACAAAAAGAGCGATCAATAATTATAACCAAATAAAACCACATGCATCTTTGAAAAAACAATCACCGGTAGCATTTGAAAAACTATTGCCTGCCGGCGGCTCCTTGGTGACAGATGATAATTTTTGCAGCTGTAGTAACACAGATGATCATCATCAGAAAAAAAATCACCTGCCACCAAGGGATAAATTAATTTTGAAAACCAGTTGAAAAACGGTCAACGTTTTTCAGGCATAAACAAAACACTAAACCCTAAACTCTAAACCCTAAACTCTTCTCATTAATAATGAAAAACTCCGCATATTAAGGGGGAAGCTATACCAGCTTTCCCTTTATAATTTCATCCACTACACCAGGATCAAGTAAAGTAGAAGTATCTCCCAGGTTTTGCGTTTCACCTTCTGCTATTTTTCTTAATATACGGCGCATGATCTTTCCACTGCGTGTTTTAGGCAGGCCACTGACAAACTGGATCTTGTCTGGTTTCGCAATTGCTCCAATGATTCGAGTTACGGTTTGTAAAATATCTCTGCGTGTGAGCTCCTCATCGCCATGTGTATTTTCATCAATAACATATGCATAGATTCCTTGTCCTTTTACATCATGCGGATAACCAACAACTGCGCTTTCAACCACACCGGCATGCATGTTAATAGCATTTTCCACTTCGGCTGTTCCAATGCGATGTCCACTCACATTCAATACATCATCAACCCTTCCTGTAATACGGTAATTTCCTTCATCATCCCGGGTAGCTCCATCGCCGGTAAAATATAAACCTGGATAGGTACTGAAATAAGTTTTTTTACATCTTTCGTGATCACCGTAAGTAGTGCGCAACATACCCGGCCAGGGAGCACGCATACACAGGTTTCCGCTAACATTATTCTCTATAATCTCTACGCCGTTTTCATCTACCAGTAAAGGCTGTACACCGGGGAGTGGTAAAGTGGCAAAAGTTGGTTTAGCGGATGTTATTCCGGCTATGTTTGAGATCATAATGCCCCCTGTTTCCGTCTGCCACCAGGTATCAACCACGGGGCTGTTATTTTTGCCAATGTTGTTATCATACCAATGCCAGGCTTCTTCATTGATCGGCTCACCTACAGTACCTAAAACCTTTAAAGAAGAAAGATCTTTACCGGTTATATGATCCATTCCAAATCCCATTAATGATCTTATGGCTGTTGGCGCAGTATAAAGAATGTTCACCTGGTATTTTTCAACAATGTCCCAAAATCTACCGGCATCCGGCCAGGTAGGAATTCCTTCAAACATCAGGCTGGTTGCACCAGCACAAAGGGGTCCATAAAGTATATACGAATGACCGGTTATCCATCCAATATCTGCTGTACAAAAATGCACATCACCGGGTTTATATTGAAAAACATTTACAAAACTATAGTTGGTATAAACCATGTATCCACCAATAGTATGAACTACGCCTTTGGGTTTACCGGTAGAACCGGAGGTATACAAAATGAATAATTCATCTTCCGCATTCATTACTTCGGGATGAACGTTTTTTAAGCCAAGCGTTTCAACTTTTTTTATTTCATCTTCCCACCAAACATCACGGCCTTTGATCATACTTATAGGACGGCGGGTACGGGTACATACAATCACTCTTTTAACAAAAGGACAGGCGATCAACGCATCATCGATAACTTCTTTTAATGGGATATCTTTTGCCCCGCGATAGGCGCCATCACAAGTGATCACATATGCTGCCTGCGCATCCTGTAAACGATCTGAAATGCTTTTGGCACTGAATCCACCAAAAATAACCGAGTGTATTGCTCCTATACGGGCACATGCTAAAACGGCGATAGCGAGTTCGGGGATCATACCCATATAAATACAAATACGATCACCTTTTTTAGCTCCATTTTGTTTTAATACCTGTGCAAACTGGTTTACTTTTTCATGCAGATCATTATACGTGAGTACCCGATGATGTTCTTCCGGGTCATTGGGTTCCCAGATCAGGGCAGGGGTTTCTCCCCGATCGGCCAAATGTCGATCAAGGCAATTTTCAGTGATGTTTAATTCGCCATCCCTGAACCATTTTACATCAAAGTTGTCAAAATTCCATTCCAGTATATTTTTCGGTTGTTTATGCCAGTGAAAATGAGCGGCGATCCTGGCCCAGAATTTTTCCGGATTTTCAACACTTTCCCGGTATTGCTGATGATACTGTTCCAGGCTGCTGATCTTGAATACAGACATTATCTCGATTTTTTGAGATGAATAATGAATGTAAATTTAATCTACCCCATGTAAAATCATCAAACAATTCAAGGGTTGGCATGTTTTTCTATTAACTACGGCTTGATACTTTAAGATGATTTGTATATTATCAGGGATAAGCTGAAAATCTTTCGGGCAAAAAAATAACCAGGCAAAATGCCTGGTTATTTTTTTAGTATGTATGTATCCGTTAGTTCTTGCTGTCGCATTACTCCCGGTCTCCTTTGGTACTGCGATTTCTATTCGCGGATTGTACTTTGGTCTTACTCATCTTTTCTGATGCAGACCCCCCCGTTTTTTTTCCGTGATTGGATTTGGGTTCCTTTTGAGAATCCGCTACAAATGGTTGATTGCTCTGGTTACTGGCTCCGCGACCAGCAGAACCTGATTTATTATTATCTCCTCTTCCTGGCATAATTGTAGATTTTAGTCTTAAAAATTATTTACTATTAAGCAGGTGGCCATGAATTATCTGCATTGCGGCTATAAGCAGGATCATCTTCCTTTTTGGAAAGACTATTCACTTTATTTTTGATAGTTTCATAACCATCTTTGGCTCCGTCAATCATATCTGTAAAAGTATGTTTAACATCTCCGCTTGTACGTGCTATACGACGGCGGGTTTCAGAACCTTTATCTGGGGCAAACATGATACCGAGTACGACACCCGTTACCAGCCCTGAAAAAAATTTGCTCATATCATTTTAAATTTTATGATGAAAGTTATGTTTCACGTAAAAGTATAAAAATATCAGGCCAGCTTTTAAACGGAAGGTGCAATAATTTGATATTATTTTATCAAAAATCCGAGCATTTAAAAAGGCCGGCTGTTAACAGCCGGCCCAACATATTTTATAGCAACGTATGATGATTTTCAAATTTGGAATTGCCCAAATCTTAATTTTTTAAAACCCTTTCTTCCAATTATTATTTGTTCGGTTGATATCCGGCAATAAATTTTCCGGATCTAATACTAAATCCTGTATTTCACTGGTTGTTGGGACCTTAAATGTCCATGTAGCTCCACGTTGCCATACCTCTACAGGTAGTTTGATATGGTGTTCTTTGCCATTGGTTTCTTTAATTTGCAGAATAACCGGCATAGGCATCTTTTCCAGGTTTTCAATGGTAATTACAGAACCTTTTGATGGCATTTTATCAACGTAGCTAACACCTTTAATTCCCTGGTCAAGTTTCCAGGTATTCATGATCCAGCCTCTCCAAAACCAACCCAGGTCTTCCCCGGAAACATTTTCCATGGTATGGAAGAAATCATAAGGTGTGGGATGTTTGAAAGCCCACCGTTTGATATACTCTCTAAAAGCAGCATCAAACCTATCAGGTCCCAACACTACATCACGCAAAGTATTCAGCATGACCGAAGGTTTCAGGTAAGCCGCAATACCCAGGTTTTCCTGTTGTATAACATCAGGTTTGTTAAACAGCCCATCCATATAATCGTGGAACATATACTTAGTAAGGTCGCCGGGAAAATAAGTTTGGTCGGCAAACTCACCATTATTAAATTTTTTGGTTGAAATACCATTGATAAATGTTGTAAATCCTTCATCCATCCAGGCATATTTTCTTTCATTAGTACCCACGATCATCGGAAACCAGGCATGGCCAAATTCATGATCTGTTACTCCCCAAAGATCCCCGCCTGCTGATTTATAACTGCAGAAAACAATGCCCGGGTATTCCATTCCACCCACAATGCCGGCTACATTCACAGCTACCGGCCATGGATATGCGTACCACATTTCGGAATAATGCTCCACACTTGCTTTGGTGAATTCAGTTGAACGCTGCCATCCGTCTTTAACAATGCTTTCAACTGGGTAAACACTCATGGCCAGCGATTTTTTTCCACCAGGCAGGTTTATCCGTGCGGCATCCCACACAAATGCAGTGGAAGCGGCCCACGCAACATCACGGGTATTATTCATTTTGAATTTCCAGGTAATTGTTGGTTTCGCCGGCCTGGATGAAGCCTGTCTGATTTCATTCTCACTTCGAAGCATAACTGTTTTATCGCTGTTCTTAGCCTGGTTATATCTTTTCAATTGTTCGGCGGTAAGGCATTCGGCAGGATTTAATAATTCACCACCACCCACAACTATCATACTGGCGGGTGCGGTTATATTAAATTCTACATCACCGTATTCAAGATAAAACTCGCCGGCACCTATATAAGGTAAGGTATTCCAACCCTGCAGGTCATCATAAACCGCCATGCGGGGAAACCATTGTGCTACCTCGTAAATAGTGCCGTTCTTAGTTGCCAGCCTACCCATGCGGTCCGTGCCATATTCAGGCACTTTGAATTCAAAGTCCATTTTCAATTTCACCTTACCACCATTGGCTTTTAAAGCATGTGGTAACCAGACCTGCAACCGGGTATCCGTAATTACATATTCGGGTTTAGAAGTTTTATTAGCAGCGTCAGTGAGAGAAATGTTTTTCACTATGCTGCCTTCCGTAAATTCAGGATTGGCCCAGCGACCTCCGGTTTGTGTAGTAGTTGCCGATCCACGGGAATCTTCTTTGTAAATATTCTGGTCCAGGTACAACCATAGAAAATTTAATGCATCCGTGCTATTATTGGTATAACTGATCTCCACGTCACCTTTGATAATTTGAGTACTGGTATCAAGAGAGGCATTGATTTTATAATCAGCTTCATTTTGCCAATATAAAGGACCGGGCATTCCACTGGCACTTCTGAATGGTGTTCCGGATTGCGGATAAAAATTAGGAGCAAACGCTTCACGGTGATCGTAATTGGTTTGAGCGTACAATGAACCGCCAATTATAACAAGGAAACAACCGGTTAAAAATTTCTTCATTAGTTACATTTATATAATGGGCAATAGGTCAACAATGGTTCAACAATGGTTCAACAATGGTTCAACAATAGATTGCGAAAGATAATGATTAAGGTTGCATGGGAACAAGTATCAACAATTGTTCATCAATAGTTTAACAATAGTTCAACAATGGTTCAACAATCGTCATCAAACAAACATTTTTTCAGCCACAGCCACACTTTCCAGGCGGCCGACATCCACCCATTTATCACCGGTATGATCAAAGCCCATGATCCGGTGATCAGCGGCCAGGTCAAGGTAAACATCCATTAAAGAAAACTTACCGCTCTGCCTGATCAGTGAAAAAACTTCGTAATTAAAAACAACTACGCAACTATATGCCCTGGGAATTAATTTGGCCCTGCGTTCTGCAGGCCACTCAAGGTGAGGACCCTTTTCTTCACCCGTTTTTTCATTGCGCCAGCCCCATAAACGGTCATATTCATCAAACAATAAATAACGTGACGTTTTTCTTTGAGTAACACCAAAGGAGATCAGGGCATTATGTTGCTGATGGAATAACATTAATTTGCGTATATCCATATCCGTTAACACATCCACATTGCAGGTGATGAATGGGTTTTCCTTTTTAAACAAAGGTTTTGCTTTAAGCAAACCACCACCGGTTTCCAAAACCTCGTTCGTTTCATCACTAATGATTACTTCACTACTCCAGCCATTATTTTCCTTCACCGCTGACTTCACCTGCTCTGCAAAATGATGTACGTTTACGATCACATTTGTAAAACCATTATCAGCCAGGTATTCAATATTACGTTGCAGTAGCGTTTTGCCATTCACCATAGCTAATGCTTTGGGATGTTTATCGGTCCATGGTTTAAACCGGGTACCTAACCCGGCGCTAAAGATCATCGCATTTGCGGTATCGGCAAACGAGTTAGGTTCGCCGGTATTTTCGTTTCTTTCCTGTATCAATAGGTGGTAATTTAGTTGGTGGCATTTTTAACGTGTAGAGGATTTTCCCAATTCTTTTCTTCCTGCACCAGGTGTTTTAATTCAATTTTTACTTTGAATTTATTTTTCAGGTGTCTGGCTAAAGCATCCGCGGCATATACGCTGCGATGCTGGCCCCCCGTGCATCCGAAACTGATCATCAGGCTGGCAAATCCACGACGGATATATTCTTCAACACTCAAATCAACGATATCAAAAACGCTGTTCAAAAAATCGCTCATGCGTGACTGTTGTTCCAAAAAATCCATTACCGGTTTATTCCGGCCATGCTGCGTTTTATATTCATCGATCCGGCCAGGATTTAAAATGCCCCGGCAATCAAAAACAAAACCACCGCCATTACCCGAATCATCTGCCGGGCAACCTTTTTTATAGGAAAAACTTTGGATCTTAACCACCAACGGTGTGGCTTCCGTTGCCTGTAAGGGTGTAAATTGTTCTATCACTTCATTTGAAACACACAATTGCAGCACCCGCATAAATTCTGGAACGATAATACCTAAACTTTGATTTTCAATAAACCATTTCAGGTTTTTTAAAGCCAGTGGAATACTGGTCAGGAACTGCGCCTTTCGTTCAAATAACCCGCGGAAACCATAGGCACCTAAAACCTGTAATAAGCGGATCAAAACATACCCGTTATATTGAATACGGAACATCGTTTTATTCAATGGCTGGTTGATCTGTTTACTGAATTCATCCATATAATCTTCCAGTAGTTTCTCTTTCCACTTATCAGGTAAATTAGCACGGGCCTGCCATAACATACTGGCTACATCATATTGTGGTGCTCCCTGCATGCCACCCTGGTAATCAATAAAAAATACTTCATCATCCGGGGTCACCATGATGTTCCGGCTTTGAAAATCGCGGAACATATAATATTTAAATTCCGTATGCGCCAGGTAATTACTCAATGCTTCGAAATCATTGAGCAGTTTTTGTTTATCATATGGCCGTCGTAAGGCATCCAGGAAATAATATTTAAAATAAAGCAGGTCGGCCATAATGGCTTCCTTACCAAATTCCTTATTAGTGAGGCAGTATTCATAATCCAGGTCTTCGTGGGCCTTTACCTGTAAGCGGGCAAGTTCATGCAGACTTTTTTTAAAAAGCTCGTAGACGTGATCCGAAAAACTTTCTTTCTCCAAATGGTTTAATAAAGAAATATTTCCAAAATCCTGTTGCAGGTAAATGGTTCCATCTTCACTGGTGATTAAAATTTCAGGTACAGGAAGGCCAATATTTTTAAAATGCCGGGAAAAATAAATGAAGGTTTCATTTTCCTGGACGTTGGCACCCAATGTGGCAATTATTGAACCGCCTTCCTGTTCATGAACCCTGAAATACCTCCGTTCACTACCGCTTTTGGGTAATATTTCTACCGACGCTGCTTTACGGCCTTTCCATTGTTCATATAATTCGTTTATAAGTTCCAGGGCTTGCTGCATCGGGCAAAGTTAGTTGATGAGTGGATTAGTTGATTGGTTGATAAGAATCGGGATTAGGTATTTGGAATTAGCAATTAGTTTCAAAAAACCACAACCTTTTCCAACCTCACCCCAATTCCTAATTCCCAATTACCAACCTCTCCTAACGAACATTCCTTAATTTTGACGCCTTACCAGATGCTTACATATGAGTACGACGAACCCAATTAAAGTCAGGATTGTAACCGCTGCTTCACTTTTTGATGGCCATGATGCGGCCATTAATATCATGCGCCGCATTCTCCAATCGAAAGGCGCCGAGATTATTCACCTGGGCCACAACCGTTCTGTAGCTGATATTGTAGAATGCGCCATTGAAGAAGATGCACAAGGCATAGCCATTACCAGCTACCAGGGAGGGCATGTAGAATTTTTTAAATACATGAAAGACCTGCTGGATGAAAACGGCAGTGGGCATATAAAAATTTTTGGAGGCGGTGGCGGAACTATACTTCCACAAGAGATCAAGGAATTACATAATTATGGCATCACCCGGTTATATTCTCCGGATGATGGGCGGAAAATGGGGCTTGAAGGTATGATCGAAGATGTGATTGAACAGTGTAAGGCCTCCCCTAAATCCATTCCAGGGGAGGGGACTTCTGTACATGCAAAAAAAGGGAAATCGCTTTATGCGCTTGGAGAATGGAAAGATGTAAAAAAAATCGCCCGGTCCATAACCCTCGCAGAATCCGGTGAATCCTATCAGCATTTATGGAATGGTGGAATGAAGAATGACGAAAAAGATGCTGCTTCAATTAAGAAATTAAAAATTAAAGAATCAGGGTCTCAAGCCTCCCCCACGGGGGGAGGTTTGGAGGGGGCTCCAGTCCTCGGCATAACCGGTACCGGTGGCGCCGGCAAAAGTTCCGTAACTGACGAGATCGTGCGTCGGTTTCTGAATAATTTTACCGATAAAACAATTGCTGTTATTTCTGTTGATCCTTCCAAAAAGAAAACCGGCGGCGCATTATTGGGTGATCGTATTCGCATGAACGCTATCTCTGGTCCCAGGGCTTATATGCGTTCTCTTGCTACCCGCGAAAGCGATAAAGCCCTCAGCGCACATGTTCAGGATGCTATCAAGGTTTGCAAACAGGCGGCATATGATTTTATCATTTTAGAAAGTGCCGGGGTTGGGCAGAGTGATGCAAGCATTTTGGATTATTGTGACCTGAGCCTCTACGTGATGACACCGGAATATGGCGCCGCATCACAACTGGAAAAGATCAACATGCTTGATTATGCGGACCTGGTGGCTATCAACAAATTTGATAAAGCAGGCTCATTGGATGCACTGGCCGATGTACGCAAACAATACAAAAGAAATCACCTGTTATTTTCTGCAAAAGATGAAGAAATTCCTATCACCGGCACAATTGCTTCGCAGTTTAATGATGCAGGTGTTAATGAATTATTCACCATGCTGCTTCAAAAGCTGGAAGAGAAATGCCAGGTAAAATGGGTTGCAGATAAACATAAAATTGAAGTACGTGGCTTTGGAGGCGATCCTATAATGCCGCCTGCAAGGGTACGATACCTTAGCGAAATCACCACTACTATCCGGGAATATGACCAGCTGGTGAAAGACCAGTCTGCATTGGCTACTAAACTTTACCAGGTTAAGGGAACCATTGAAACACTTCAACTGCAGGATGGAAATAAAGAATTCATTGATAAGCTTGGTGTAATTGTAAAAGATTTAGAAGCAAAATTAACCCCTGTCAGTTTGAAGCTATTAAAGAAATGGCCGGATAAACAAGAAGCTTACCGGGCAGATAATTATGAATATAAAGTACGGGAGAAGGTGATCAGGCAACCCATGTTCAGTACCAGCTTATCTGGAACCCGCATTCCAAAAATAATCCTGCCAAAATTTAAAGATTGGGGAGATATTCTTGTCTGGCAGGCACAGGAAAACGCTCCGGGTCATTTTCCTTTTACAGCCGGCGTTTTTCCCATTAAAAGGGAAGGGGAAGATCCCACCCGCATGTTTGCCGGCGAAGGTGGTCCTGAAAGAACCAATAAACGGTTTCATTATGTATCCATTGGCCAGCCGGCAAAGCGTTTAAGTACGGCTTTTGATTCAGTTACACTTTATGGAGAAGATCCTGATCATAGACCTGATATATATGGAAAAGTCGGTAACAGCGGGGTTAGTATAGCTACTGTAGATGATGCCAAAAAATTGTACAGCGGTTTCGATCTCTGTGATCCTAAAACATCCGTCAGCATGACCATCAATGGTCCGGCACCTATGTTACTCGCATTTTTTATGAATGCCGCTATCGATCAGCAATGTGAAAAATGGATCCATGAAAAAGGAAATTGGAAAGAGGTTGAAAAAATTAAAAAGTCAAAATTTAAAATTAAAAATCAACCCGTTTATTATAACCCAGCTTCACCTGAAAGATTGCCTGAAGGCAACAGTGGTCTTGGTTTACAATTATTAGGCTTAAGTGGCGACGAAGTTTTGCCTCCGGAAATCTATGAACAATGCCGCCAGGCTGCTTTGCAGCAAGTGCGGGGTACCGTGCAGGCGGATATCCTAAAAGAGGACCAGGCACAAAATACCTGCATCTTTAGTACCGAGTTTGCTTTAAAATTAATGGGTGATGTGCAGGAATATTTTATTAAAGAAAAAGTGCGCAACTTTTACAGTGTATCCATTTCCGGTTATCATATTGCAGAAGCTGGTGCCAACCCAATTACACAACTTGCTTTTACATTAGCCAATGGTTTTACTTACGTGGAGTATTACCTGAGCAGGGGAATGAACATTGATGATTTTGCACCAAACCTTTCTTTCTTTTTCAGCAATGGTATGGATCCGGAATACAGCGTAATTGGCCGGGTGGCCCGCCGAATATGGGCCAAGGCCATGAAATATAAATACAAAGCCAATAAGCGCAGCCAGATGTTGAAATACCATATTCAAACATCGGGAAGAAGTTTACATGCGCAGGAAATTGATTTCAATGATATCCGAACCACACTCCAGGCGCTGTATGCCATTTATGATAACTGCAACAGTCTGCATACTAACGCTTATGATGAAGCGATAACTACGCCGACCGAAGAAAGTGTCCGCAGGGCAATGGCTATTCAACTTATTATCAACCGCGAACTGGGAACGGCCAAAAATGAAAATCCAAACCAGGGATCGTTTTTAATTCAGGAACTGACGGACCTGGTTGAGGAAGCCGTGTTGAATGAATTTGATCGGTTAACCGATCGCGGAGGTGTGCTGGGCGCTATGGAAAGAATGTATCAACGCAATAAGATCCAGGAAGAAAGTCTTTTTTATGAACACCAGAAACATACAGGCGAATTGCCTTTGGTTGGCGTAAATACTTTTTTAAATAAAAATGGAAGTCCCACAATATTGCCCATAGAAGTGATCCGCAGTACCAAAGAAGAAAAAGAACAACAAATTCAGAACCTGAATGCTTTTTGGAAAAGAAATGAAAATCGCTCGCCCGAAATGCTTGAGAGACTGAAGGCGGTTGCCGTACAGAATGGAAACCTGTTTGCCGAACTGATGGAAACCGTTAAATATTGTTCGCTGGGTCAAATCACCCATGCATTATATGAGGTGGGCGGTCAATATCGCAGAAGTATGTAATGGAGCCTAAGCATGTTTTTTTCGCATTCCTTAACAGCAATATATACGTGTTTACCTTAACTTGGCGGGCATTAACTATTACTTTTCATGTTGTATAAATATATATTTTCATTGCCGTGCATGTTCCTGATTATGATCTTCACCACTGCCGCACAGCAGTTGGAAACCACGCTTCAAAAATTGGGAGAAGAATATGAGCCGGAAAAAATGTATCTCCATTATGATAAGGCCGCATATGCACCTGGTGAAACGATATGGTTTAAAGGCTACCTGATGCAGGGTGTTTATCCGGCAGAAGAAACAAAAACAGTGTATGTTGATTGGCTGGATGAAAAAGGAAATGTATTATTTCATTTTGTAGCACCGGTTCTGGAATCTTCTGTTTCTGGCCAGTTTGAAATTCCTTCCACTTATAAAGGATTTTCCATCCAGGTGAGGGCCTACACAAAATGGATGCTGAATTTTGATACCTCATTTCTCTATAATAAAAACATTCCTGTATTACAAAAACAAAAAGCGGTAACACCTCAAAAGAAAACCATTAGTATTCGCTTTTTTCCTGAAGGAGGGGATGCAGTGGCAGGAATTTCTACCCAATTGGCATTTAAAGCAAATGACCAGAGAGGTCTGCCGGCTATGGTTAGGGGCATTATACAAACTGTAAATGGCAAAACACTTGATTCATTCCGGACCGTACACAATGGTATGGGCAGTATTCCTTTTACACCTGCCCCGGGCGAAAAATATAAGGCCGTGTGGAAAGATGAATCCGGCGTTTCACATACCACCGAATTGCCAGCGATAAAGGAATCCGGAATAGTACTGCAATTATCCAGGAATGAAGATAAAGTGGTTTTTGAATTGGCACGTTCATCAGGGGTACTTCAAAACCTGCAACAAGGATCGGTGATCGGAACTTTTCAGCATAACCTGATATTCAAAACACCCTTTGATCTTACCAGTTCTAATTCCCTGAAAAGAACGGTACCGGTTTCCATGTTGCCTACCGGCATTCTGACCATTACTGTTTTGGATAACAATAATGTTCCGGTTGCTGAGCGGATTATTTTTATAGATAACCAGGAATATTCATTTACAACTGGGATTACAGTTGAACATTGGGGCCTTAATAAAAGAGCACGCAATGAATTAGAAATAATAGTGCCCGATAGCCTGGCAACCAATTTATCTGTTTCGGTTACCGATGCGGCCATCGGTACAGACAGCAGTGAGAATATATTTTCTGGGCTTTTATTAACCAGCGATTTGAAAGGATATATTCATGAACCGGCCTATTATTTTTCACAAACCAATGAAAAGCGTACCAATTACCTTGATCTCGTTATGCTTACGCATGGCTGGCGCCGCCTGAACTGGGAAGGTCTAGTCAAAGGAACTTTACCGGAGAAAAAATACCCTAAGGATACCAGTTATCTTTCCTTGTCTGGTGTTATAAATGGTGTGGTACCAGGAAGTATCGGCCCCCGTGAAAATATTATCATGATCGTTAAGCAAAAGGATTCCGCATCTCAAATGGTTATGGCTCCCATTAAACCCGATGGTAGTTTTAGTGACCCCACATTTATCTTCTTCGATTCAATGACGGTTTTTCACCAATTCGATAAATCGGCTCCTTATAGTAATGCAGGCATTCGTTATTTGCCGGGTAAACTGCCCCCGCTTTTTAATAAGCCATCAACATCTTTACAATACCTTTCCTTTCAGTCTGATACTACTGGTAATTATTACAATTTATCCAGGGGACTTGAAAAAGTGCAGGAAGAAGCATTTTTTAAAGCCAAAGTTTTAGAAACCGTTACCGTAAGGGCTAAAACAAAAGATCCTAAGGAGGTGATGGATGAAAAATATACATCCGGTTTATTTGCCGGTGGTGATGCTTATACTTTCGACCTGGTAAATGATCGCATGTCATTTGGAGCCATGAATATCTTTTCCTATTTACAGGGCAGGGTTGCAGGTTTACAAATTACCAACCAGGGAAATAACACTTCACTTTCATGGAGGGGGGGGACTCCCCAGGTTTACATTGATGAAATTCCCACGGATATTGGAATGATCGCCAATATCCCGGTCACTGATATCGCTTATGTAAAAGTTTTTCGTCCGCCATTCATGGGTGGATTTGGCGGCAGTGGCGGCGCTATTGCGGTATATACAAGGCAGGGTGATGATATTGCCCAAACCCCGGGAAAGGGAATGGAAAAAGCAACGATTGAAGGTTATTCACCCTTACGTGAATTTTATTCACCTAACTACCAGGTTTTTGGTCAACGGAATGAATTAAAAGATGTACGTACCACCCTCTACTGGCTACCCATAGTTGTGACCGAGCCCGGAAATGGAAAATTCCGGATCCATTTTCATAACAATGATATCAGCGAATCATTCCGTGTCATTATACAGGGAATGTCAAAAGAAGGAAGACTCACTCATGTGGAGTATTTGATGGAATGATTAATTTGAAAATTTGAGAATTTGAAAATGAAGAGGCAGCATTCTGACCAATCAACATTTCAACAAAATAACTAATCAACTATTTTCAAATTTTCAAATTAAGCCATTATTAATTTTCTCAGTTCCACCTCTTCCAGCACCTTCCTAGTTGGCACTCCTGATTTCTTACTCCATTTGATCAGCCGGATACAACCTTTGTCAATTTCCAATCCTGTTATATCACCATCATCATAACAACAGCAACCGCTGTTAAAATAAGTCGGCAGCATGCTTAAATAATCTTCTGAAATGTGTTGGTATTGATGCTTGCGGATTTCAATTTCTTTTTCGGTTTTTCCGGCCCCTTCCTGGTCATTATTGTTCCGGCAGATCAGCAGGTCCCGGAAAAGCCTTTCCAGGTGGGTGAGTGATGCAAAAACAGGTTGGTGTGTATGACCCGTAACCAGTAGTATATTTTTATGGTTAATAGTCCATTCATACATTGCCTGGTTGTGTTTATTTTTCAGGCTTGAATCATATGCAGGTGTATTGGGGTTAATGTTCAGATAAGCCTGAAAGGGTGCCCAAATACGGGCTACAAAAAATTTACTGAACCAGTTGCCATCGCTTAATTTATCACCCTGGTGCCCGTGTGTACAAAATATATTCAATGCAATATCATCAATAAATGTGGTTAGTATAACGCCTTCGAATACCTGTAATTCCCGGCCATATATTTTTTTCAGTTCAATGCCTGCAAAAGGATCGTTGCTCCAGTAGAGGTCATGATTTCCATAGATTTTGGTGAAGGCATTGGCCGGTATAAACTGTTTTTCAGATTCGAATGATTTAGGGTGCACTTTTTTTATAGGAGCCAGGGTTGTTTCCCATAATTCTTCGCTATCCCCTAAAGAAATAAAGTGGAATCCATTGTGGTGATAATATTGCAAAGCCCCCAGGTAATTATCTTCGCACTGCATAAAATCATCTGCATTATCACCTCCGCCTTTATGGGCATCAGAGAAAATGATAAAGCTTCCATCCTTCAGATCAAAGGGTATGATCTTTCCCTTTCCGCTTTTATTGTCAAGGATATTTTGCTGCAATTCGTTCAGTGCCTTGAATATGATTTTCTTTTCCGGGCTTCCTGAAAATCTTTTCGTTAACGATAACACCGGTTTTAATAATATTTTTCTAAGAAATTTTTGCAAGATCTAAAAGTTATTTTAGGCCTGAATATAAAGTTGAACGATAGTTGAATAATTGGTATCCGTTGTACCTATCTAAATGGCAGCCATAAAATCATTACCACCCTTAACATCAAAAAGTATAAATATTTATTCATTCTCAAATTCTCAATTATACTTTAATATAAATCTTCTTCTTATCCAAAACATAACAAATTGCCCAGTAAAAAAGGATCATACAAATGGCATAAAACAGAGAGCCATTTTCCGCCGGCCCGGGAATAGGTTTGCAGATATTTTCATAGAACCAGCCAAATGCACTGGTATATTTCGGCTCACCCTGGGCATTAACACCATTGGGTATGCGTACCAATACGGACAGGCGGGGCAAAAGCCCGCTAAGTGCAAACACAAATAAAGCATTCTTGCCAAATACATCAAAAAACCGGGTCAGCCATCCTTTTCTTTTTTTGATCTCAATATAATATATCATTGTGGCCAGGGTAATAATGGCCAGGCCTGTTGTGTAAACAGTGTATGAACTGGTCCAGATTTTTTTATTTATGGGAAACACCAATCCCCAACCCATACCTGTAACCGTAAATGCCACGCCGGCTACGAACAACCCGGCTATCATCGGGTACATGCCAAAGGATGCATCCCGGGCGGCTTGATTGGCTCCCTGCAAAACAGGAGGTTCTGTACCTTTTTTAAGAATATAATCGCCCACCAGGTATCCAAATATTACCTGCACAATGGCTGGAATGGTACTGGCCAGGCCCTCGGGATCAAAAGGAATGCCTTCACCCTTGTACATGTGGGGAACGCCCAGGATCGCCCGGTCAATAGTAGTACCAAACCAGTTGATCAGACTAAAAGGATCACCGCTGCCGAAAGCTATACACATCAACCAGTAAACCAACAGTAATAACAAACCGGTAAAGAATGCCCCCCGTGGTTTAAAATAATAGATCAATATTGATGCAACGAAATAACAGAGAGCTATTCTTTGCAAAACACCCAGTATGCGAATCCCATTTTCCGGATTTTCAGGGTCCACCCAATATTTAAAGACCAGGATATCTCCACTCCATTTTACAAAAGGGGACCAATTCAGAAACAACCCGATCAGGAAGATCAGCAGCGTTCTTTTTAATATCTTTTGCCAGAAAACCTTGTTGCCACCCGCCTCCAGTTTCGGCATAACAAAGGCCAGCGCATTGCCTACGGCAAACAGAAAAAAAGGAAATACCAGGTCAGTGGGTGTGGCACCATGCCAGGGTGCGTGTTTTAGAGGCCCGTAAATATATGTCCACGAACCAGGATTATTCACCAGGATCATTAATGCTACAGTGGCTCCACGAAATACATCCAGCGAATAAAATCGTTTATTCAAACTAATATGGATTTGGAATTAAATGTAATAATGTTTGTATGAAACAAAAAGATTAGTTCAATTTGCTTATGAACAATCATGATATTTTCATTCACGAATCAGCCATCATAGACCAGGGTGCGAGTGTAGGGGCGGGAACTAAAATATGGCATTTTACACACCTGATGCCTGCCAGCCGGGTTGGAAAAAATTGCAACATTGGTCAGAATGTTTTTATTGATAACCAGGTGATCATTGGCAATGGCGTAAAGATTCAAAACAATGTATCCTTATATAATGGCGTTGAAGTGGAAGATGATGTTTTTTTAGGCCCCTCCATGGTTTTTACCAATGTGATTAATCCACGCAGTTTTATTGAACGTAAAAATGAATTCAGAAAAACGCTGGTTCGTAAAGGGGCAACCATTGGAGCCAATGCAACCATTGTTTGCGGTATTGAAATTGGGGAATATGCTATGATAGGTGCGGGTGCAGTAGTAACCAAAGATGTGCCTCCCTATGCTCTAATGACCGGCATACCTGCACAGCAGGTGGGTTGGGTGAATAAGGAAGGAGAGAAAGTTGGTTAGTTTATTAGTTGGTAAGTTCGATTTAGGGGTATTGCAAATAAGTATTTTAATCCTTAAAACCCTTAAACCTTTAAACTTCCATTGTTCCACCACCGTTCAGCTATTGTTAAACCCTTAAACCCTTAAACATCCATTATACCACCACCGTTCAACTATTGTTAAACCCTTAAACCCTTTAAACCCTTAAACTTCCATAGTACCACCACCGTTCAACTATTGTTAAACCCTTAAACCCTTTTATCTTCCACTCTTCAACCTCCCAACTTCTCAACCAATCTAACTAATTAGTCCTCCACAGTTTTTATTCCCTTGCCAGTCACATAGTACGTTTATATTTGCAAATCATAAAATACCGGTTTGTGGCCAGGTATTAAACATAATTAATTGACCGTCAATAATTTAATTTTTGAATTGTGACTCAAGTGGCGAAGCTATGTCTATTGGCAAATTAGGATTAAATACAAAATGGTATGCAATATATACCCGCCCACGCTGGGAGAAAAAAGTGGACCTTCTTTTAAAAGAACAGGGCCTTGAAAGTTATTGCCCCTTGAATAAGGTTAGAAGAAAGTGGAGTGACCGCATTAAAATGGTTGAAGAACCGCTGTTTAAATCCTATGTTTTTGTGCGTACAGACGATAAAGGCAAAGCGATTGTAAGACTCACCGGGGGCGTTATAAATTTCGTATACTGGAACGGTAAACCAGCCATTGTAAAAGACAAGGAAATTATAAGTATCAGGCGTTTTTTGGATGAATATGAGAATGTACAGGCTATTGATCTTAAGCCGCATCAACGCATTATCGTAACATCGGGACCTTTTATGGACCTGGAGGGTAAGGTGCTTGAATTGCGTAATAAGGTGGCCAGGGTGGCCATTGACAGTTTGGGATTTGTACTCGTGGCTAATATTGACAAATCCAAATTAAGTTCAGCTCCGCCCGCTGCGGAATAATTTATTGCATTAACTTTCTTGAATATTTAATTTCTATACTTTGTTCCGTTATTTAATATTTCTGTTCTTTATTGTTGCCATTTATTCCTGTACTCCCCAGCAAAAATTGCCGGTTTACCTGGAAAACGTAACGGACACTACCATTGTTACCAATGTGGAAGTCATCGAACCGGTGATCCAGAAAAACGATTTATTGCAGATCCAGGTTTACAGCGCCAGTGTGGATCCCCGGGTTGATGCACCGTATAACCTGCCTATGCAAACCGCCGCAACATCTGGTGGTGGCGGTGGAGGATTTTTAGTGGACGCCAATGGCAATATTGAATATCCACGCATTGGCACCATACAGGTTGAAGGGTTGACCAAGCAACAACTGGCCGATGTAATCAAATCCCGTCTCGCCGGTCAATTGACCGACCCTGTGGTGATTGTCCGTTTTCAGAATTATAAGGTAACTATTCTGGGAGAGGTCAGCAGCCAGGGATCATTCAGTGTGCCTACCGAAAAACTCAGTATTCTTGAAGCCATTGGCCTGGCAGGTGGAGTGAGTGAATTTGGTAAAAAAACAGATATTAAAATCTTAAGGGAAAGTAATGGTAAAAGAGAATTGGGGATCATTGATATCACCTCTGAAAATCTGTTTGAATCACCTTATTACCAGTTAGCACAAAATGATGTGGTGATCGTAGAACCTAGTAACTTGAAATTCAGGCGACAGGAAAGACAGGAAACAACACAGCGTATCGCCTTTACATTGAGCTTAATAACAAGCGTTTTGTTTATTTATAATACGATTACTCGTTAAAATTTTAACCCAGCCCCAATTAATTCAATGGAAGAACAGCTGAACCCGAAAGCGGAATTGAGTGGTCTCACGGTCAAGGACATGTTTTTTAAATATGTCCGGTTTATTCCTTTATTCATTCTCTCGGTCGCGGTCGCCCTGCTGGTAGCCTGGATTTACCTGCGCTATGCCACCCCTATTTTTTCTTCTCAGGGCAGTATACTGATTAAAAATGAATCCAATCGCCCCGGTGGCGGTGGGGATGATAAATTCGAGGATCTATTCATGAACAGCGGAACCAGTAATATCCAGAATGAAATGGAAGTGCTGAAAAGTCGCCCACTATTGGAAAGAGTGGTGAGGGCGCTGAA
>JACCYQ010000195.1 GCA_013696395.1 Chitinophagaceae bacterium
GGCCAAATTTTGAGGAGCTTGCCGATCGTATGGGTATGGTGCCAAAAAGAGCCAGAGGAATTATTGATAAAATAATAAGTACTCAAAAAGACGTAACTGCTATGATCAAAAATTCTTATCTAAGCAATGAGGCCAAAGAAAAGTATGTGCACTATTATAACGATAAAATAAAACGATTTAGTTAAGCAACCAGGTTGTACCGCAAGCAGATTTTATCAAACTTCTTCAAATGTATCATCCATCCTCATAGCAATGTCATAGCTGCTGATCTGAATCAGGAGCACCCATTATTTTAGGTTATCTCATCATTTATATTATTATTTGATGATTAACGGACGATGCTCCGAAAATGAAATTATAGCAATTTAGTTTTTAAAGCTGATTTGTTGAAAACGAGTAAAGATTATAAGAAACCATTTGTAGTATATTACTTAGATTAAGTTTTTGACCACATCTTATTTGCAGGCCAATGTGTAAATATTTTTGTTGGTTCAAAAAAAAACGGGAGAAGGGGTTCATCAGCATTGCAGCAATCTACTATTGCCGTTCACAATGATGAGTACAACGAATTACCTGGAAACTGCGGTTTACAAAACAAGTTGTTCAGCAGGTAGAGGGCTGGAAGAATTGAATGAAGCTCCAACAGCCTTAAAAAATATCTTATAAGCGAATTCAGGTAATTGTTTAAAAAACCCCTTATTTGAAGAATGGATTGATGCTCATGCAGTCTATGGATCACCCCCCGCTACCTACTTTATAATCGATAAGTTAGAACATTTTAGTGCTTAACTGAACTTACAAGGTGATATTTTAAACATAAATGATATTTTTTCAACAGAAACGGCAAAAAGTATTTTATTGGCGATTGAACAAAACGAATTGGTCCTGATTGATTTTTGGGCATCATGGTGTATGCCTTGCAATGAAGAATTTCCTTTTTTAAATAATGCCTATACCCAATTGTCTTCACGCAATTTCGACATAATCAGCATTTCTATAGATAAAAAAACCGATCAATGGAAAAAAGCGATTGCTCAGTTTAATCCTCTCTGGCAACTTCAGCTAATTGAACCGAATGCATGGGAATCAGAAACGATTTAAAAACTAAACATAAAAGCAATTCCCAGAAATTATCTTATAGACAAAACGGGAAAATATTAGCAAAAGATTTAAGAGGGCATATGCTGATAGAAACATTAAACAAATTGCTTTAACTTTTGGCAGACCCCGGGATATTAAAATGATTAATCATAAATTTAAAAATGACTATGCTCTTTATACAAATAAAGGAATCTGTATGATTACATGCCGCTTCATATAAAATGAAAATTAATATGCTAAAAACAACCCGAGGCTGCCAGAATAATGTTTCAATCAGTAAAATTTATCAGAGCAAGACCCCGGGTGGACTTCAACTGGAAATTTCTGGTATGTAATTATTTAATGGATAAAGATTTTGTAGGCAATCCTGCATTAACAGATTTTGCTGGTAGTGACAGCTTTTTGTTAAATAATCTATTTATAAATAAAGATCTCCTTGTTATTGATTTTTGGGGTAGCTGGTGTGTTCCTTGCATATCATCCATTCCGGATTTTAAAAAATTATATGAGACGTATTCTGTAAATCGAATTGGATTTCTTGGCATCCTTTATGATGATCTGCAAAACAATAAAAAAATTGAATCAGTAATTAACAAAAATGAAATTAAATGGCGACAGGCGTTTATTAATAGAATAGACTCTAATACTTTAATCGATGAATGGAGGATATTTTCATTTCCAACATACCTGGTAATAAACAAGCAACATAAAGTTGTTTTCAGGGGAATTGGATCAACTGGTTTTCTTAAACTAAAAGAGTTTTTAGAAATTTCGATAAGGGAATAATACCGTATAATAAGTAAGGTCCAATATTTTTTCTTTATCCTATTTGTATATTATAGATGTATAGTGAAGTATGTGGATCAAGTTCCTCTGTGGTTAACCTGTATTAATACGGTAGTTTTGAATTAATTAAAGTTCTATGTTTATTAATATGCTTCATTCTACAGGTTATTTACAGAACATTCGTTTTTCAATTTGTTTCAAAGCCTGCCTAATAGTATACTTTATTCCTTCACTCCAACCTTTTGCACAGACCACATACAAAGTAAGAAGCACTCTTTCCGGCTGTCTTCAGGTCCGTACCGATCATAGTACAGAAGCAACTTCTATCGATTGTATCACACCAGGCACACAAGTTACTGTGCTATCATCAGTGCCATTTTGGAGAGAAATCAGGTACAATAATAGAACAGGCTGGGTTGCAAAGAAATATCTCCAATTAGTTGAAACCGCTGAGGACTCATTGACCGCAACACTCAATGCATTTCTTACGATTCATTATGTTGATGTTGGACAAGGTGATGCCATCTGGATCCAGACATACGATGATGGAATTGATGGCAACGGAAAATATGAAGGTTATTCAATTGTAATTGATGGAGGCCCGAAATCATCAATCCGGGAAAATGCCCTTGCTGCATATATGGAACGCGAAGGCCATCATGGTGCCGACATTGAAGCGTTGATTATTTCACATCCGCATGTTGATCATTTTAATGGATCTAAAACCATTGCACAGCATTTTACCGTAAACCACTTTTATGATCCTGCTTATCCTGGAGGAATACAGTACAATAATTTTTTAAAATATATCAAGGGAACTTCTGCAGCTACATCCAGGGCCAGGAATTTTCATCTTGGCAAACCCAACTTTGGAATTATAAATTGGGGCAGTGAACTAAAAATAGATGTTTTGTATGCATGGTCTGGAGATCCGGACAATGTTTTAGGATCAGGAAATACCGAGAATAATAATGCATCAATCGTATTGCGGCTGCAGTATGGAGATCATGTATTCCTGTTCATGGGAGATGCGGAAGGAAAAGATCGTGCAGATACACCAGTTGAGGCAAAATACGTAGAAAAGTTATTACTCGAAACTGTTCCCACAAAACTCAAATCAACGGTACTTAAGATCGCTCACCATGGAAGTGAAACTTCAAGTACAATTCCTTTTATTCAGGCAGTGGATCCTGAAATCGTAATAGTGCAATCAGGTAGAAAAAACTTCAATGGCACTTTCCTGCCAGATTTATCAACCTTGAAACGATACTGTAACCATAATCCAAATGTAAAAATATACAGAACAGATTATGGTGATGAAGAAGCTGGTTACACACACAACCAGGCAGTAGATGGTGATCATATTATTATCCGGTCAAAGGGTATAGGTAAACCTGAAGTAAAGGCTTTCGATGGGGGTGCAGTTGTAACCCTTACATTCTGTGAAAATTAATTGATAATTTTTAAAAGTAAATTCTTATGCCGGATAATACCAACAAATTTCATCTTGGCCTTTGTATGGCAGGTTCTATTTCTGCAGGAGCTTATACTGCAGGTGTTATCGATTATTTGCTGGAAGCATTAGAAAGCTGGGAAAATGTTAGAGAAAACCACAGCATTCCAAAACACCAGGTAGTAATTGATCTGTTATGCGGTTCGTCAGGTGGTGGGATTACGGGAGCGATGACGATGTTTGCATTGATGGATAGGAAAATGGATCATGCTAAGCTAGGTGAAGATGGTGTCACATTTATGAAGCCCGTAACCAACATACTTTGGGATTCGTGGGTGGAATTGAGTGAAGGTGATGTGTTTGAACAACTGTTAGCCACAGACGAACTTAAGAAAGGAGAAGTACGGTCACTCCTGAACTCAAATTTCATTGATATAACTGCTGATAAATTAGAAAGATATGTAAAGGCACTTACAACAGCTGGAATGGCAAAACCGGCTTTTGCAGGGAACGCACCTGAATTGTTTATGACTTTATTCAATATCACCGGCATAAAGTATGTGTTACACAGCCGGGCTGCCACCACCAGCAGCGCAGGCAGACAATATGTTTCTGATCACCGCGACATTGCACATTTCAGATGGAGTGATACTCCTTATCAAAATGACGGCAGGATCACTTTAAACAAAGACATAAAGAATTTAGAAACGGTGATTCATGCAGCAAAAGCAACAGGGGCTTTTCCTGTTGGACTTAAAGGCAGGCTGGTGAGCCGCAAGGCGAAATACTTATGGGACAATCCTTTTTTCGTAAGGGTAAAAACTTCGATAAAGATACGATTATCCTGGGAGAGGGTATCACAGATCCCGAACATGTTTATACAAGCCTGAATGCAGATGGTGGATAATACCTCTACGGGGCATGTGCATCGGGGTCATCCGTACCTATCATTCGTTATTTCTGAAATTGGGCATTTTACCAATAAACATAGAAGTAAAATCGATAATGCAATTTGTTTTTAGTATGACTTAGAAACCCACCGCCTTTGGCGGTGGTAATGTCCTTGGGGCTATGCCGAATGATTAAATTTGGCACATGAGCAA
>JACCYQ010000015.1 GCA_013696395.1 Chitinophagaceae bacterium
TTCCGCAGGAAACTGCAAAATTTGCAAATGATACCAATAAGCAGGAACGATTTCAACAATGGTTAACGAGCCTCAGAAAGGATATTTATCTTGATCAGTCAATCAAAACACTGACTGATATGATCAACCAGCGGAATCTGGCACTAGGAATAGAACCTAAAGAGCCAACTAAAAAAGCTTTTTAAATTCAATTACATATAAAATGAGACCGGTATTATCCGGTCTTTTTTTTTGAAAGCTACTTGAGGATTTTATTACTGGTTTCGCATTTCCACAACCCAGTTATCCCGGTCATCTGGCGAAAATTTCCAGGGAGCAAAATTATTCTCTACATTACTGAACATGCCATTCCATTCCTGGGGCGCATTGCTTTCTTCCATAACGAGGTAACGTCGGAGTTGTAAAATTATATCAAGCGGATTGATACCAACCGGGCATTCTTGTACGCAAGCGTTACAGGTAGTGCAGGCCCGTAATTCCTCTACACTGATATAATCATGTAAAAGGGTTTTACCATCATCCACAAAACTTCCGTTTTTTTCTATGATCTGTCCCATATCAGCTGCACGATCTCTTGTATCCATCATAATTTTACGTGGAGACAATTTTTTGCCGGTAATAGTGGCTGGGCAGGCAGCAGAACATCTGCCACATTCCGTGCAGGAATAGGCATCCAGGATGCTTCGCCAGCTCAGGTCATTCACATCTTTTGCACCAAATTTATTCAATGGTTCACCACTTGTTTCAGCAGGCGCCAGTTCTGGTTGCATGGCATATAAAACTTCATTTTGCACAGCGGGTAAATTGCGCATTTTACCCGGTGACATCAGGCGGGCATAATATGCATTGGGAAAAGCAAATATGATATGCAGGTGTTTGGAATATGGCAGGTAATTCAGAAACACGAAAATGCCTGCAATATGTAACCACCAGGCAACCCGTTCAATGATCACCAACGTGCCACTATCGATGTTGGCCAGGAATGGTGCCAGCAAACCTGAAAAAAAGAAACTCCCAACATCAGGGTATCCTGCATACCCCTGAAGTTGTAATGCCCTGTCAGTACTGTTCATGGTCAGAAAAAGAGACATCAATACAATTTCAAAAATCAGGATGATATTGCCATCGCTGCGTGGCCAGCCATCAAGATCCTTACTAATAAAACGGCGCAGTTTAATGAGATTTCTTCGGGCAAGAAAGGCAATGCAAACGGCGATTACACCAACTGCCAACCATTCAAATGCATTGATCAAAAAAGTATAAAAGCTTCCCAGCGGTTCTGCAAACATTCGGTGGGTGCCAAAAATTCCATCCAGAACGATTTCCAGCACTTCAATATTAATAATGATAAAACCCAGATAGATTACGAAATGCATGAAAGCAACCAGTGGATACCGAAACATTTTTTTTTGACCAAGAGCCAGGAGTAAAACATTTTTCCACCGTTCAACTGGACGATCCTTGATTTCTTCATCGTATCCCAGGTTAATATTCCTCCGGATGCGGGCAATATTTTTTGCGAAAAACCAAATAGAAAAGGCTGTAAACAGCACAAACAATATTTGTTGAAGGATTAACATGCATTCATTTTAAAAATCAGAAAACAGCAAATCAATAATTAAATGTAAACCTGATAAAAAATTATCCGCTTGTATTTTTCTTCGCTAATTTACGGGTTGTATTTATAACTGTTTAAATTAGTTGAGAAACTGAATTATGGAAAATAGCAAAAACTATATTCTTGATGCGAAAACAGCTGGTAAAAAACTTCGCCGCATGGCTTACCAGATACTGGAAAATAATAACGATGAGGAATCCATTATACTGGCCGGGATAAAAGAAAGTGGGGGCGTTGTTGCCCGAAATTTGCAAAAAATGCTGGCTGAAATATCACCACTAAAAACAGAATTGATGATCATTTCTTTGGATAAGAAAAAGCCTGGAAAAATAGCTCTTGATAAAGAAATGAATTTTACCGGCAAAGTGATTATTATTATTGATGATGTGGCAAACAGTGGAAGGACTTTGTTATACGCATTGAAACCATTTCTTGATTTTCTTCCCAAAAAAATACAGACTTTGGTTTTAGTTGAGAGAAGTCATAAAATTTTTCCAGTGCATTCTGATTATGTTGGTATATCGATAGCTACAACCATGCAGGAACATATTTATGTAGAAGTAGAAAACGAAATAATTACAGGTGCCTATCTTGCCTGATAAAAAGCTTAAAAATAAAGTGGGTAGGCTTTTAGTTTTCCTTTTGAATTAATCATCAGGGCAGGGGCGGGAACCTTGATATAGTTAAGAATATTAAATAAAGTTCGAAGGCCTTTGCTGTTTGTATTTATTTTGGTTAAATCAATATCAGGCGATATATAATATTGTCTCATTCTTGCAATATCATGGCGTTCCCTTGCAATATTGTTTTTATCAGTCCATTTATTTTCAAACCCTCCTAACATACCTTCCGCGCCATAACCAACAGCAATATTTAACCATCCGGGTATTTTTGATTCAGGGATAAATGATTTCAGGTTCACTGACAGCCAATAGGCCTGATGGTTATAATCTTTAAATAAACGTTCTATGGTGGATTGACCAAAGAGGTCATTAGTTCTTTCTGCTAGGGAAGCATCATAGGTTCCCTTATGTGAACTGAATTTGATAATTATCCGTTGCTCATTCCATAGAAGTTCCTGCGATGCATAAATCCCTGCGCCCGTAACATTGGCCGCTATATCTGACCAACTCCATCCCCATTTGGATGAATGTCCGTCAAGGTATTCAATCCCTGTTAAATAGACCAGGCTTGTAATGCTTCCTGCTAATACAGCTTTTTTATCATCAATGCCTGTCCATTTCCACAAATCACCGGATATGCGACTGAAAGTATAGGCACTCCAGGTATGGCCAGCCTTGTCAACCTGCAACCATTCCTTGCTGTCATTAAAAGTATGAAATGATGTCCGGACATGATCGTTATACCAGGCATGGTTAAGCGCAATTAATGACCCTGCAGTGAATAGCACAGTGGCTCCACCTACCATTAATGGTCTCTTATTATTTGGCGGCGAATAATTGAAAGAATCCCCCACACCCGGGTTGTGTGTAATTGAATGCGTAGAAATTAAGTTCTGGCCCCGGGCATGCAGCAAAAAAAGTAAGCACAAAGTAAATATGGAAAGATATTTAAGCATTCAGAACATATTATCCGGGATACGGCATTTGCTGGCAAAAATAAGGTTCTCCGGCAGTTTCAATTTCTAAATTCAAAAATCAATAACTTCATTTCCCAATTTTAAAGCTAAAAAGACAGATATGGATCCTAAAACACAACAAAAGATAGACAAATGGCTAAATGGTAATTTTGATACGCAAACCAAAGAAGAAATACAACGTTTACAAAGTGAAAATCCGGCTGAATTGGAAGATTCTTTTTACAGGGATCTTGAGTTTGGCACTGGCGGTCTAAGGGGATTAATGGGTGTGGGAACCAATCGTATTAATAAATATACCATTGGTATGGCCACCCAGGGATTTGCAAATTACATGAAGAAAATGTTTCCTGACAAGGAGGTGAAAGTTGCTATTATACATGATTGCAGGAATAATAGTCGCTTTTTTGCTGAAACCACTGCCGATGTTTTTGCTGCCAATCATATAAAAGTATATCTCTTTGAAGCACTTCGACCTACACCAGAATTATCATTTGCTATTCGTCATTTAGGTTGCCAGGGTGGCGTCAATTGCACTGCTTCACACAATCCTAAAGAATATAATGGATATAAAGCGTATTGGGATGATGGTGGACAATTAGTTCCTCCACATGATAAAAATGTGATCGCCGAAGTAGAAAAAATACAATCTATTGATGAAGTTCAGTGGGCGGGATACGGAACTAATATTGAAATTGTCGGAGAAGAGGTTGATGAAGTCTACCTTGATATGGTAAAACGGTTAAGCATTTATCCTGAAATTATCGAAAAACAACATGACCTCAGGATTGTTTTTACCCCTATTCACGGTGCAGGTATTACATTAGTTCCAAAGGCACTTGAAAAATTTGGTTTCACCAATGTTCATATTGTAGAAGAACAAAGCACTCCCGATGGAAATTTTCCCACTGTTATTTATCCCAATCCGGAAGAGAGTGAAGCCATGAGTATAGGTTTGAAAAAAGCCAGGGAATTGGATGCGGATATTTTGCTGGGCACTGACCCCGATGGCGATCGGGTAGGCATAGGCGTTAAAGACCTGGAAGGTAACTGGGTTTTATTAAATGGAAATCAAACTGCTGTACTGGCATTTAACTATATGATAGAAGCCAGGAAAGCCAAAGGAATTGATCGGGTAAATGATATGGTGGTTAAAACGATCGTAACAACCGATATGATCGATACCATTGCCGCTAAAAACGGGATAAAATGCTATAATGTACTTACTGGCTTTAAATGGATCGCTGAACTGATAAAGGAAAAGGAACATGATGAAAATTATATCATTGGTGGAGAAGAAAGCTACGGCCTTTTGATTGGCACCGAAATAAGAGATAAAGATGCAATTAGCGCAGTGGCGATCATTTGCGAAATGGCTGCCTATGAAAAAGATAAAGGAAGAAGCTTGTATCAAAAACTATTGGATCTGTATGTGGAATACGGTTGTTACCAGGAATCCTTAATTTCTATTACTAAAAAAGGTATGGATGGTAACCGGCAGATTGCTGAAATGATGGAAAAATTCAGGAACAATCCGCCACAGTCATTAGCAGGACAAAAAGTAGTTCAGTTACTTGATTATGATAAACAGGAAAATAAAAATCTGCTAACAGGTGAAACCGGACCTATCCACTTACCACGATCAAATGTACTTCAATTCATTCTTGAGGATGGCAGTAAAATAAGTGCCCGGCCCTCCGGAACAGAACCTAAAATAAAATTTTATTTCAGTGTAAATGAACCTATGGCTGACATTCAGGGATATGAAAAAGTTAATGCTTCCCTGGCTTTTAAAATTGAGCAAATAACAAAAGAACTCAATTTATAACAATCATTAATTTCGCCTAATGCTTACTGTTAAAATTTTAATATCATTCCTCCTGATTCTTTCATCCGGTTGTCACCGGCAAAATATTGACCCACCTGTTGAAATGGAGTTCAGTGCCGAGCCACAGGTGTTCCGGGTTACACCAGGTATAATAGATGAAGCTTCCGGAATTGCCGATAGCCGAAGCAACCAGAATGCGTTATGGGTTCATGAAGACAGCGGAAATCCCGCCGAACTTAATTTAATTTCTTATGCAGGCGAGTTTATAAAAAGTTTACCAGTTTTAAATGCGGTAAACCGGGATTGGGAGGATATGTCCTTTGCAAGAGATCTCTCTACAGGTAAAAATATTTTGTACATAGCGGATATTGGAGATAATAACCAGCGACATGACAATTATACCATTTACCGCTTTACGGAACCTGCACCTGGCGATACCGAAATAGAGAATGTGGAGAAAATAATTTTTCGATATGTTGATGGATCGCACGATGCGGAAGCTATCCTTGTTGATGAATTAACCAATGATGTTTTTATTATCACTAAAAGAGATGCGAAGGCGGGTATTTATAAATTATCTTATCCGCAAAGCATGGCAACAATAAATGTGGCAAGTTTTGAAGGTTCATTGGACTATACCGGAATAACCAGCGCTGCTTTTTCACCTGACGGTTTGGAAATAATACTGAAAACTTATACCCACTTGTATCATTACAAACGCAGTGGCAACGATCCCGTACCGGTGGTGCTGAAACAAAAACCAGTGAATATTCCATACGTTATGGAACCCCAGGGAGAAGCTGTATGCTTTAAAAAAGATAATAAAGGATTTTTTACTTTAAGTGAAAGAGGCCCTGCGCCTTTTGTTGACCTCCGCTACTACAAACGGTAATCGTACTCAGGTAATTATTACATTAGTACACTCATTTATGACCGCGAAAAAACGAAAGCTTATTATATTGCAGTTGACATGAAAAAATTTGAAGACAGTTACCGTCATAAGGGCCTTCGGAAAAAACTGGTAGATAATATTCGCAGTAAAGGTATTACGGATGAGAGGGTACTCCATGCCATTGATACAATTCCCCGTCATTTTTTTCTTGATTCAGCATTTGAAGATAAGGCTTACGAGGACAAAGCTTTTCCGATTGCCGAAGGACAAACAATCAGCCAGCCTTATACAGTAGCCTACCAGTCACAATTACTCGAAATCAAACCATTTGAAAAAGTGCTGGAAATTGGAACGGGCAGTGCATACCAGGCTAGCGTGCTGGCTGAGATGGGTGTACAGGTTTACACTATTGAAAGACAAAAAAAACTTTTTGATCAAAATCGTCGATTTAAATATTTGGATAAATACAGGAACATAAAATTTTTTTATGGTGATGGCTATGAAGGACTGCCTACATATGCTCCTTTTGATAAAATACTTATTACGGCTGCCGCACCGGAAATTCCCTCCAAACTAATTAAACAACTAAAACCGGGTGGATTGATGGTTATTCCAGTAGGTACCGGTGATGTTCAAAGAATGATGCGAATAACTAAACAACCCAGCGGATCGATGAAAGAGGAAGTGTTTGATAATTTTTCTTTTGTGCCAATGATCGGAGGAAAAAAAGATTAGTATCCGGAACGATAATTATTTATTTGATCAAAGGTTTTCTTCTTCAGTTGGTTTCAATATCTTTCCTTTATAAAATTTGCCGATAATCATATGCGAATATTACCCTTTGTCGTAAGCGCACTTATAACTTTGCTACTTATCCTGTTGCTGAATAATAAATGGGGATCAGTACCTCCTGTAGCAAGATTTTTAAGCCCACAACAAGGTTTCTGGCAAAATGCTGAAGCTGTTGATCATGATTTTACTGAAGACCTTCAGTTTGAAAGTTTGAAAGGTTCTTCTGATGTTTACCTTGATGAACGGCTGGTGCCTCATATTTTTGCAGAGCATGATGAAGATGCTTATTTCATTCAGGGCTATTTGCATGCAAAGTTCAGGCTCTGGCAAATGGAATTCCAAACATTGGCAGCGGCTGGTCGCATCAGTGAAAAAATGGGAAATGATCCACGTTATGTAGCCTTTGATAAAGAGCAACGCAGAAGCGGAATGGTTTGGGCTGCGGAAAATGCATTGATTGAAATTGAAAAAGATCCGGAAACAAAAGCCAGTTGCGATGCCTATACTGCAGGTATTAATGCTTATATAAATACTTTAACAATAAACAATCTTCCTTTTGAATATAAACTACTCGATTATGAACCCGAGGCATGGAGCAATTTGAAGATTGCTTTGTTTTTAAAACAAATGAGTAAAACACTATCAGGCAATGATGATGACCTTGAAAATACGGCTACAAAAAATGGGTTTAGTTTTAAGGAATTAATGTATTTAAATCCTCAGGTTCCTGATTCGTTACAACCCATAATTCCCAGCGGAACCCTGTTTGCCACGGCAGGCATTTTACCTCAAAAACCTGCGGATGCGGAATCTGTTTATTTTAATGAAACAGATTCCCTGCAACTTACACAAGTTTCAAAACCAGATCCCAACAATGGCAGTAATAATTGGGTTGTTGCTGGTTCCAAAACCAAAACTGGTGCTCCCATTCTGGCGAATGATCCGCACCTTGAATTATCTTTTCCTTCCATCTGGTACGAAATGCAGATCACAACACCTAACATTAATGCTTATGGGGTATCATTTCCGGGTTCACCAAATATCATCGTTGGCTTTAATGATAGTATTGCATGGGGTGTTACCAATTCACAACGGGATGTAAGAGATTATTACAAAGTAGAATTCAAGGACGAAACACAAATGATGTATCGTTTTAACGAGCAATGGGTTCCTACACAATTAGTAGTGGAAGAAATCAAAACTAAGAATGGTTCTTCAGTATTTGATACAGTACCATATACCATTTTTGGTCCTGTGATGTTCGATCACCGGCATTCAGATAAATTAAAATTTTACGAGGGTATTGCACTTCGGTGGACAGCCCACGATCCCTCCAATGAAGCCCGTACATTTTATGATCTTAATCGTGCTAAAAACTATTCAGATTACGAAAATGCCATCCAGTCATTTACCTGCCCCGCCCAAAATTTTGTTTTTGCCTCTAAAAGTGGAGACATTGCGATATGGCAACAGGGAAGATTTCCTGCTCGCTGGTATGGACAGGGAACTTATATTATGCCAGGGAGTGATAGCAGTTACATGTGGCAGGGATTTATTCCGCAGGTTGAAAATCCACATGCTATAAATCCTGAACAGGGCTTTCTGCAAAGTGCCAATCAGCGACCGGTCGATTCCGCCTACCCTTATTTTATTCCAGGAAATTATATTGTTCCAAGAGGAGTTTCCATACATCAAAAGCTGTCTGTCATGCAACAGGTTACGGTGGAGGATATGATGAAATTACAAAATGATTATCACAGTGTTTTTGCTGCTTCAGTAATCCCATTGTTATTAAAGAACGTACAGGAAAAGGACCTGGAACCTGATGCGCAGCGTTATCTTGCAATTATTAAACAATGGGATTTTAATACCGTTCCCGGTGCTACCGCTCCTACAATTTACCAGTCATGGTTCGATAGTCTGGAATCTTTAATATGGACAGACGAGTTTAATTATGCTTCCTCTGAATTAAAATTTCCAGATGAACAAACACTTTTTGAATACCTGGTTTCTGATTCAGCATTCAGATATATTGATGATATAAATACCACAGAAATTGAAACACTTCCTCTCATGATCACCCGCGCATTAAATAAGGCTTCAAAAATTTTAAAAACTAAAGAGGAAAAAGGTATAATGGAATGGACCAAACATAAAAACCCAACGATCTACCACCTGCTAAGGACTGCCTTGATGCCTTTTTCCCAACAAGTTGCAGTGGGTGGATGGAGTAATGTGATCAATGCTACTACTACAAGTCATGGACCAAGTTGGAGGATGATTGTACACCTGGATCATGAAACAGAAGCATATGGGGTTTATCCCGGGGGTCAGCATGGTAATCCCGGAAGCAGATTTTATAATTCTTTTGTAGATACATGGGCTATGGGAAAATATTATACCTTATTCTTTATGAAGAAACTGGATGTTGGGGATGATCGAATTAAATGGAAAATGAATTTTAACCCGGCGGTTTAAATCATATTTTACTTTCGTAATAAAAAAGGTGTATGAAATTTTTAGTTTCGGTAGTTCTTATTGTTTTGCTCGCATTCCTTATTCAACTTTTTCTTCCCTGGTGGTCCCTGGCCATTGTGGCTTTCCTGGTAGGCATTCTAATTTATCAAAGAGCCGGCATGGCATTCCTCTCCGGGTTTACAGCCTTATTTTTATTATGGGGTGGAATAGCTTTTTTTATTAATATTCAAAACCAGGATATTTTAGCCCGGAAAGTAGCATTACTCCTTCCTTTGGGAGGATCATCCATATTATTAATTTTGGTAACTGCCCTGGTCGGGGCTCTGGTGGCAGGGATGGCTTCTTTAAGTGGCCACTATTTGAGGAAGTCCCGTAAATTGTCCTGATCCTGTTAAAATAATTAAAAATTCATTGCTTTGTAAAGAACCTGAATAAAGCATATTACTTTCGTTTCATAACCTACTTATGAAGCTTAGCTTGTTATTACTATTATCCATTTTTAATTTTCTGTCTGCATTTGCCGGAAGGATATCAGGGTTAGTTACTAACCAGGATGGACAACCGCTTCCATTTGCTTCACTTACTGTTAAAGGCACCTCAATAGGCACTACGGCAAATAGCACGGGTGAATTCTTTTTATCGGTTAGTCCGGGAACGTATACTATCATCTGCCAGCATGTAGGTTATGAAAGGCAGGAAAAAAAAATCACTATCATTAAGGATGATCTTCAGTTGGATTTCCGCCTGGAGAAACAGGAGTTAACTTTAGGTGAGGTAATCGTTACACAAGGTGAAGATCCTGCTTATGAAATCATCCGGCAAGCCATTCGTAAAAGAGTTTTTTACAGGGATCAGTTATCGGCATTTCAATGCCAGGTATATACCAAGGGGCAATTACAACTCCGTGATTATCCAAAAAAATTTATGGGCCAGATTGTAGATTTCGAAGATGGTGATACCAGCAAAAATAAAATGCTTTACCTGTCTGAAACTATAGCAAGGTATTCTTACAGACGCCCTGATGATGTTAAAATAGAAGTGATATCAACCAAAGTAAGCGGACAAACCGGTGGGTTTGGATTAAGTGCCCCACATATTTTTTCTTTTTATGATAATAATATAAATATTGGGAGCGGTTTAAATCCCCGCGGCTTTATTTCTCCCATTTCAGAAAATGCACTCAATTATTACCGGTATAAATATGAGGGCTTTTTTATGGAAGAAGGAAAACAGGTATTCCGGATACGCATTATTCCAAGACGACCTTATGAACCTCTTTTTTCAGGCATTATGTATATTATGGATGAAGATTATCGTGTTCATTCTGTGCAACTGGAACTTACAAAGACATCCCAAATGCAGATTTTAGACACTTTACGGATTGAACAATTATACGTTCCCGTTAGTTCAGAAGTCTGGATGGTAAAAAGCCAGGTTATGTATCCAAGTGTAAAAATGCTGGGATTTGATGGATTTGGCAGTTTTGTAAATATGTATTCTGATTTCGATATTGATCCGGATTTTGGTAAAAAATTTTTCGATAATACCATATTAAAATACACAGACAGTTCTAACAAACAAACTTTAAGTTATTGGGAAAATGCACGGCCATTGCCTTTACAGGAAGAGGAAATTATTGATTACCGCAAAAAAGACAGCCTGGAGCAGGTGAGAGCCGATCCCCGCTATCTTGATTCCATCAGCCGTCGCCGGAACAAGTTGAACCCAATTGCCATGTTAATCAATGGCCAGTCATTTACCCGCGAAAGTAAAAAAAGGATCATTACCATTCCAAACCTCCTGGAATTGATCAAGTATAATACTGTTGAAGGCTTTGTGTTGAATCCACAACTCACTTATTATAAGAGCCTGGATACAGGTATAGGGCGCAAAGCCATAGCTATCAGCCCTCAAATCCGATATGGTTTCAGTAATGAACATTTTAATGCATCAACAAAAATTACCTATACATACGGTAAGAAGTATGCAAATAATTTTAGCCTTTCAGGGGGTAAGGATATTTATCAATTTAATAATTACAGCAATCAGGGAGAAAGAGGTGCTACTCTTTCAGCCTTATTATTTAAACATAACCGACGCAAAATCTATGAAGCCTGGTATTTAAGAACAGATATGCTAAAAGTATTTGGTGAAGGTTTTAGCACTGGTTTGAGTTTTCAGTACCAAGATAGAATGCCTTTGGAAAACACTGCTTTTTATTCTTTAAGTAAAAGCAAGGACACTACATTCACGCCAAACTACCCGGAAAATTTTGATGGACCTGGGTTCCTGGCACACCAGGCTTCCTCCGTAAGTTTTACGGTTCGCTGGCAACCAGGTAATCGTTATATTGAATTCCCCGGGCGTAAAATCAGTATCGGTTCCCGCTATCCGGCATTCATGCTCACTTATACAAAAGGAATAAAAAACTTTTTGGGCAGTGATGTGGATTATGATAAATGGCGCTTGCAGATCAGTGACCAGGTAAATTTAAAATTGGCGGGGAGCCTGAACTACCGATTCTCTACAGGTGGTTTTCTTAATGCAAGGAACGTACAGATTCCGGATTACACACACTTTATTGGAAACTTATCCCTGCTGGCCACTGATTACATGACAGGCTTTCAATTACTACCCCATTATCAAAAAAGCAATACAGACAAATTGGTTTCTACCTTATTCGCAGAGTATCACCTCAATGGTTTTTTAACCAACAAAATTCCGGTATTCAGAAAATTAAACTGGCATTTTGTAACCGGGGTCAATGCTATGTATGGAAGTGAAAAATTCCGGTATACCGAAGTTTTTGTGGGTATAGAAAATATTTTAAAAATCATCCGGATCGATTATGTGCAGGGATTTGACAAGGGACGTACAATTCATGGTGAAGTGCGCATAGGTATCCTCGGCATAACTACTAATTAATGTCATAATTCCCTGCTGTAAAATGCCGGTATTCATCCTCCAACATACTCATTTCTACTATGCTGTAAAAACGTCCCTGGTATAATAATGTATCCCTGGAAATACCTTCTGTATGAAATCCGCATTTTTCGTAACAGGTAATAGCGGAAGGATTGGTGCGGTAAACCCCCAGGCTGATGCGGTGTAATTGGAGATCCTCAAATCCTATTTTTAAAACAGCTTTAACCATAGACTGGCAGATTCCTTTACCTCTTACTGAATGGCTAACAAGTACCCGGGTAATTCGGCCCGAACGGTTTTTGCGGCTGATGTTCCCAAGGGAAATATGGCCTACAACCTCGCCGGTTTCATCATCAACTGCCTTGTAAATGAAAGCATCTGAATGTTGAAGATCGTTCGTGTTTTTGATATACCATTCAAGGCTTTCCGTGGTTAAAGGAAATTTAAACAGACTGCCAGACCAGGTGATCAACATTGATTCATCAGGTATCCATTCTATTAATTGATTAAAATCGCTGCGTTCAAAATGCTCTAACCTGATCATCCTATAATGTTTATTTTTTTTTGGGCCAAAATTCAAGCAGCATTTTCACCTGCTCAAGCTACATGCTAATTCTGATTAATAAAAATGATGCCGTAATCAGGTTTAAATTTTTCATTGAACCACTTTGATAATTTCTATCAGCAGGTTTTCATAAAATACATTAATATTATTGTTTTTCAGGATGATCCCACCCGTTTACCATAACATAAGAATTATCTTTACATAACAGAAATTTTGCTCACCCTGCAAGTGTCCTTAAAATTTCATAACTATGGCATTACTACATAACCGGGTTTCTCAGCGGGAGTTGAAGGAATTATTATACCAGGAAACCGAACATCGAATTACGATTTCCTTTTACCGATATTTTCATATTGATGATCCTCAGGTTTTCCGTGATGAAATTTATAAAGCCCTGGCAACATTAAAGATTTTCGGTCGGATATATGTGGCACATGAAGGCATCAATGCACAGGTCAGTGTCCCGGAAAGCAATTTTCAGTTATTTAAAGATCATTTAGATATCATTGAATGCCTTAAAGGTGTAAGGTTGAATATCGCTGTGGATGATGATGGAAAATCTTTCTGGGTCCTTAAAATTAAAGTACGGGAAAAGATAGTTGCTGATGGTATCAATGATCCTGATTTTGACATGCGTAATAAGGGTCGTTATGTAAATGCGGATGAATTTAACCAATTAACAAATGATCCTGAAACCATTGTGATCGATATGCGTAATCATTATGAGTTTGAAGTGGGTCATTTTGAAAATGCAATTGAAATACCAAGTGATACTTTCAGGGAGCAACTTCCCATGGCTGTAAATATGATGAAGGATAAGAAAGATAAAAATATCATTATGTACTGCACGGGGGGAATCCGGTGCGAAAAGGCCAGTGCTTATATGCTTCATCATGGGTTTACAAATGTTTTTCACCTGGAAGGAGGTATTATTAATTATACGCAACAAATAAGGGATAAAGGATTACCCGGGAAATTTACAGGTAAAAATTTTGTTTTCGATGACCGGTTAGGAGAGCGTATTACACCCGATATTATAGCCATTTGCCACCAATGTGGCAGGCCTGCAGATAATCACACTAATTGCGCTAACAGTGCCTGCCACCTCTTATTTATTCAATGTCCGGAATGTGCTTTAAAATTTAAAGACTGCTGCAGTAGTGAATGTTTATCCTTTATTCAACTTCCGTTGGAGGAGCAGGCAGCAAAGAGAAAAGGTATTGATAAGGGAAGCAATATTTTCAATAAATCACGGGAAAGACTAAGGCCTGTGTTGGATAAATCAATTCGAAAGTCCGGGCAATAAAATTCTTACACCCTATAGACTTGTGTTTCTGAAATATAATTTTTATTTTGGAAATCCAAATCTGCCATCCATCCATGAAGAATTATTTACAACGCACTTTACCGGTTGACGAAAAATCTGTTTCTTCATTCTTTTCCTCCTTGCAAAGATCATTGTTCAAAAGCTATATTTCCCTGCGGAAAATTATGTATGAACTTTCATTGTCCGGATGGGATTTATTTCCTGCACTTCAGGTAAGATGGATTACCAGCATAAAAAATATAGGTTCCTCCTCACATTTGGGCGATTATGAAAAACGGAAGCTGGGCATATTTAACCTGCTCAATTTTCTTCAATTAATATCGGGTATTTTGATGCCCGTCATCGTTTTATATAATGATACCGGTTTAGGTGTGTCATCCATGTTACTGGCATGTTCACCTGCTTTTATCAGTCTTGTAGTTCTTTTATTAAATTATAAGCAAAAACTCGAAGCGGCCCGTATTTTTTATTTTTTATTTTATCCTGTTTTTACCAGCATAGTATATATGGGTGGTATGAACCTGGGTATAGATCTGTACTTTATTTTATTTGGTATTCTCTCCGTTTTTTTTCTACAGGAAATAGGGCAGATGCTCTTTGCGGTAAGTTTATCCATGATCAGTTATTATATGCTTGCAGTTGTATTAAAGAGGTATAGTTTTCAGCTGGCAGATTCACAATATTTCTTTTACCTGTTTAACCAGGCATTGGCCATACTTTTTATTTTTTATGGTTTGTTTCTTATAAAAAAGGAGAATAACGGTTACCAATTTTTTATACTGACTAAAAATGAGGAATTACGGCTACGCAATGTCGAAATACGACATCAAAAACAGGTAATTGCTGAAAAAGCCTCCTTATTGCAAAAACAAACCGAAGAATTGGTGGCATTGAATGGTTTGAAGAACCAGTTATTTTCTGTAATTGCTCACGATCTGAAAGCTCCTATGTATGCATTGCGAAATTTATTCCGGAATATGCAGCAACAGGATATGCCAGCTGA
>JACCYQ010000045.1 GCA_013696395.1 Chitinophagaceae bacterium
ATGCTTAAGCAAGTGAGTGGCAACACGATGAGTAACACTGTTTGACCGTGGGCTACCGGAAATAATTTCTATATGCATAAAAAATGTCCGTTTATGATAAATACAATAACTTGATGTTTAAACATCAAAATTACTGCCATTATTCAAAAACGGACTTTATGGCGTAGTTAAAGTTCTTCTTTATTCAATTTTACAGTTTCCTTGTTCCGGCGCATACGCATATTTATCAGTTCTACCAACAGGCTGAATGCGATAGCTGAATAAATGTAGCTTTTGTTAATATGCTGGTGGAAACCCTCTGCTATTAAAAGTACACCGATCAATATTAGGAAAGCCAGTGCCAGTATCTGCAATGTTGGGTGTTTATTTATAAACCTGCTGATGGGACCTGCAAAGATCATCATAATTATCATTGAGATTATTACAGCAATGATCATGATGATAACTTCATCAACAAGGCCAATAGCTGTCAAAATTGAATCAAATGAAAAAACGGCATCCACCAAGATAATCTGTAATAAAACTGCGGCAAATGCTGCAGGAGCTTTAATTTTTGAAGCAGGTCCTGCAACTTCTAATTTATGGTGAATTTCAAGTGTACTTTTAAACAAAAGAAAAATACCACCGAGAATTAAAATGATATCCTTCCAACTTATACCAAGAGGCAATCCATCATCGTCTTCTATAAAACCAATGGTAAATACAGGATCCGTAAGTTGTATGAGCCAGGTAATACCCAGCAACAGGAGAATTCTAAAAATCATTGCCAGCATTAACCCGATAGTACGTGCTTTAGGTTGTTGACTTTCCGGTAATTTATTAGATACGATGGAAATGAAAATGATATTATCAACACCGAGAACAATCTCTAAAAAGGTGAGGGTAATAAGGGCAGTGATAATTTTGGGATCCGTAAAATTTGGAATCTCTAATAGAAAGGTCATAATGAATTAGTATTTTGCTATGGTCTTTTTAATAAATTTTGTTCAATTTTTCGAACTTCAGCTTAATCTGCAAAAATGGGTATTTATGTTTAACCGACGTAATTTTTTAAAAGTTTCTTCTTTAAGTTCCATGGCTCTCTTGGTAAAAAAAAATTTAATACCGGGTGATTTTGAAGCAATCTCAATAAAAACCAGGCCAGTGGTTATTTCCACCTGGGATGCAGGATTGGCTGCCAATAAGGAAGCATGGAAAATTTTAATTAATGGCGGAAGAGCGCTTGATGCAGTTGAAAAGGGGGTGATGGTTACAGAAGGTTCGCGAAACTGTTGCGTTGGATTGGGAGCAAACCCTGATCGTGATGGATATGTTACACTCGATGCCAGCATCATGGATGAAAATTTTAATTGCGGTAGCGTGGCTGCATTGGAAAGAATCAAACATCCAATTTCTGTTGCCCGTAGAGTGATGGAAAAAACCCCGCATGTTATGCTGGTTGGTGAAGGTGCACAATTATTCGCGGTGGCTGAAGGTTTTAAACTGGAAGAACAAAAACTATCCCCCGAAGCACAAAAGGAGTATAATAACTGGATTAAAAATTCAGATTATAAATCACCTGTAATTAATATCGAGAACAAACAGGACCATGGACCTTTTGCACCAGCAATACTGGAAAATGGTGAATGGAATCATGATACCATTGGTATGGTAGCAATGGATGCAAACGGAAATTTGAGTGGCAGTTGTACCACCAGTGGTGCTGGTTTTAAAATGCGTGGCAGGGTGGGTGACTCGCCTGTGATTGGTGCAGGGCTTTACGTGGATAATGCAGTGGGCGCATGCACTGCAACAGGGCAGGGTGAAGATGTAATTCGAATCTGCGGATCATATGCCGTGGTTGAATTCATGCGACAAGGTTCGTTGCCAGAGGATGCCTGTCGAAAAACTATTCACCGGCTTGTGAAAATTCTTGGAGAAAAAGCAAAGACTATCCAGGTGGCATTTCTGGCAGTAAATAAAAAGGGAGATGTCGGTTCATTCTCTCTTCAACCTGGTTTTAACTATGCTTTAAAAAGTGAAGGCGTTGAGAAACTGGTTAAAGCGAATAGTTATTTTTGATTACTGATTTGAAAATTGATTAATAAAAACAAGCGCATGCCGGCATTTATTATTGAAATAGCTACATCCGATTTTGAAACAACCCAGTCTGCAGTAGATGGTGGTGCCGACAGGATTGAATTATGTGCCAACCTGAACGAAGGCGGCACAACACCTTCAAAGGGAATGATAGAGCAATGCAGAAATTCTTTTAACCTTCCAATATTCCCGATAATCAGGCCAAGAGGCGGGGATTTTTTATATACTGAAGATGAATTCCAGTTGATGTTAATGGATACCCGGTTTTGTAAACAAGTGGGCTGTGAAGGAGTTGTAATTGGCATGCTGGATATAGATGGCCATATTGATCTGAAAAGAACGGCAGCTTTGATTAATGCGGCATATCCTTTAGAGATCACTTTTCACCGTGCATTCGACCGATGTAAGGATCCATTTAAAGCTTTGGAGGACTTGATAAAAATTGGTTGCCAGCGTATCCTTACTTCAGGGCAACAACCCGGTGCGCCGGAAGGCAAGGAGATGATCAGGAACCTTATAACGGAAGCGGATAGCCGCATTGTGATTATGCCGGGAAGCGGAGTAAGAAAAGACAATATTAAAATGTTGGCCGAACATACAGGAGCTGTTGAATTTCATTCGTCTGTAAGAGGAAAAATAAAAAGCCGGATGAATTTTATTCACCCGGCTTTTACATCATCTGCTGAAAGTTATTCTAATAATTTTATTGATCCTGCAGACGTCGGTGCATTGAGAGAAGCGCTGGAAAATTAAACTGCCAAACTTTTCATGTATGCTGCATTTGCCCTGGCACTGGCCATAGGCGAACTATTCTCATATTTCTCCTGTTCAACAATATAGAATTTTGTGCCATACCGGTTAGCTCCTTTCAAAACGGAAGGATAATCAATACTTCCTTCACCCAAAATGCAGGATGCATCCGTATTGGTGAGCGGAACATTTTTTTTGCGATCCTTTACATGAACAAGCCTGTAACGATTATCATGTTTTTTCATTTCAGCCACGGGATCTTTACCAGCAGTAACTACCCAGTAAATATCCATTTCATAATCTACCAGGTCAGCATCGGTATTATTCATTAATACCTCCTGCGGAAGTTGCCCTTCTAATGGTGTAAACGTGTATGCATGATTGTGATAAGCAAAACGCAAACCGGCATTTTTGCAAGTTTGCCCGGCTTTGTTGAACTGGCCGGCAATTTTTTTATAATCATCAATTGTTTTTTGCGGACTTATCCAGGGACAAATCAGGTAATCCATTCCGATGGATGCAGCATCATCCACTTTGCGATCAAAGTCTTTAAAAATATCGGCGTGGCTTGCTACTAATTTCATTCCAAGTCCATCCATAAAATCCTTAAAGCCTTTTGGCGTCATTCCCCAAAACATGCCTTGCGGACCTTCATAACTTTCAATTTGTTTATACCCGTAAGAAGCAACCTGCTCCAATACATTTCGGGTATCTGATCCAATTACATCGCGGAGTGTATATAATTGCAATCCAAAATTTTTTGAAATATCTCCAGTTCCGGAATCGAGCGTATTGAAATTGCATGAGGATAAAGAATGCAAAGCAAATCCTGAGGCCAATGCCCCGGTTATTTTTATGAACGATCTTCTTTTCAATGACATGGTAATTATTTATGATTAAGTAAATCAGGTAAATGCTTTGTCGCCTTTTTTATAAGGAATACATCCTTCATATTTACCAGGAACCGGAACATGCCTGCGGGCCTGCGTATGCCCGATCTCCGAAGTAAAATAACCAAGCAGTGTAAGTTCTTTCATCATCCGGAAATAATGTGCAGGGTCATCCGCTTTTTTACCGGATGTATAATCCTTCTGCTCTTTATTCAATGCTACCAGAAAATCATGCCGCTGTTCAGGCGTTGCCTGCATAAATGAAGTTTTGAGTTTTTTCTCGCTTTCATTTTGCAGGTTGGTAATTCCTTCATGAAATATTTTCTGGTCCTTTTCTTCATAGCAATCATTTACCATTACTTTCATAAATTCTCCAACATTGGCAGCTTTGGCTCCCGGTGTTGCGGTTGCGGGTAAAATAGTTTCCCCAACTTCATTCAAAAATGCAATGTCTTCATCAGTGAAAGTATAGCTTACTTCATTTTTGGTTTTACATCCGGTAAGAAATGAGTTTGCGCCTACCAGCGTTCCGCCCAGTAGTAAAGAAATATATTGAACCGCTTCTCTTCTGTCCATGATAATTTTTTATAGAGGTTATAAATTTAAGTGGTATCCTTCCCGGTATTGACGTTTTACAAATTGGTTAACCGCTTCGAAATTGGTCACTTTCATCTGGTTGTTATCCCAGAGTAACTTAATATTTCTTCCCGGGTATACATAACCGTTACCTGTTTCCCGCGGCTTGCGAATATCATGCGCTCTGATCGCCAGGTTTGCCATCAATAAAGCTTCTGTAAGTGGGCCTGCAATTTCGAATGGCGAACTCAATTCCTTTTTTCCATGCCCGGCAATAGAGGCTTCTACCCATTGTGCGTAATGACCGGCGTCTCCATTAGGTACACGGGCAATGGTTGGTTTTACATTTGCCTGTTCAGTTCGGGAGGTTGGTATTAACTTGGGATTAGCGCCATAGGTGCCGCACATCATTTTTCCTTTTGTTCCAATGAATAATGCACCATTGCCACCATCTCCGAATACTTCGTTAGCTTCCAGTTCTTCAGGCCGTTCGGGTTGAATACCACCATCCATCCAATGTAATTTTATTGGCCCTTGTGTTTTGCTGGTTTTAGGAAAATTCAATGTTACGTGGCTGGATGGAGGACAACTTTCAGGAAAATAACCTCTTTTGAATTCGTCTACATAAACAGTACCTACACTGGCTTGTACATCCGTGGCATATTGTAGACCAAGTACACGAAATGCGGGTTCAATAAGGTGACAACCCATATCACCCAGAGCACCTGTTCCATAATCCCACCAGCCGCGCCAGTTGAATGGTACAAGTTTCTCTATATAATCTTTGTAAGGAGCTGTGCCCAGCCAAAGATCCCATTTCAGTTCTTTTGGAATATCCGCATTTACAGTAGGCCATTGAATGCCCTGTGGCCAAACGGGCCGGTCCGTCCAGCAGTAAACGGTATGTACATCACCAATTAAACCAGCATCATACCATTCCATTAATTTCCTGACACCATCACCACTGGCCCCCTGGTTCCCCATTTGTGTAACCACTTTGTATTTATTGGCAGCTTGCGTTAAAATTCTTGCTTCATAAATATCATGGGTAAGCGGTTTTTGTACATAAACGTGTTTACCCAATTGCATAGCTGCCAGTGTTTGTACGGCATGGTTATGATCGGGAGTTGAAACAGATACTGCATCAAAGTTTTTAGATTCTTTATCCAGCATCTCTCTCCAGTCATGGTAATATTTTGCTTTAGGGAATTTCTTGATTGAATTCGCAGCCCGGCGGTCGTCAACATCACATAAAAATCCAATCTCCGCTTTTCCGGATTTGTAAAAATTGGCAATATCACTTTCTCCTTTTCCACCAACACCTATACCTGCTACTACCAATTTATCACTGGGCGCAATAAAACCTTTTCCACCCATTACATATCTCGGCAGAATGGTAAAACCTGCTGCTGTAATGGCTGAATTTTTTAAAAAGTTCCTCCGGCTGTTTGTGCCGTCAAATTCCTGATCGTTCATTTTATAATCGTATTTAGGGTTAAAGATTTCCTTTCTTCATTTCTTTGGCGGCAAAATCTACTGCTCTTGCAGTTAAAGCCATATAGGTCAATGATGGATTTACAGATGCTGAAGAAGTCATACATGCACCATCTGTTACAAATACATTCATTGCATCCCATACCTGGTTATTGCCATTCAGTACGGAAGTTTTTGAATCGCGACCCATACGGGCAGTCCCCATTTCGTGAATTCCCATTCCCATAGTATAACCACCGTCATAACCTTTCACATCTTTGATACCGGCAATGGTCAGCATTTCTATGGCATCTTCCTGCATGTCTTTGCGCATGGCCAATTCATTTTCTTTTATTTCCGCATCTATAGCTACTACCGGTAATCCCCACTTGTCTTTTACATTTGGATCTAAAGTGATCTTGTTTTCATGATAAGGCAAAATTTCACCAAAAGCAGTGAAACCAATGGACCATTGTCCTGGTTCTGATAAAGCGTCTTTGAATTCTCCACCAATATTCAGTTCAGCTATTTCGCGGGACCATCCTGATCGGCTGGCACCACCCTGGTAACCAAATCCACGTGTGTAATTTCTTTTATCGTCAAATAAATTCTGGTATCGGACAATGTATGGACCATTGGGCCTGCGGCCGAAATAATATTTATCATCATAGCCTTCTGCATTTCCACGTGCACCGGTACGAAAGTGATGGTCCATCAGGTTATGTCCCAATTCACCGCTGCTGCTGCCCAGGCCACCCGGCCAAACATCGGTTGCAGAGTTCATTAAAATCCATGCAGAATTAATGGCAGATGCATTGACAAAAATTATTTTGGCAAAATAATCATAGGTCTGGTTGTTTTCCGCATCAATAATTCTTACACCAGTTGCTTTTTTGGTATTCTTATCATACAAAATTTCCTTAACGATTGAAAATGGACGCAGGGTTAAATTACCTGTAGCCATGGCCGCCGGAAGTGTAGATGATTGTGTGCTGAAATAACCGCCAAAGGGACAACCCAGCCAGCATTTGTTCCTGTACTGGCAATTGGTACGTGCTTGTAAAGGTTGTGTTATATTGGCAACCCGGCCCATGATCATTCGGGTGCGTTTATAATGTTTATTAATTCTGTCAGCAACATCTTTCTCAACACAATTCATTTCCATTGCTGGTTGAAATTCACCATCAGGCAATTGGGATAATCCATCCCTGTTACCACTGATACCTGCAAACCTTTCTGCATAACTATACCATGGGTCAATGTCTTTGTAGCGGATTGGCCAGTCAACAGCGATTCCATCTTTAGCGTTAGCTTCAAAATCATATTCACTCCAGCGATAACTTTGACGGCCCCACAAAAGAGAACGTCCGCCAACCTGGTAACCCCGGAACCAATCAAATCTTTTTACTTCCACGTAAGGAGCATCCTTTTCATTGGCCCACCAGTCAAGGTTCATTTCATTCAATGGATAATCTCTTTTCAAAACAGGATAGTCTTCAATCATTTGCTGGGTTCTGCCACCCCGATGAGGAAATTCCCAAAGTTCTTTGTTGGCGCTGGTGTAATCTTTTATATGCTCCACATTTTTTCCGCGTTCAAGCATGATCGTTTTAAACCCTTTTTCAGTAAGTTCTTTTGCAGCCCAACCGCCACTGATTCCGGAACCTATCACAATAGCATCATAAGTATTTTCTGGCATGAATTTGATAAATTAATGAGGGTGAATAATTGGTTATAAATATTATCGTTAGCTTGTTGACGGTATGTCCTGGTTTTTTCTCAACTAATACAGACCCCTTATTTGATGTGTTCTGTTGTTTCCTCATTTAAAGGTTCGTCAATATACTGAACTTTATTCTCTTTGTTTTTAAAGAATATGATAAAAATGACCATCACAACCGCAGCGATACCGGCGGGGATCATCCAGATCATTTTATAATCAAATTGGTTGTCTGAAATTTTATATGTGTCTGTGATCATGCCCGCTACTTCAAAACCTATCAGCATACCTATGCCATAGGTTGCCAAGGTTATCAAACCTTGTGCAGCACTCTTGTATCTTTCACCGGCTTTTGAATTGGTATAGATCTGTCCAGCCACAAAAAAGAAATCATAGCAAACACCATGCAGGGCAATACCAATGATCAGCATAAAACTAAGTTCATCACCATTACCAAAAGCAAATAACATGTAACGAACAGCCCAGGCAAGCATACCTACTAAAATGGTTATCTTAAAACCAAATCGAACAAAGAAAACGGGTAATAACAGCAGGAAAAGAATTTCCGATATCTGCCCGATGGACATTTTTGCGGTAGGGTTATCAACACCCATATTAGTTAAAAACGGGTGTGCTGTCTGGTAATAAAATGCCAGCGGAATACAAATGAGAATAGAGGAAATAAAGAAGACCAGGAAGTTCCTGTCTTTTAATAACTGTAATGCTTCTAATCCAATGATTTGCTTCAGGGAAACCTTTTCACCTTTACTTTTCTTAGGTGGCGTTTTAGGTAATGTAAAACTAAACAAGCCCAGCAGCAGTGATGCGATTCCTGCCATTAAAAAAGTATTTTTCAATAATCCGTTGCCAGTATTTTCAGGTGTATCCCAATGAAAAAGGAAACTGATCATCAGCCCGGCAATGATCCATCCAATAGTTCCCCAAACACGTATACCCGAAAATTCTTTTTCAGGATTTTGCATCTGGTTAAATGAAACTGAATTTACCAATGCTAATGTTGGCATATACAGTACCATGTAAATAAATACATATGGGTAGAAAATAGAAATGTCTTCTGCCTGGTACATCTGATACATTAAAACGGCGCCAAGAATATGTAATACGCCTAAAATTTTTTCTGCATTGATATAACGGTCAGCAATAAGTCCAATAATAAATGGTGCAATGATAGCACCCCAGGATTGGGTAGAAAAAACGCGGGCCATTTGTCCGCCATCAGCATCCAGGTTTGTACCCAGGAAAGTGCCCAGCGTTACGAACCAACCTCCCCAGATAAAGAATTCAAGAAACATCATGACGGATAATTGGATGCGGGTTGATAATTTCATATACAAGCAGGAATTATTAGGTTAAATGAGTTTAGAAAATTAAATGTACTATTTTAGAAAAATATATTCCTACTTCATTTTTTTCACAAATAATATTCCTGGTTTTTCGACTAAGTTTTACACTATTGAGGTATTATTATTTCTTAATCCTAAATTGCAATCATTCAAGTTTGTGAAATAGAATTTCCAATCAAAATAAAATCTATAAAATGAACAGAAAACTTAGAATGGGTATGGTTGGTGGAGGCAAAGACGCATTTATTGGAGCCATTCACCGGCATGCAGCTAACCTGGATGGTAAAATAGAATTGGTATGCGGCGCATTGAGTATTAATCCAGAGATTGCTAAGTCATCAGCTGAAAGTTTGTTCCTTCCACCGGACCGCATTTATTACAATTTTGAAGAAATGATTACCAGGGAAAAAGAATTACCTGCGGATGTACGCATGGATTTTTTAACCATTGTTACCCCCAATTTCGTTCACTTTGCACCTGCCATGATGGCTTTGGAAAATGGTTTTCATGTAGTTATTGAAAAACCTATGACGTTTACACTTGATGAAGCCAGGCAATTAAAAAAGAAGGTTGATGATACAGGCTTATTACTTTGTTTAACACATACTTATTCCGGGTATCCCATGGTAAAGCAGGCAAAAGCCATGATAAGGGATGGCCAGTTGGGAAAAGTAAGGAAAGTTTTTGTAGAGTATCCCCAGGGTTGGCTTAGTAAGTTGAGCGAAAGAGAAGGAAATGCTCAGGCTGCCTGGAGAACAGACCCAAAAAAATCGGGAAAAAGTGGAAGCATGGGAGATATCGGAACACATGCAGCACACCTGGCGGAATATATCACCGGATTAAAGATTACAAAACTTTGCGCGGATCTCAATATAGTTGTTGAAGGCCGTGGCCTTGATGATGATGGGGCAGTTTTATTGAAATTTGATAATGGTGCCAGTGGTGTATTGTTCGCCACGCAAGTAGCAGCAGGTGAAGAGAATAATCTTAAAATTAGGATATATGGAGAAAAGGGTGGAATCGAATGGATGCAACATGAGCCAAACACGCTATTGGTAAAATGGCGGGATAAGCCCACACAGATATTAAGGGCTGGATCAAATTATGGAGAACATTTATCAAGTTTCGCCATACATAATTGCCGCACACCAGGCGGTCATCCTGAAGGTTACCTGGAAGCCTTTGCCAATATTTATAAGAACTTTGCTTTAAGTTTATCAGCTTTGCTTGATGGTGTAAAACCATCGGAAGAAGCCTTAGATTTTCCAAAGGTTGATGATGGTGTAAGGGGTATGGCTTTTATTGATAATGTTGTAAAGAGCCACCTGTCAACAGAAAAATTTATTCCTTTTGAATTATAGTATATGACAACAATTAAAGGCCCTGCGATTTTTCTTGCCCAGTTTTTAGATGATAATCCACCTTTCAATAGTTTAGCATCCATATGTGAATGGGCGGGTAACCTGGGGTATAAGGGTGTACAGATACCAACTTTAGATTCCCGCATTATTGATCTTCAAAAAGCAGCTGAAAGTAAAACATATGCCCAGGAAATCCAGGGAATAGTAAGGGAACACGGTTTAGAGATCACTGAACTGTCAACACACTTACAAGGTCAGCTAGTAGCTGTGCACCCGGCGTATGATATGTTATTTGATGCTTTTGCTCCGGCCAATTTGAGAAATAATCCCAAAGGCCGCACAGAATGGGCTGTTCAACAATTAAAATATGCAGCAAAAGCATCTCAGCATCTGGGAATTACTGCGCATGCAACATTCAGTGGTTCATTACTTTGGCATGCATTTCATCCCTGGCCACAAAGGCCTGAAGGATTGGTGGATGCAGCATTTACAGAATTGGCAAAAAGATGGATGCCTATCCTGAATTATTTTGATGAGCAGGGAGTTGATGTTTGTTATGAAATACACCCGGGTGAAGACCTCTTTGATGGAGTTACTTATGAAATGTTTTTGCAAAAAGTGGAGGAGCATCCACGTGCATGCCTTTTGTATGATCCTTCTCATTTTGTTTTGCAATGTCTTGACTACCTTCAGTATATTGATTTTTACCATGATCGTATAAAAGCATTTCATGTAAAAGATGCGGAATTTAATTCAACGGGTAAGCAGGGAACTTTTGGAGGATACCAGAGCTGGTTAAACCGGGCAGGTCGTTATCGCTCACCTGGTGATGGCCAGGTAGACTTTAAATCCATATTTAGCAAACTTGCTCAATATAATTATAAAGGATGGGCAGTGCTCGAGTGGGAGTGTTGTCTTAAACATCCGGAAGATGGGGCTAAAGAGGGTGTGGCTTTTATAAATGATCATATCATCCGGGTAACTGAAAAAGCCTTTGATGATTTTGCCGGAGTAGATGCAAATGATGACCTGAATAAAACAATACTGGGATTACAATAAAATTTAAATATTAAATCAGCATTATGAAAAAAACATACAGTTTACTTATTATGGTGGCATTATTTATTGCTGCCTGCAATAGTGGAGAGGAAAAATCAGAAACAAGTGAAACTACTACTGATGCTGCAGCATCATCCACAGAAGATCTTAGTTCAAACCCTGTTTACCAGGCTGGTTTGGCGATAGAGGTTACACAGGACTGCGCAACCTGCCATAAAGTAGACACAAAAATTATTGGGCCATCCTATCGGGAAATTGCCAATAAATACGGTTCTCAACCGGACACAGTAATCAATTACCTGGCTAATAAGATTATTACCGGTGGTTCAGGTGTTTGGGGGCCTGATGTAATGACTCCGCATGCTAGTTTACCTCAGGCTGATGCAGAAGCATTAGTACGCTATATTCTTTTATTAAAAAATAATTAAAAAATGACAAGGACAATTTCACTTTTTGTAATGGTATTATTTTTAGTAGCGTGTAATGATACATCTACTTCAACAACAACATCAGATTCTACAAACGTTATGAATAACGATCAAACTACCGAAGATTGGCAAACATTGGTTTCCGGTAATTCACTGAATGGATGGCATATTTATGGTAAAACAACTGTTGGCCAGTCATGGAAAGTACAGGATGGCGAAATATTTTTTGATCCTTCCGTTAAAGATGGGGGTGATATAGTAACGGATGAAGAATATGAAAATTTTCATCTGAAGCTTCAATGGAAAATTGATTCGGGCGGAAACAGTGGAATCATTTTTTATGTTCATGAGGATACTTCAAAATTTGGAAACACCTGGAATACTGGTCCTGAAATGCAGGTACTGGACAATGAAAGGCATGCCGACGCAAAAATTAATAAACATCGGGCCGGAGATTTGTATGACCTTATAGCCGCTAATCCAGAAACCGTGAAGCCAGCTGGTGAATGGAACGATGTAGAGATCAGGGCTGAAAATGGAAATTTAGTTTTCCGGTTAAATGGTTCTGATGTTGTTCAAACAACCATGTGGGACGATAATTGGAAAAATATGGTTGCCAACAGTAAATTTAAAGAGCATTCAGGCTTTGGTACCTATAAAAAAGGAAAGATCGCATTGCAGGATCATGGTGACAAAGTTTGGTACCGCAATATCCAGATCAGGAGATTATAATAATAAATAAATAGCTGCTGATACTGAAACAGACCGATCGGTATAAAATTAAAAAACCACAAAAGCTTACTGTGCTCTTGTGGTTTTTATTTTGGAACAAATTGTTGTTTTGAAAAATTTGCTGGTGTTTTAAAATGTGAGCTAATTTCTTATTATTTAATAAACATTTATCAAACAACCATACCTGGAAAGTAATGTTATTTTAATTCGGCCAATAATTTTTCATTCAAGCTGATATAGTCATCATTATTCGCAGTCCTTGCCAGTTCCATTGATTTATTGGCAGCTGTCCTGGCTTCAGCTTTATTACCCAAACGGACCAGTGCATTGGCGCGCTGATGATGAATCCAGAATGCATTTGGATTTTGCTCAACCGCTTTATCCAGCCATGCCAGTGCCTGTTTAAGATCTTTACCATTGTCGATATAATACATGGCTGCACCAAAATAAGGACGATTATCCTTATTCATGAGATTATTGATCTGTGCCATAACCTTCTCTTCAACATTAGCGGTGATGGGCATGTTTAGCATTAAATCATCCCAACGCATAACCAGGTCAATACTTTCTGGCTTCACATTAGCAAACTGCATCGTAAAGGTTTCAGAATTAATATCTGCTTTAACTGGTTTTACATTTACCCTAACCATATCCTCAGCCTCTTTATAAGCCGCCGGACTGGAAACGTCTGTTTGTTTTGAAATGATCATTGTCCACTCATCAGCACCCGGTATAGTCAATAAACCATATTTTCCGGCAGGAATTTTTTTACCCCCAATTACAACTTCGTCTCCAAACGTAAGGGTTGTTGCGTTGTTAGCACCCGTGCGCCATACTTTTCCATAAGGAACCAGGTCGCCAAATATCTGGCGGTCTTTTACACCTGGGCGGGAATAGGAAAGTTCAATATTACTTAGTCCAAAATCCTGTTTTATGGTTTGGGCCGGGCTGGGAGCCGGTGTTTTCAGTTGCTGTGCATCGACCAATGTAAAACTGCCCGTTACAAAAGCAGCCAATAATAATTTCTTCATCATAATTTAATTTTTTAGGGGTTAAAGATAAGGAATCACCCCTAGTGAAACAGGAAAAATAAACAGAAATCCATCATTTTGGGATAAACGATACCTGGAGTTTCACCTGGTTATCACGGCTATTTAACTTCCAGCCAGAGCCTTGTTTTACCAGCCGGATAGCTTCGGTGGTACAAGGTATACAATCTGTTTTCAACATTTTTATATTTTCAGGTTGTCCTTTTTTGTTAATGCTGAATGAAAGTTCAACGATGCCTTTTTGTTGGCCGGACGATAAAAGGCCTGTTTTTATTTGCTTATCATCCAGGTATTGAAAATACTTTTCCCAGCCAATAGTGGGTTCAGGTGAATCGTTGAAAGCTTTCTTTTTAGATGTCCCGTAACCGGTAACTACAACCTCACTTAATGCTGCAGTGCTTTCTTTCAAAACGATACTATTCAACTTTTTTCCCTGTAAAGAAAAAATTGAATTTTCATAACCTACCGAACTGATCTCTATGGACAAAACAGTATCTGAAGTCAACATGGAAAATTTTCCTGCAGAATCCGCAGCAACAAATAAATTTTCTTGCCGGTTACTGATTACTGCGAAGGGTACCGGTTTGTTTTTTTCATCTGTTATTCTTCCGCTTAAAGCATTCAATGGTTTTGATGAAAGGGGAGCAGCTGCCATAGGCCTTGCCATTTTGGATTGTGCATTTCTGACGAATGCGTTTTGTTCAGTCTCTTTATTTGCATCAGCAATCATTTTGTCTCTTTTACTTTCCGACTGTATTGCTTGCGCCGCAATTTCTGTTTCTGCATTTTTGGTTTGAAGTTCGGTTCCGGCAACCTGGCTTTCTATATTGTTTTGAATAGTTGTTTCCGCAGGCGTTGATGTAGGTTCCGATGTTTCTTTTTTTGCTGCAGCCATGTCTTGCTGCCTGCTGGCAACTGGAATAGAATCTGTTTCTGCCGGGGTTATAGTTGTTGTTGAAGTAGTGTCTGTTGTAATAAACGGCGCTTCTTCCGTTTTTTCAGTGGCCGCAATATCTTTTTCTTTTTGGTTGAATACGAATTGGTAGGTCATAAAACCCATGCCTGCAAAAAGGATGAACATGGCAGCAACGCGGAACCAATTCTTTTTATAAAATATTATTACCGGTGTCTTCCGGCTTTCATCAATAAATATTCTTTGTTTTAATCGTTCCTGCAGATCTTGTAAGCCAGGTTCAATGGTTGTTGATTCAACTGAAGAAAATCCTTCCAAAGCATCTGCCAGCATCGGATCATCAAGCGCAGCTTTTTCCAGGGCATGCATTTCTGCAGGCGTTAGCTGGCCATTGTGATACATTTCTATATCCCTTGCTGTATAATTTTTATGTTGATGATCTGCCAAAATATTCTAACGCTTTAAAGGTGTTTTATTTTGATTTTCTTCCATTGATTTTTCCATACAGGTTTTTAAATTTCTTCTTCCATTCTGAATATAACTGCGCACCTGGTTCCATTCTGTTCCGGTTTCATCAACAATTTCCTGGTAACATTTGCCTTGCAGGTAAAACAATTTAATCATCTGCTGTTGTTCATTTGATAAGGTGCCGATGCAGTATTCCAGTTTATTTAAATTTTCTTCTCTTTCCAATACGCCATTCAGATGCACATTTTCGGGGCTTTGCATAAGATCCGGATGAATTTCTACCGTTTTTAAGTTTTTGGGAGTTCTTAACTGCATCAGGCAATGATTTTTGGTTACCTGGTAGATCCAGCCTTTAACATTTTCAACTTCATGTTTACGCAATTTCACCACCAATTCTTCAAAAATCTGCATCACCGCATCTTTTGCTTTCTCATCATCTTTCAGGTATTTAAGACAAACGCCATATAAAAGATCCATATATCGTTGATACAATTCACCCAAAATCACCAGGTTGCCAGTGGATCGGTAAGATTGAGCCAGCTCGTGATCAGTTAAACCGGATTGTGATATGTTTTTAAGAAAAGACACCCGTTAAAAATAAGGATAATATTTTTCGGGTAGACTTATGTAATTGGTAAAAAGGATGCATCTGCTTTTAAAATCATTTATTATGAGAAAGATATTAATCTACTTATTACCCTTTTTATTATTGGGTAGTTCATTTGCAGAAACCAGACTGTTAAAGGTTAGTGGTTATGTTTCTGATGAGCATGGAAATCCTGTAGCAGAAGCCAGTATCACGGTGAAAGGCTATGGCACAGGCACCGTATCAGGTAAGGATGGACGTTATGAAATTATGATTGAAGACAATAATGCCATTCTTGTTTTCTCCGCGGTTGGGTTTATAACCAAAGAAGAAAAGGTGAGAGGAAGAAAATCCATTTCTGTAAAAATGCAATCAGCTTCCACTGCATTGCAGGAAGTACTTGTTACAGGAATAGGCACCCAAAGGAAAGAACGCATTTTACAAAGTCAAATGGGGAATGCCAAATCTTATCCTTCGACGCCGGGCTTTTATCCGGACAGGAATTATGTTGATTATAATACAGAAGATTATGACCATATCAATGATAACCGTTTTTTAAAAACAGCAGACAATCCGCTTTCAACTTTTTCGATAGATGTGGATGCCGCTTCATACAGTAATATCAGGCGCTTCATCAGCCGTGGTGAATTGCCACCTGCAGGAGCTATCCGGATTGAGGAAATGATCAATTATTTTAAATATGATTATCCGCAACCAACAGGCGAACATCCTTTTTCTTTTCATACTGAAATGAGTGATGCCCCCTGGAATCCGAAACATAAACTGGTTATGATCGGTATGCAGGGAGAAAAAATCGCCACCGAAAAACTGCCTGCTTCTAACCTTGTTTTTTTGATTGATGTTTCGGGTTCCATGCAGGGCCCCTTAAAATTGCCATTGGTGAAAGCTTCCATGAAAATGCTCACAGACCAGTTAAGGGAGAATGATCGTGTTTCAATTGTTGTTTATGCAGGTGCGGCTGGGTTGGTTTTACCACCTACTAACGGTAATGATAAGTTGAAAATAAAAAATGCCATTAACGAACTGGATGCAGGTGGTTCCACAGCCGGAGGTGCCGGCATACAATTGGCCTATAAAACAGCGCGGGAACATTTTGTAAAGAATGGCAACAACCGGGTGATCCTTTGCACGGATGGCGATTTTAACGTTGGCGCCAGCAGTGATGATGCTATGGAGCGACTGATTGAAGAAGAAAGAAAAAGTGGAGTTTACCTGACCGTTTTGGGTTATGGAATGGGTAATTACAAGGATAATAAAATGCAAAAGATCGCCGACAAAGGGAATGGCAATCATGCCTATATCGATGGCATGGATGAAGCCCGGAAAGTATTGGTTAATGAATTTGGCGGCACCTTGTTTACCATTGCGAAAGATGTAAAATTACAGGTTGAATTTAATCCTGCGCATGTACAAGGTTATCGCCTGATTGGTTATGAAAACAGGATGCTGAATAAAGAAGATTTTAATAATGATAAAAAAGATGCAGGGGAAATGGGCAGCGGGCATACGGTTACAGCGTTATACGAAATCATTCCCACAGGTATAAAAAGTGAGTGGCTGGAAGAGGTGGACTCGCTGAAATATCAATCTAATAATAAGCTGATAAAATCTGCCGGAAACGAAGTAATGACCATCAAATTCAGGTATAAGAAACCGGGAGAGGAAATCAGCAAACTGATTGTTCATGCAGTGAATGACAACCAAATCGTTTTGAATAAGACTTCAAACAATTTCAGGTTTGCCGCAGCAGTGGCAGAGTGGGGGATGATATTGCGGCAATCTGAATTTAAAGCCGGTTCATCCTATTCTCAGGTAATTCAATTGGCTAAAGCGGCAAAAGGGAAAGATGAGGAAGGTTACAGGAATGAATTTATAAGATTGGTGGAAAATGCGTCTTCTATAGGCGGCAATAATATTGATGCCATGAAAAAAACAACTAAAAGAGATTGATCATTTAAATCCGGGGTGAAACTGCTCAAGCGTTTTACGCAAAAACTCCCGGTCCAGGTGGGTATAGATCTCCGTGGTTGTAATACTTTCGTGCCCAAGCATTTCCTGTACAGCCCGGAGATCGGCTCCACCTTCAACCAGGTGACTGGCAAATGAATGACGAAACGTATGCGGTGATATTGTTTTTTTGATGCCAGCTTTATTAACCAGTTCTTTTATGATCAAAAAGATCATAATCCTCGACAATTTTGTTCCACGGCGATTTAAGAAAACGTAATCTTCATTACCTGGTTTTACGGCAATGTGTACCCGAATATTTTCCCGGTACAAATTGATATATTTTATCGCATCGCCACCAATGGGTACCAGTCTTTGCTTATTTCCTTTACCAATTACCCTAATAAAACCAGTTTCTAAAAATAATTGGGAGATTCTTAATTCTACCAGTTCTGTAACCCGCAGGCCGCAACTGTAAAGGGTTTCAACAATGGCTTTATTCCTGGTTCCTTCAGGTGTGCTGAGGTCTATTGTTGCAAGGATCTTTTCAATCTCATCAAAATGGAGAACATCAGGTAGTGATTTCTTTAATTTAGGTGCATCTAATAATACAGATGGATTAAGTGTACTTATGTTTTCTATCAAGGCATATTTATAAAAAGCTTTGATGCCTGAAATTATACGGGCTTGCGAAGAAGAACTCATGCCCAGTTCAGCAATGTGTTTAAGAAAATCCTGCAGATGTTGTAAACTAACATCTGCAGGATTGACCATTGTATTTTGAGATTGCAGGAACTGGGTAAGCAATTCAATATCGTGCAGGTAGGCTTGCACGGAATGTGTTGATAATGATTTTTCCAGTTGCAGGTACGATTTGAATCCTTTTTTATAGGGTTGCCACATAATTAAAGGCTGATATCTTTCTCTACACGTTTCTTTGTCCCATTAATCAGAATGTCCGCTTCAATGCGGTTACGGGTAACCGTTACCGATTCAAATGTTTCATGGATATTATTCCAGTCGATTTTCAATTCCTGGTCGTGCATCAGTAATTTTTCTGTTTTACCTGTTTCCATGTCTTCTACATAAATAAAGGTATAATCAGCATAACAGATCAGGCCATCTGCAATCTTGAATGCCGGATCAAAACTATTCAGGGCACTTGTATAGTTGCTCAAGTCATTTGCTTTGCTGAATGGCAATTTCATTAAATAGCCCCGGCCGGTCATGCAATCATTGAACTTTAACCAGGCATAACTGGTATCTTTTATATAACAATCAACCATGCTGGCATTCATATATACAGTATTGCTCACCAGTGAGCTGAATTCCATTTTACGGTTACTTTCAATAGCCGAATGACTCCATACCAATGAATCAGGATGACAATCAAGGGCGGTTATATACACATAGGGCTTTTGAGGATGATCGAGAGAAAAGCCAATTGAATCTGTCATGCAGGTTGTATCGCATAATGGTTTAATTGCCTCGGCTGACTGGTTATTACAGGCTGCGGCAAGCGCCAGTAAAGGAATAGCTACTAATAGTTTGTTTAATTGCATCAGTTGGTTTTTAAAGTATACAAGGTTTTTTTCTAATAAGTTCGTTTAATGAATAGAAATGGCAATGATTATTTCACTTTCATATCAAACAAAAATAGACACTAAGATACTTGTAAAACAAAAACTTTTATCTTCGGCCCCAAAGCTATAAAAACATATGTCTGTTAATCTGCGATCGTTCAGGCAACGGGTGCGAATTCAAAAAAATGTATTTAAAAGATTTTTGTCGAAGATTGAAAAAAATCCGCCAAAGAAACTGGATGCTATCACACCATTAATAGAAGCAGAAGTGTGGCAGGAAACAGAATGTCTTACCTGCGCAAACTGTTGTAAAAGAATGACGCCAACTTTTACCCCAAAAGATATTTCCCGCATATCCACACATTTAGGTATGACGCGTAGTGCATTTAAGGAAAAATGGTTGTACCAGGAAAAAAAGACGGGCGACTGGATGAATGTAAATAATCCATGCCAGTTCCTGAACCTGGAAGACAATAAATGCAACATCTATGAAGTAAGGCCAGTGGATTGTGCAGGATTTCCTCACCTGTCAAAAAAGAAAATGGTTGATTATATCCATGTGCACAAACAAAATATTGAATATTGTCCTGCCACTTTTAAGATGGTTGAAAAAATGTTGTTGATGGTGAAAGGCAAGAAGCATTATGGTGAACCAACCACACTCGTTGTCCAGGATAATGAAATCAGATTGTGAAATATTTATTCGCTCATCAAAAAGATACATCTTCTATAAAAAAATATTCATGATCCATATTTGAGCGCATGGTAATGGATAAAATATCAAATTGCACATGACGGTAAGCAGGATGCTGGAATAAAAATTCGTCGGCTGCATTCAGCAAAAATCGAAATTTCTTTTTGGTAACCGCCTGCTCCGGGTAGCATTCCTTGTCCGATTTCAGGCATTTTACCTCGATGATATGCAACATATTATTTTTGGTGGCTACAATGTCAATTTCGTAATAGGAGTAACGCCAGTTACGAAAAAGGATGGTAAAACCATTTGAATCCAGGTATTTTACCGCCAGTTCTTCCGCCTCTTTGCCCAGTTGGTTGTGTGTGGCCATGCGGTTATCTTTACTTTAAATTACAAAATCAGGAATGAAGCGCATGAAAATGTTTCCATTAAAAGGATCGGTGCAACATTATAACTGGGGAGGAACCGCTTACCTGCCTGCATTACTAAACATTGAAAATCCTAATCACGAACCTTTTGCAGAATACTGGTTAGGTGCCCATGATAAAGCACCTTCATTTGTTGAAATAAGCAGTGATGAAACTGTTTCTTTAAATAAATATATTGAGCAATCGCCAGTTAAAGCTTTGGGTGATAATATTGCCAGGAATTTTCATCGCCTGCCATACCTTTTAAAGATCCTCGATGTAAAGGATATGCTTAGCATACAGGTTCATCCTTCCAGGAAATATGCCGAAGCTGCTTTTAAAAAAGAAAATGAAATGCGCATTCCATTGGATGCTCCAACCCGTAATTATAAAGATGATAACCATAAGCCGGAACTGATGGTTGCCCTGAGCGAGTTTTGGTTATTACATGGATTTAAAGAGGCGTCGCTTTTAACAAGCACTTTGAAATCAGTAAAAGAATTAAAACCACTTTTAAAAGTTTTTACCAGCAAAGGATATGAAGGGCTTTACCGCTATGTAATGGAAATGCCGCAGGAAAAAGTGAACGAGATGTTGCAGCCTTTATTAAAGCGTATTATTCCGGAATATCATAAAAATGCCTTTAAAAAAGACGATGCAGATTTTTGGGCGGCAAGGGCTGCACAAACTTTCAATGTAACGCCTGATATTGACCGCGGAATATTTTCTATTTACTTATTTAACCTGGTTCATTTGCAACCGGGTGAGGCCATTTACCAGGCTGCGGGTATTTTGCATGCTTACCTGGAAGGACAGAATGTAGAGATCATGGCTAATTCGGATAATGTTTTACGTGGCGGACTTACTCCCAAACATGTGGATGTTATAGAATTGATGAACCTGGTGAAATTTAAAGAAGTGAAACCGGCAATCATCCGGCCAAAAAAGGAAATAACGGAAATGATTTATGCTACGCCGGCAAAGGATTTCGAATTAGCCGGTTATCTTTTAAAAAAGAATGAATCGCTGAAACGGAATGCACGTACTGCGGAAATTATTCTGGTAATGGAAGGAGCATTGTTATTGAAAGAAGAAAAAAATGAACTCTTGATAAAAGCCGGGGAATCGGCCATTATTTTTTACGATGCCGGGATAAAATTTAAAGCTTTGGCGCAAAGCCAGTTCTATATTGCATCTGCGCCAGTTAACAGGCGTTGATAACTTAGCCTGATTTTTAAATCAATTCAGTTATTTTTGCAGTTATAATTATTAGCATACCGTTACAATAAGAAAAAATGAAATTGAATAAAACCATAATAGCCGTTTTTGGATTGATGTTGATTGCGGCTTCTGTTTACCGTGTGTGGGACGATCGCCCATTGGGATTTGCCCCGCAGATCGCCATCGCTGTTTTTGCGGGAGCAGTGTTGAAAGATAAAAGATGGGCCATCCTGGTTCCAATTTTATCCATGTTTATTTCCGACCTGTTATTCCAGGTTTTGTTTTCTTTTAATGTAAGCATAATGCCCGGTTTTTACGAAGGGCAGATAGTTAATTATATTTTATTTGCAGGTATGGTTGTATTTGGATTTATGATCAGGAAAATTAACTGGGCTAAAATAGCAGCCGCATCTATTGCAGCACCTACAACCTATTTCATCATTTCAAACTTTTTAGTTTGGATGGGCGGCGGTGGATTGTACCGGCCAAAAACCTTTGAAGGTTTGATGATGAGCTATAATGATGCATTACCGTTTTACCGTGGAAGCCTCGCAGCAACCTTATTTTTTTCCGCCGTATTCTTCGGCAGCTATTTCCTGGTAAAGAGAATGCAGGAAGCTAAAGAGCACAAACTGGCTTAAATAATTTCAAAAATTATAAATGTTCAGTCCCGGTTTTTGGCCAGGATTTTTATTGTAAAGATGGTGTGCACTCCGTTCTTCCCTTCGTATGCATTATTAGCGATTAAACGTTATGATTTGCTCTCCATTTTTAAGTAGCTTGGTTCTTTAATCCCGATGCATATCGGGGTGATTTGCTTTCAATTTTTTAAGTAGCTTAGTTCTTTATCAACT